>DATMLK010000132.1:0-8436 GCA_035570215.1 Acidobacteriaceae bacterium
AGGAAGATGCAGATGATCCGCAACAAAGACGAGCAGTGCCTGCGGGTTCGGCGAGCGCCCGTAGGCGTCCAGCGCGGCGAATTCATCCTTCTTCGCACCGCGGCCGTAAAGCGTCTTGATATTGCGTAGAAAGAGCACCTGGAAGGGTGCCATCAACGAAGGCGTCTGCGCGCGATCGAGTGCTTCGAAGATGTTCGTCTCGGCCAGATCGATCTCGGCCAGCGCGAAATCCCGCATCTGGATTCCGCCGTGGGGATCGACCAGCGTATCCAGAATCGCCCGGCGACATCGCTCATAGAGATACGCTTCATCGCCAAGCAACACGTATCCCGGCCGCAGCGGACCGCCCGGGCGCGATGCTTCGATCTCCGCAACAAAGCGGTCCGAGGATGCGAAGCTGCGCAGCCCGCTAGCCATGCGTGCGGCCCCAGTATTGTCGTATGGCGCTCAGAAGGACTCCAGCATATCGCTCACCAGCGACTGGGCAAAGTCCCTGGAGAGGCGCGCCATGGCGGGGGAATCTTCCTGCACAAATGTGCCCAGGTCCGAGGTGGCTTCGTACTGCTGATGAAAGATGTATCCGTCGTGCCGGTAGAGCACCCGCCCATCACGGTCGGTCAGCGATACGCTCGCGGTCAGCGTGATCATGTAGCTCGAAGACTGGCCGCTGGTTACGTTGTAGGTGTATGGCACAATCGTCTCACTCAGGACAGTGCCCTTCAATACGGCATCCGCATCGCCGGCTTCCTCGCGGGGCAGCACACGGAACTTGGTACGTGTGTTCAGCTCATGCACCGTCGCCTGGGTCAGCGCGACCTCTGTATGCGAGAACTGCGTACGATTTTGGAAAAATGGCACCACGATGGTGTGCACATCCTCCGGGATATGTGCCGCCGAGCCCACGGTGTGGTAGCCGCAACCCATCGCGAACAACAAGAAGGGTGAGGGGGAAAGCAATCGAAGGATGCGGCGCATGCTGGGCTTATTCTCGCAGAGTGGCTGGCGTGCAAAAGAAGACGGCCACACAGGGTGGCCGTCCGGTTGCAGGTCTAACAAGGTTGTTATGCCGGTGACGGGCTGCCTTCCGGGAAGCCCGGTGCGCGGCCTGGTTCCGGCTTGAGCACCTTCACTTCCGGATCGCCGCTGGCCGAGCCATTCGACGGCGGATTGAGCGGGGGCAGCTCGCGACCTTCGATAAGCATCTTGATCTCGTTCGCATCGATTGTCTCGCGCTCCAGCAGAGCCGTCGCCAGCCGGTGCATGATCGGGTGATTCTGATCCAGGATGCTGTACGCCGACTGATAACCGGAATCCACCAGGCTGCGCACCTCACTGTCGATCTGTCGGGCTGTCTCCTCCGAGAAGTCGCGGTGTTGTGCGATCTCGCGGCCCAGGAAGATCTGCTCCTCCTTCTTGCCGAAGGTCAGCGGACCCAGCCGGCTCATACCGTACTCGCACACCATCTTCCGCGCCAGTTCGGATGCTCGCTCGATGTCATTGCCGGCACCGGTCGTCATCTGCTTGAGGTATATCTCTTCAGCGCAACGGCCGCCCATCAGGATGGCAAGCTGCGTCTCCAGATAGTCCTTGGTGACGGTGTGCTTGTCGTCCGTAGGAAGCTGCATCGTGACGCCCAACGCCATGCCACGCGGAATGATCGTGACCTTGTGCAGAGGATCGGCGTGATCGCGCAGGGCGGCGACCAAAGCGTGACCAGCTTCGTGATACGCAGTAACGCGCTTTTCCTCATCGGTCAGCAGCATGGACTTGCGCTCAGCGCCCATCAGCACCTTGTCCTTTGCCACTTCAAAGTCGTACATGTGCACGGCCTTGCGATTGTGGCGCGCCGCGGCCAGCGCCGCCTCATTCACCATGTTCGCCAGGTCGGCGCCGCTGAATCCCGGGGTTCCACGAGCCAGCACGTTCAGGTTCACGTCGTCGGCCATCGGCACCTTCTTCGAGTGCACGCGCAGAACCTCTTCGCGGCCACGCACGTCAGGCCTGCCCACGATCACGCGGCGGTCAAAGCGGCCGGGGCGCAGCAGCGCGGGATCCAGAACATCCGGACGATTGGTCGCGGCAACGAGGATCACGCCGTCGTTGGATTCAAAGCCGTCCATCTCCACCAGAAGCTGGTTCAGCGTCTGCTCGCGCTCATCGTGTCCGCCGCCAAGTCCGGCGCCGCGATGGCGGCCTACAGCATCGATCTCGTCGATGAAGATGATGCAGGGGGCATTCTTCTTGCCCTGCTCGAAGAGGTCACGCACGCGGCTTGCGCCTACGCCCACGAACATCTCCACAAAATCCGATCCGGATATCGAGAAGAACGGAACGTTCGCCTCGCCGGCCACGGCGCGCGCCAGCAGCGTCTTGCCGGTGCCCGGAGGCCCGACGAGCAGCACACCCTTCGGGATGCGTCCGCCCAGCCGCTGGAACTTCTGCGCCTCGCGCAGGAACTCGATGATCTCCTTCAGCTCTTCCTTCGCCTCATCCACGCCGGCGACGTCCTTGAAGGTGATCTTCTTCTGCTGCATGGAGAGCAGGCGGGCACGGCTCTTGCCGAAGCTCATCGCCTTGTTTCCGCCGGACTGCATCTGCCGCATCATGAACAGGAAGACGCCGAATACCAGCACCAGCGGCAGGAACTGCATCAGGATGCTGAGCCATGCGTTGCCCTGCTGGTCCTTCACCGCGATGTTCACGCCGTCCTTGCGCAGAACGTCATAGAGGCTGTTGTAGCCCGCGGGAATGATGGCGTGGAAGCCGTCCTTGTCGCCGCCCTTGTCGTGGCCGGTGACCTCGTTGCCGTTCACTGTGACGTCGTTGACCTTGCCCGCGTCAGCGTCGTTCATCAGCTCGGAGATGTTGATCTGCCTCTCGTGGCCGACACCCGCGCCACTCTTGACCATGTACTGCCACATGAATACGAGGCCGGTGATGACCAGGATACAGATCAGGACTTGTTTCAACGCAGAGTTCAATGGAGGCTTCCTCTCTTTGCCGGTACCTCCCAACTGCGGAAGGGTAGCGGCATCCGTCTTGCTTGGACGGAATACATGTGCAAATTGTTACAGACTGGCACTCTTTGCCGAAACAAAACAGCAAGCAAAGTGCCCGGGATTAGTACCTATAGATTCTACTCTTTGCGCAAAAGATTCTCAGGAAATCCTGAGATCCACGCCTAACTTTGGTGTTATTACGCTCGTAACACCAAAAAAGATTCTATTTCCTGAAGATGCACGGACTTAGCCGGCGGACGGCGATCCCCCAAAGAACCTTTACGCCTCGGACTCGCCTGCTTCAGTCAGAAAGAGCCGCAGCTCCCGCAGAGAACGCTCCGCCCTCAAACCGCCTTCAAGATGCAGTGCACCTTTGCCGGTGGCTGGCCGCTCCATCCCAGTAACTCCTTTGTTATCAATTGCGCATAGAGCGAGAATACGCTCCACTGCCGCAAAGTTGAGCGACGCTCCAAGACTCTCTGCCGCCGCCCGAAACACCCGCCGCCGCAGCGCCAGGCTCATGCCGCGCAGCCGCTCCAGCTCGATCGCCACGTACGCCGAGCCGCGCAGCTCCGCGCCGGTTGCCCGTCCGCCGCCACGCGCAGGCCGCCCCGGGATTAACACCTGAGGCAATAACCGCACCAGTTCCCCTTGCCAGTGCGACTGCTCGGCGCGGGCCACCTCGGCCAGATTGGCCAGCGTCGTGTCCAGCTTCGGATTTTCCGCCCGCAGCGCCGGCAACAGCTCATGCCGGATGCGATTGCGGGTGTACGCCGCATCGGCATTGCTCGCGTCTTCGCGCCATGGCTGGTTCTGCGCATTTAGAAATACCTCGATCTCTTCGCGCGTTACTCCCAGCAGCGGACGTACCACTCTTCCCTTTGGCGCCAACTCCAGTACCGGATGAATGCCGCTGATCCCCTCTGTCCACGCGCCACGCAGCAGCTTCATCAGCACCGTCTCCGCCTGGTCGGAGAGCGTGTGCGCGGTGGCGATCGTCTCTGCCACGCCACTCACGCAAATCTCGCGAAAGACCGCATAACGCACGTTGCGCGCGGCCTCCTCCATCGTCTCACCGTGTCGTTTCGCATGCGCGGGCACGTCAGCCCGGTGCAGATGCAGCGGCAGATCCAGCTTCATGCACAGCGCCCGCACAAACTCCGCATCGGCATCGGCCTCGGCTCCGCGGATGCCGTGGTGCACATGCACAGCACTCAATCCGATCCCCAACCCCACCGCGCGGCCATTGCGCTGCTCATGGTTTGCATGATGCAGGGCAAGCAGCAACGCGACCGAATCCGCACCGCCGGAGACGGCCACGGCCACGCGCTCCCCTGGATGGAAGAACGCGCGATCGAATGCGAGATTTTTCTTTGCGGCCATCACGCCTATCTTATGTCGTGCGTCCCGTCGTGCGCCCGGAAAGCTATATGATTTGTCCCTATGAAAGTTTTCGCCATCCTCCCCGCCGCCGGACTCGGCACACGCATGGCCGCAGCCGGCGGTGCCGCACCCAACGCTCCGAAGCAGTTCCTCACCATCGCCGGTCTGCCTGTGCTCGTCCACAGCCTGAAGGCCTTCTCTTCCGTACCGCGTGTTGCTCAGATCGTCGTCGCCGTGCGCAAGAATGAGATCGAACGGACAGAGGCCCAGGTCTCCGAGTACAAGCTCACCAGGGTCCGCGTCGTGGAAGGCGGTGACAACCGCCAGCACTCCGTGGCCAACGCCCTGGCCGCTCTGCACGCGGCCGGCGACGACATCGTGCTGGTCCACGACGCCGTCCGCCCGCTGATCGATCCCACCACCATCGAACGCACCATCGACGCCGTGGCGAAGCACGGCGCAGCCATCGTCGCATTGCCCGCTGTCGACACCATTAAGCAGGTGGAACGCACCGCCGACGGCGCCATCATCACCTCCACCATTCCGCGCGAACGCATCGTGCAGGCGCAGACCCCGCAGGGCTTTCGCTTCGGGCTGATGCAGAAGGCCCTCGCCGAAGCCGAGGCCGACGGCTTCCTCGGCACCGACGAGGCCAGCATCCTGGAACGGGCTGGGATCGAAGTCGCGGTCGTCATGGGCTCCGCAAGAAACTTCAAGATCACGCAGCCGGGCGACCTCGAACTCGCAGAGTTTTACCTGAAGCAGTAAAAACAAAACTCACCACGGATTAAAAACAAAAATACGGATGAACGCGGATAAAACCACTCGTTTCGAAGGAAAACACTCCGAGCTGACGGATGCGATTCTTTCTGTCTTCTATGAGGTCTATAACGAACTTGGCAACGGCTTTTTGGAATCGGTTTACCGTAATGCCATGAGTCTGGCACTTCAGCAACGCGGTTATGAAGTCGCAATGGAAGTTCCCATTCCGGTCTACTTTCGCAACACAAAGGTGGGGGATTTTCGCGCCGATCTGATAGTGAATAACACCGTCTTGCTTGAACTGAAATCCCTGAATGCGCTGGAAAAATCACACGAAGGCCAGATCCTGCACTACCTTAAAGCGACACCGCTAGAGGTTGGCCTCCTCTGCAACTTCGGCCCAAAGCCGCAATTTAAAAGATTTGTCTTCGATAATGAACGCAAGTTGTTGCGTGGAAAGCTATAACGTAATCCGTGTCGCATTTAAAATCCGTGGTGAGCTTTTCTTCGAACGCTGTACGATTGTGCAAGGAATGAATCTATGAGCATGCGAATCGGTTACGGCTGGGACTCCCACGCCTTCAAACCCGGCGTGCCGCTGGTCATCGGCGGCCTGAAGATCGAGCACCACTCCGGCCTCGCCGGCCACTCCGACGGCGATGTCCTGCTGCACTGCATCACCGACGCCCTGCTCGGCGCCGTTTCCGCCGGCGATATCGGCACCTTCTTTCCACCAAGCGACCCGCGCTGGAAGAACGCCGACTCCACCATCTTTCTGAAGACAGCGCTCGAAGAGGTCGCCACCGCCGGCTACCGCATCGTCAACATCGATACGGTGCTCATCCTGATGGCGCCCAAGATCGTGCCCATCGCCAACGAGATCCGCGAGCGCGTGGCCGAGCTGCTCCAGGTCAGGCCCGGCGACGTCGGCATCAAGGCCAAGACGCCCGAAGGCCTCACCCAGGACAACACCGTCGTCGCGCACTGTACCGTGCTGCTTGAATCCATTGACGCGGCAAGCGGCCTGGAGAGTATGACCGCCGTGGCTGATCTCGACGACAGCAGCCAGACCGAGATGGACTCCGTGGTGAAGAGCCTCGTCGGGGAAGAACCACTGGGCACAGGCCTGAAGCGCAAACGGCCAACGTTTGATACCGACGACATTACCTAGAGGTCAAGTTGTGACTAACGAACTCACGACTACAAACCAAAGGCTCGCGACAATTGACCCCTTTGAAGCATCTTTGGATGCTTTGCTTGTTGTTGTCTTTCCGAAGAGCAGTTCAAAAAACTACCCCTTCGCGGTAACCATTGCTCAAGGCGCTCAGCAATATTCCATGATGGAGATGAACGGCAAGCCAATGCACGTCGCTGTCTTTGCCAAGAATCAGGCAGACGCAGGACGAGCACAGGCAGTACTGGGATATATCGGGGGATGGAAAGGAACTTTATTCTTTTCCCGCGGACAGATGGTGCAAAGCGGATACCGCATTGCCGAGGTCATATCTTGCTTTCTGAATTCATGCGCTTGCCGAGATACGCAAGCTTATTGCTTCTCCGTAATCGACGACCCTTTTGTTGAAGTTGTTCAGGATATGAGCATGTCATTCTCGATTAGCTTTGATGAGCCAAAGCCTAAGTCGGAAGTTGAAATAGACCTCTATGCGTTTCCATGTAAGCTTTTGCGCTACAGATTTCAATTTCAAAAAAATCATCCTTCCACACCTCAAGACCAGATTCAGGCTTCCGGCGTGCAGCACGGATGCAATATATGCCCTAACTTCAACCCAGACGCCTTTGTAAAAGTTGGGTCAAGAACTGTGCTTAAAGATGATTTGGACTAATGCTGTAGCTTTAACAAAGAGCACATGACAACGACAGAAAACTCCCGCCCCGTCCGCACGCGCATAGCGCCCAGCCCCACAGGCGACCCGCACGTCGGCACCGCCTACATCGGCCTGCTGAACTACCTCTTCGCGCGCCAGCGCGGCGGCAAGTTCCTGCTGCGCATTGAAGATACCGACCGCGCCCGGTTTGTAGAGAGTTCAGAGCAGATGATCTTCGACGCCCTCCGCTGGATCGGCCTCCAGTGGGACGAGGGCCCCGACGTTGGCGGCCCGCACGGCCCCTACCGCCAGTCCGAACGCACGGAGATCTATCGCAAGTACGCGCAGGTGCTGCTGGATAATGGCTCCGCCTACCGCAGCTTCGCCACCGCCGAAGAGTTGGAAGCCGAGCGCGAGAAGCAGAAGGCCGCCAAGCTGCCGCCGCGCTATGTTCGCGCCGCGCACCACGTTACGCCGGAGCTGGAGAAGCAGTACCTCGCGGAAAATCGTCCGTTCGTCATCCGCATGGCGGTGCCTCCGGAGGGCTCCACCACCTTCCGCGACGAGCTGCGCGGCGAGATCACCTTCGACCACGCCAACGTGGACGACCAGGTGCTGCTCAAGTCCGACGGCTTCCCGACGTACCACCTCGCCAACGTCGTCGACGATCACCTGATGGAGATCACTGACGTCATCCGCGCCGAGGAGTGGATCTCGTCCACGCCCAAGCACGTTCTGCTCTACAAGGCCTTCGGCTGGGAGCTGCCGCGCTTCTGGCATATGCCTCTGCTGCGCAACGCCGACAAGTCAAAAATTTCGAAACGCAAAAACCCGGTCTCGCTCGTCTACTACCAGCAGGCCGGCTACCTGCCGCAGGCGATGCTCAACTTCCTCGGCCTGATGGGCGGCGGCATGGCCGCGGCCACCGAGCAGGAGATCGTCAGCCAGGGCTTGAATACCAAGGAGGCCGACATCTTCTCGCTCAGCGAGATGCTGGAGAAGTTCGACTTCAAGCGCATCTCGCTCGGCGGCCCGGTCTTCGACCAGGTGAAGCTGAAGTGGCTCAACGGCGAGTACATCCGCAAGCTTTCGCCTGCCGATTTCTACGCCGCGCTGCGCAGCACCATCTTCTCCGACGAATACCTGCAGGCCATTGCCGCGCTCATGCAGCCGCGCGTGAACACGCTCAGCGAGTTCGGCGACATGACCGGCTTCTTCTTCCGCGACGATGTATTGCCGCCGCAGGATCTCTTTCTGCCGAAGAAGCGCACGCTGGACGAAACGCTGGTATTTGCCGCAGACCAGCTGGCCGCGCTCGAAGGTTCCACGTGGAACACGGAAGCGATCGATGCCGCGTTGCGCGAACTCGGCACCGCGAAGGATTGGAGCGTGAAGGAAAACTTCATGCTGCTGCGCGCGATCCTCACCGGATCGGCCCAGTCGCCGCCGCTGCTCGAAAGCCTGGT
>DATMLK010000133.1:0-3342 GCA_035570215.1 Acidobacteriaceae bacterium
GCACCTTCGTCGCATCTACCGCGATCGTCGCGTCCTGCGTCGTCTCTGCCAGCAGAGCACCCGCGAGCGTCAGGTGTTCATTCCGCGGCCCGGAAAACATCAACTGCTGCCGCGTCAAATCAAACAGTAGCGGAGCCACCAGCACTCGCTCTCCATTCAGCAGCACCGTCACCGCGAGATGCGCATCCACCACCACCGTCAGCTCACGCGCATGCCCCACATACTGCTGTTCCACCTCGCGCACCGTCTTGTCTGGATAGTTCCCTCCACCACCCAACGCCGTCGAGTCATAAAATCTCTCCGTCAACCGCACCTTCGAGCTCGTCAACTCCACCGTCATCCCCGCATGCGGCCCCGTAAAGATCCACGACAACCTCGACCGCTCCGGCACTTCGCCATCCAGTTGCAGCGTCCGCGTGAACAGCGCCGGGAGTTCACCCTTGAAGTACACGCGCGCAATCGCATCCGGCCGCGTCCAGCCCGGCCCCATCGGCCCATCGCTCGCAAACTCGAATCGCTCCGCCACACCTTGCGTCGCCGACTTCGCTTCAGGCAGCACTGCCACTTGCTGTGCGCGAAGCCCCGCAACGCCCAGCATCATCGCCGTAACACCCGCACGCACCAACGCTCGCCTACTCAATCTCACCTCAGCCTCGTTAGTATCTCGATCTTGCGTCCACGGCTGTCAACCATCATTTCATCATCCGAGTTTTCCATTTCACCTCCAAAAAGCATAAAAATGAAAATCAGAGACCACCGATGGCCATAGCCCGCCGCACCATTCTCCTCGCCCTCTCGCTTCTCCTCATCGTCACCACTGCCCGCGCCCAGCACATCCCCGGCTACAACTACGACGAATCCAAAATCCCGCCCTACACGATGCTCGACCCGCTACGCCTCGCCGACGGCCACGCAGTCACCACCTCGCAGCAATGGCTCACTCAACGCCGCCCCGAGATCCTCCGCCTCTTCGAGGACAACATCTTCGGCCGCACGCCCGACGCAGCGAAGAACGCCATCACCCACGCACGCATCATTGAGCACAACGAGCACGCACTCAACGGCCTCGCCGTCCGCGAGCAGATCGATCTCACCTTCGAGCCCGCACCGGGCATCACGCCATCCCCACAAGCCCAGCACACCCTGCGCCTGCTCCTCTACATCCCCGCCGCCGCAGCCGCCGCGCATCATCCCGTGCCCGTCGTCCTCGTCCTCAACTTCCTCGGCAATCAAACCGTCCTCGACGACCCCGCCATCCTCCCCACGCCCATCTGGACCCAACCCAAAGGCTCCACTGAACTACAACACGTCGCACCCTCCGACGAAACCCGCGGTCGCGCCGCCGATCAGTGGCAAGTCAAAAGGCTGCTCTCGCGCGGCTACGGCTTTGCCACCGCCTACTACGGCGACCTCGAGCCCGACTTCAAAAACGCCAGCCAGTACAGCGCACGCAATCTCTTCGGACCCATCGACAAAACTCCCGACGCCTGGGGAGCCATCGGCCTCTGGTCCTGGGGCCTGAGTCGCGCGCTCGACTACCTCGTCCTCGACGCCTACGTCGACCCCGCACACATCGCCGTCACCGGTCACAGCCGCCTCGGCAAAGCCGCCGACTGGGCCGCCGCACAGGACACCCGTTTCGCCGCCGTGCTCTCCAACGAGAGCGGCCACGGCGGCCAGTCCATCCAGCGCCGCGCTCTCGGCGAAACCGTCGCGCACCTCCAGCACTCCTTCCCCTACTGGTTCTGCCCCAACTACGCAACGTGGGTCGGTCACGACGCCGACATCCCCGCCGACGGCAACCTCCTTCTCTCGCTCATCGCTCCGCGCCCACTCTACGTCGGCTCCGCCGTCGGCGACGAGTGGTCCGATCCCAAGGGCGAGTGGGTCTCCGCTGTCAGCGCCTCGCGCGTCTACAAACTCCTCGGCAAACCTGCGCTCGCGCCGGACACCCCACAACCCGAACTCGACCACCCCATAGGCCTCGATGGCTTTGTCGCCTACCACGAACGCACCGGCAAGCACGACGTCACCGCCTTCGACTGGGAGCACTATCTCGACTTCCTCGACAACCGCTGGGGTAAGCCCGACCTCACTCCACCCGCAACCATGATCGGCGCCGCCGAGCCACCACTTCCTCCACACCCCGCCACCAGCGCGCAGATCAACAGCTGGCGCCGCGAGATTCGCCGCACGCTCTTCATCCCCGACCCACTCCCAAAGCTCGAAACACAAACCGTCTCATCAAGCGAAGTCACACCCGGCGTCACCCTCGACGAGGTCATCTACACAACCGCGTACGGCCTTCGCATTCCAGCCGACGTCTTCCGTCCCACACTCGCGCCCGCCGCACACATGCCAGCAATCGTCGTCGTCAACGGTCACGGTGCCGACAAATCATCCTGGTACTCGTACTACACCGGCGTGCTCTACGCCCGCGCCGGCGCCGTCGTCCTCACCTACGACCCCATCGGCGAAGGCGAGCGCAACGACGACCACAAGGACTTCACCGGCGAGCACGACCGGCTCATCGTCAACCCTGAAACGATGCCGCGCCGCATGGGCGGCCTCATGATCACCGACGCCATGCAGGCCGTCAGCTACCTCGCCTCACGCCACGACGTCGACCCCCACCGCATCGCGATGATGGGTTTCTCCATGGGCTCGTTCATCACATCGCTCACCGGCGCCGTCGACCCGCGCATCCACTCCGTCCTTCTCGTCGGCGGCGGCGACCTCGACGGCCCCAACGGCTACTGGGACCTCAGCCACGTCATGATGTGCCAGGGCGGACCCTACCGCTCGCTCGCCTTCCTCGGCGACCGCCCCGCCGTCCTCTTCACCCTAGCCGCCCGCCGCGGCGACACCTTCATCATCAACGGCACCGCCGACACCGTCGTCGACATCCCGCATCACGGCCCCGACTTCTTCGCCGATCTGCGCCAACGCGTCATCACCCTCAACGGCTCCGACCGCGGCGTCTTCACCAATTACTTCGACCCCGGCGCCAGCCATCGCCCCTCCTGGGTCACACCGCGCGCCGCCACATGGCTCAACTCGCAACTCCACTTCCCCGCATGGCAAGGTAAAGAACCCAACACCCTCCCCACCATCCGCATCGGCGACTGGGCCACTCAAGTCGGTGCCGCCTTCTCAAAGAATTACGATCGCAATGACCGCGACGCCGGAATCATCGCCCTCGCCGCGGACGTCCCTCACCTCACCGTCGAACAGCTCGACGTCCTGCCCCGCTCCGACTGGGATCGACGCAAATCCGACTTCATCTACGCCACCTGGGTCCAGCGCGCTGCCGCAGCTGCTGCAACCTTCGAAACCACACCT
>DATMLK010000134.1:0-13795 GCA_035570215.1 Acidobacteriaceae bacterium
GCACGATGGAGTCTGCGTTGCCGGCCTGGGGCGTGCGCTTGTTCTCCTTCAGGTAGCGGCCCATCTCGCGGATGAACTCGCGCGAACTGTAGGCGCCGGGCTTCATGCCGTTGATGATCTTCTCGGTGGTCTCGTCGCAGATGCGGAGCTCTTCTTCGTCGATGAAGGTGTCATAGATGCGGTCGATCATCAGCTCGCGCAGCTCGGCGTCGCCGCCGCCATACTTGTACTCGTCGCCGGCGATGTAGTGGCGGAAGCCGAGGGCTTCGAAGAAGTCCTGGTCGACGATGTTGGCGCCGGTGGAGACGATGGCATCCACCATGTTGTTGCGGACCATGTCGACGACGACCTTCTGCAGACCGGCCGAGATGAGCGAGCCGGCCAGGCAGAGGATGACGCCGCACTCGGTGTCGCGGAGCATCATCTCGTAGATGCTGGCGGCGCGGGCGAGATCGCGTGAGGAGTAGGCCATGTGGTTCATGGCGTCGACCAGCGGCACCACGTTATGCTGCGCGATGTCGATGTGCTGTACGGGGCGGTTGAGGAGTTCTTTTTTCTTAGACATATCCATTCCAGTTTATCAAGCAAATCCGCTGGATTGGCGCGGGAATTGTGAATTTTCGTTGAGGAAAACAGAGGCCCAAGGAAAATTTTTATTGTAAAGTGTATTGTTACGGTATACAGTATGGCTTGTGATTAGGAGCTTCCGGCACGCAGGCCTTGAAAAGTTCTTCCGGACGGGATCGAAGGCCGGCATCCAGCCTGCGCATGCCAAGCGGCTGAATCTGCAATTGACCGCGCTTCATGCTGCGACACGGCCTGAGGACATGTCCGTGCCGGGATGGAAGCTGCATTCGCTCAGTCGCGAACTGGCAGGACACTGGTCGGTATGGGTGAATGGAAACTGGCGGCTGACGTTTCGCTTCAACGGAACGGATGCTGAAGTAGTGGACTATCAGGATTATCACTAGGAGAGAACTATGCGCATGCACAATCCAGCTCATCCGGGCACGATACTGCGGGAGTACATGGCTGAGCTTTCTGTAACGGCTCTGGCCAGTCATCTCGACACAACGCGGGTGAACCTGTCTCGCATTCTGCACGGGCGCGCGGGCATCTCGGCCGAGATGGCGCTGCGTTTGAGCGAGGCCTTTGGCACATCGCCGGAGTTCTGGCTGAATATGCAGACGAACTTCGATCTCTGGCAGGCATCGCAGATACGGCGCAAGAAGATCGTTCTGCTGAATGCGCGGAAAGAGCAGAAGCGCAGCGCGGCCTAAGCCTCATCCGTGAATATCTCTTCGATGGGCCTCTCAAAAAGCCGCGCGAGTTTAAAGGCAAGCGGCAGGCTGGGATCGAACCTCCCTGTCTCGATGGCATTGACCGATTGCCGCGAGACCTGGAGCCGCCCGGCCAGATCGGCCTGCGACCAGTTGCGCTCGGCGCGAAGGACCTTGAGCCGGTTATTCATCGCCGCTCCTGTACTTTGTCCGTTGGATAGCGCGGGAGATGCCTCCGAAGAGCCAGAAGATGGGAAAGACGTAAAAGAGAGGAAGATGCCGGACATGCGCGAACATCTCCAGAAATCCCCAGATGGAGATGAACGCGAGCGTGCAGCCCATACCCCAGAGAAGCGACTGCTGTAGAAGCATCCGCTGGAACTCGTCTGTCTCTTCCTTGAGATAGAGACCGACGATGACAAGGACAGCGATGATCGGAATGGAGGGCAGTATGGAGAGTGCAAGGACGATCGCCCGTTGTGGATGGGTGAGCTGTAGCGTGACGATCGTGGCGGGAAGAAGCGCGGCATAGACAGTCATCGCGATCACAATCCGGATGACATAGTGGCGCATTGCGGGATTCTTGAGGTTGCAACCGAGCATGTAATGTGTCCTTTCCTTAGTGACAAGTAAGCATTACATAGTAGTCGGGAAAATGTCAAGTGTCCTTGTCATAATTTTATGGAGGTAATAATATACTTGACAAATCAACATGGCGTTGATAATCTGTCTTTGCTATGAAAAACATGACCTTACAGCAAGCAATCCTCTACTTCTCTGACCCCATGAAGTGCGTCCGGTACATGGTCGCCCTGCGCTGGCCCGATGGCATCGTGGTATGCCCTACCTGTGGCCGCACTGACGTTTCATGGCTGGAGAACCAGTTCAAGTGGCAGTGCAAGTCCCGCCACGCCAAACGGCAGTTCTCAGCCAAAGTGGGCACCATTTTCGAGGATTCCCCGCTCAGTCTGGATAAGTGGCTCATGGCAGCGTGGATGCTAGTGAACTGCAAGAACGGCGTATCTAGCTACGAGATCGCCGATGCCATTGGAGTGACTCAGAAGTCTGCGTGGTTCATGCTGCACAGGCTCCGGCTGGCCCTGCATGACGACTTTACCGATATGCCTAAGCTCGGCGGTGAGGGCGGCACTGTGGAAGTGGATGAGACTTTCATCGGCGGCATTCCTAAGAACCGGCATCTCGGCAAACGTGAGGGCAAGAAACAGCAGGTTCCCGTGGTCGGCATCCTTGACCGCAACACCCGCCAGATTCGCGCGAAGGTAGTACCCAATGTGGCGACTGAGGCTCTTTGCTCTCACATCATGGACAACGTAGGCAAGAAGTCCGAGGTCTTTACCGATGGCTGGAAGTCCTACCAGAACCTAAATCTCGCGGGGTTCGTACATGACACCGTGAACCACGCAAACCAGTACGTCAACGGTCGCGTCCACACTCAGGGTATTGAGAACTTCTGGTCGCTCTTGAAGCGCACCATAAAGGGCTCTTACGTTGCTGTAGAGCCGTTCCACCTTGACCGCTACATTGATGAGCAGGTATTCCGTTACAACAACCGCCAGCAGAAGCCTGTGGAGCGTTTCTCTAAGGCTCTGTCGCAAATTGCAGGAAAGCGGCTGACCTATGCCGAGGTCACCGGCAAGGTGGGAGAAATACCGCTCTAACGTGAAACGGCAGGGACGCGGGAAGCGCGGGTCTTAGGCTTGCGCTTCGTCGCTTCTATTCTGCGCTGCAATTCCGTCTTCGATACAGACAGTATCTTCTTCATCGCCGCGTCGAAATTTTGCTTCTCAGTCATAGGCAAATCATAGCGCAATCGCAGTAATATGGCGTAATGGCGAGCGACTTTCGTAGTGCGCGACTAAAGTTAGAACGGGCCAAAGAGCACATTAACGACCTTCAGGCTAAAGGGCAGGCATTCGCTGATACTCACCCTCACCATCTGCGGGTCAAGACTCACCTTGAAAGCGGAGACGATGCGCTCTGCATCTCTCCGGCTGAGCAGTTCCCCGATTCTTTTCTCTTGATACTCGGCGATGCAATCCACAATCTTAGGTCTGCTTTGGATCACGCTTGGCTTCAAACCGTCGTTATCCCTAACGACTTCACGAAATTCCCTGTCCGCAAATCCCGTGATGACTTTGAAGCTGCCGTCAATGGCCTGAAAGAGAATGCCAGCGAAGAGGTCAAGAGATTCCTGGTGGAGACCGTACAGGCCTACGAAGGAGGAAAGGGACAGATTATTCTCGGGCTCCATGACCTCGACATCGAAGACAAACACAGGCTCTTGATTGCATACAGACAGTTTCATCTCATTCGAGGGATTAGCGCGATAGACGAGAGAGATGTTGAATTTGCTATAGGTGATTGGCTCGTGGTCAATCCGCACATGGCTTGCCAAAGGTTCGAGGGGCATCCTCACTTCAAGATCGCAAATAAGGGTCAAGCCGTGACGCGCATAACTTTCGGCGAGGGGACGGTCTTGCAGGGCTCTTTTCTCATGCCCATGCTCCAAAGCCTCACGAACATCGTTCAGAACATCATCAACGGTCTGGAAGCTATCTCGCTTCCGTAAATCTCCTGCCCTGTCACGGTTATTCAAGCATCCTCCCTTCTACTTGATTCGTCAAGTAAGTTATTACCTTTATGGATATACTTTGGCATGAAGAATCTCTCCCGCACTCTACGCTTCGCCGCCGCAATTTCGTTTCTTCCCGCGCTCGCCGTGCCGCAGGCCTTCGCCTGGGGTTCGGACGGTCATCGCATGATCGTTCATGCTGCCGCAGCCACGCTGCCGCCGGACGTGCCCGCCTTTCTGAAGACGCCGCAGGCGATCGCCACGCTCGAGTACATGACCGTGGAACCGGACGAGCGTTGGCGGCAGAGCGATGCCGAGCCGGAGCTGGTGGCCGCGCAGGCCCCTGAGCACTTCATCAGCCTGGAATGGACCGACCTGCTGGGACCGCTGCCGCGCGAGCGTTACGACTACATCCGCGCGCTCGACGCCGCGCAGAAAACGCACCCCGATATGGCGGCCGACTTTACGCCGGAGAAGGCTGGTCTGCAGCCCTATGTGACGAACGAGGTATGGGAGCGGCTGAAGGCCGCCTTCCGCGAATACCGCACGGAGACAGCAGCCAAGCAGGACACGCGAATCGTCGAGTCGACAATTATTTTCTACACCGGCTGGCTCAGCCATTACGTTGGCGACGGCTCGCAGCCTCTGCACACCACCATCCAGTACAACGGCTGGAATGGCCCGAACCCGAACGGCTACACGACCGACCACAAGATCCACTCGGCGTTCGAGACGGCCTATGTGCATGCGAACATTGTGCGCGGCGACTTTCAATCGCAGATACCGGTGCAGCCGCGGGTCATCGGGGACGAGTTTGACGACTATCTGGCCTACCTGCGCCATACGAACAGCTATGTGGAGAAGACCTACCAGCTCTACAAGGCCGGTGCCTTCACCGGAGCCGGTACGCCGGAGGGCAAGGCCTTCACCACTGAGCGGCTGGCGGCCGGCGCCGCGCAGCTGCGCGACATGATCGTGGCCGCCTGGGTGCAGTCGGCCCAGCCGGTACGTGTCTACGTCAACCCCAATGCGAGTGTGCCGCGGCCGCCCGAGACAGCGAAGTAAAGACTTACCACGGATTAAATACAGAAATAACGGATTTGCACGGATAAGACTTTAAAAGTTTAATCCGTGGTAAGTTTTTGCTTTTGTCTTTCGCGATACGCCATCGTGTGCCGCAGTACCGGTGTGAGCGCGAGCGCCAGCAACGGCGTCAGCACCGCGCAGACGATCGCCCATGCGACCATCGCATGCCACTCCCACAGCCAGAGCAGCCTGACCGTCGCATACGGCGCGGTGCGCGCCATGGGCAGAACATCCTTGATGGCGATGGGCAATGGCCCGGTATGAAAGAGATATTCACCGGCGCGGATGAAGGGAAACATCAGGGCGATCTGCGCGGGATACATCGAGTGGTTGGCGATCTGGCCGGCGACCAGATTCAGGCGAAAGAGAAGGATGAACGCGAAGCAGAAGATGGTCGTGGACCCAGGCAGCGGGCAGATCCCCGCCGCCACGCCAGCGGCGAGCGACCATGCCAGCTTCTCCGGTGTCGTGCCCATGCGCAGCAGGGCCAGCAGCGGCAGAGCGATCCTGCGGTAGAGCAGCGAGTGGTGCTCAGAATGTTCGGGCATTTCTTCCAGAGGACGGTTCATGGCCGCGGTACCGGTAGCAGGCCATACGTCTGCAGACACTGGAAGACCTGTTCGACCGACCAGTCGAGCGAGCCGGTGGCGTCCACGGTGAGTGTGGCGTGTTTGGCCGAGGGGATCACGAACTGCCGTGCCATCGGTTTCGCCGTCGCCTCATACTGCTCCTTCACGGACTCGGGTGTGCGGCCGCGCTCGGCCACGTCGCGCGCAAGCCTACGCGTGAAGCAGAGCTCCTCCGGACATTCCACATAGATGCTGAAGTCGTAGTGCGCGCGCAGCTCGTCGTAGTGCAGCGCGAAGATGCCCTCCACGATGACGACGGCACCGGGAACGATGCGTTCTGCCTTGCCGGGGACGCGGGTGTGGGCGGAGAAGTCGTAGATGGGACGGTCGATGCCGCGGCCCTGCGCCAGGCCGGCTACATGCTCGATCAGCAGTTCGCTTTCCAGCGAGTCGGGATGGTCGAAGTTCACCTGCTTGCGCTGATCGGGCGTGAGATGCGCGAGGTCGCGGTAGTAAAAGTCGAGCGGGAAGAGCGTCGCGTCCAACTGCGCCGCAAGCTCGCGCGCCAGCGTGGTCTTGCCGGAGCCGGAGCAGCCGCCGATGCCGAGCACTACCGGCCGCTGCATCTCACGCGGAGGCTGGTTTCCGTTTGACAGCGCGGAGGTCACTGGGCCGGCGTCTCCAGAGCATCGTCTACAGCGATCTGGGGAACGAGGGATGCGAGCAGTTCGGTGAATTGTTTCTCCACGCGCTTGCCGGTTTCCATCACCTCTTCGTGGTTGATGGCCTCGTCCAGCACGCCTGCGGCCATGTTCGTCACCAGCGAGATGCCGAGCACTTCGATCCCCATGTGCCGCGCCACGATCACCTCATGCACGGTGGACATGCCGACCAGATCGGCGCCGAGGGTGCGGAAGGCGCGGATCTCGGCGGCGGTCTCGTAACTTGGGCCAAGCACGGCGAGGTAGACGCCTTCAGGAAGCGTGAATCCCTGGAGAGCGGCTTCCGCTATGGCAAGCTTACGCAGGCGCGGCGAGTAGGCGGTGCTCATATCAAAGAAGCGTTCGCCCCAGCGCGGCTCGTTCGGGCCAAGCGCGGCGTTGGTTCCGGTGAGGTTGATGTGGTCGCTGATGCAGACCAGCGAGCCCTGGGCGTAGCGCGTGTTGACGCCGCCGGCCGCGTTGGTGACGATGAGTTCCTTTACGCCGAGCGTTCCCAGCACACGCATGGGGAAGGTGACGGCGTCCATGGCATAGCCTTCATACGCGTGTACGCGTCCCTGCATCACGGCGACGGGGATGCCGCGCAGCGTGCCCAGTACGAGCTTGCCGCTGTGTCCGGCGACGGTGGACTGCGGGAAGCCGGGGATATCGGCGTAGGGGATTATGACGGCGTCCTTCACCTGCGAGGCGAAGCCGCCGAGACCCGAGCCGAGGATGATGCCGATGCGCGGGGTTGTCGCGTAATGCTTGCGGATGTGGTCTGCGGCGATCTGGGCGTTGGCGTAAAGCTGGCTCATAGGTTATTCCGTGAGATAGCGTTCTTTGAAGATACGGTTAATATCCTGTGCGCCATGAAGTATAGCGAGGATGCGGAGCGGCGTACTTTGGGCGTCGTAGAGAATCAGATACTTTTCTGCGATCCACGAACGTACTGGATTTTCTGCGTTTGACAGGTCTGGACGCAAGCGCCCAGATTCGGGCCAGCCGCCTAAATGCCGAAACGCGTGCGTGAATTGTTCAACCAGCCGCTCAGCCGCAGGTGGATTCTGAAGATAGACGTATTCATATTCCCGTATGAGGTCTTCTTCTGCTTCGGGAACAAGGTGGTAGAGCTTCATGCGGTCTTCTTGCGCGCACTCAGAGTCTTTCTACGCTCGGCAATGTGTGCGAGAAACTCCTCTTCGCTGATAAATTTCCCCTCAGCGGCCTGCTGCAATCCAATTTCGATCTTCTTTCTAGCGTAGGCAATCCATTGCTGCTCCTGCTCCAGCGAGCGCAGCGCGGCGCGAACAACCTCTGAAGCGGAGCCATACCGGCCCGTGGCGACCGTATCCTCAACAAACTTCTCAAGTTCCGGTGTTAAAGAGACGTTCATACAATACCTCCTGATACCGAAATAATAACAAAAATTGTCAATCTTTGTTATTTGATCAGCATGCTCACGATCGAGGCCGACATCAGGTTCGCCATCGTCCCGGCGAGCATGGCGCGCAGGCCCAGCTTGGCCAGGTCGCTGCGGCGTTCGGGAGCGAGTGCGCCGATGCCGCCGATCTGCATACCGATAGAGCCAAGGTTGGCGAAGCCGCAGAGTGCAAAGGTTGCGATGGAGAAGGTGCGCGAGCTGAGCGTGCTCTTGAGCAGGCCGAGCTGCGTGTAGGCCACGAACTCATTCAGCACGGCGCGCGTCCCCAGCAGGTTGCCGACGATCGGCGCTTCCTTCCACGGAATGCCGATGAGCCATGCAACCGGCGCGCCGAAGAAGCCGAGGATGGCGTTGAGCGAGTGCGGGAAGCGCATATGATGCATCCATGCCCAGTCACTGATGCTGCCCATCACGCCGTTGATCAGGCCGACGAGCGCGAGGAAGCTGAGTAGCATGATGGCCACGTTGAACGCGAGCTGACCGCCGTCGATGGTGCCGCGTACGATGGCGGCGATGAAGTTGTCCTCTTTGTGCTGATCGCCCGGCGGCATGCGCACGGTGCCGGCGGTGGCGGGGACCTCGGTCTCCGGCACGAGCATCTTGGCGATCAGGATGGTGCCCGGCGCGGTCATGATGACGGCGGAGAGCAGGTCCTGCGCGCGGATGCCGAAGCTGATGTACGCCGCCATGATGCCGCCTGACACGTGCGCCATGCCGCTGGTCATGATGGTCATCAGTTCAGAGAGGGTCGCGCCGTTCAGGAACGGGCGTATGGTGAGCGGCGCTTCCGTCTGGCCCATGAAGATGCTGGCGGCGACGTTGGTGCTCTCGGCTCCTGAGGTGCCCATCGTCCGCTGCATGATCCATGCGACGGCCTTGATGATCTGCTGCATCACGCCGATGTGATAGAGCAGGGCGAAGAATGCCGAGACGAAGATAATGGTGGGCAACACGGAGAAGGCGAAGGTCGAGATGGGATCGCCCGGCGTGCCGATGCGGCCGAAGACCATGGTGGAGCCGTCGGCCGCATGGCCCAGCATGGACGTGACCGCCTGCGAGGCGGCGTGGAGCGCGATCTGGCCGTAGGGCCATTTGATGACGAGGAACGCGAAGATGAGCTGCAATCCCAATCCCCACAGCACAGTTCTCCAGCGAATAGCCCGGCGGTTGGTGGAGAGCGAGTAGGCCACGATGAGCATAGTGGCGAGTCCGAGCAGTCCGGTAAAGCGTCCCAAGGGCGGTCTCCTTACAGCAGGTGCAGAGAAGGGTCGTGAAGTGTGCAGTGTAACGGATTGCTGCCAGCGGGCAACAGGGAAATATAAAGCGGTGGTTCGTATTCGGAGAAGAAGACCATCGCTACTCTAATTCCTGATGTCCTTTGCGGTGATCACCATGCGCACCAGCGGGCTGGGCACGGGGCGCGTGTCATCGATCTGAATAGCTGGCCGCAGGAGCTGCTCTGCGCCATCCAGCAACCTTTCATCTTCAGCAAAGAGCGTACAGAGGGCGTCGCCTTCGTTCAGTCTTGCGCCGATCTTGGCGTGCATCTCGATGCCGGCATGCGCGGCGACGGGATCGCCCACCTTCTCGCGGCCTGCGCCCAGCCGCTGCACCGCCCAGCCGACCTGGCGGCAGTCCATGCAGCCCAGGTAGCCGCTGCGCCATGCCTTCAGCACGCGGGTCGCTTTGGGTTTATGGAAGGCGGCGGGGTTTTCGAAGACGGTGGTGTCGCCACCCTGCAGCGCCACGATCTCGAGCCACTTTTTGTAGGCTGAACCATTGGTCAATAGCTCGTCGGCCAACTTTACGCCGTCTTCCGGTGTCTCCGCTTTGCCGCCGAGGCAGAGCATCCAGCCGGAGAGCAGCAGCGAGAGCTGGATCAGGTCGGCGCTCATGGCGTGGCGGATGTTCTTCATGATGTCCACGCACTCCCAGACCTCGATCCAGTTGCCGGAAAAACGCCCGAGCGGCTCGTCCATACTCGTCAAAAGCGCGGCGGTGCGTGTACCTGCCGCTTCGCCCGTGCCTACCATCAGCCGCGCGAGGTGTTCGGCGTCTTCGAACTTGCTCATGAACGCGCCGCTGCCGGTCTTCACATCCAGCACCAGGCCGTCGAGTCCTTCAGCCAGCTTCTTGCTCATGATGGAAGCGGTGATCAGGTTCGGCGATTCGACCGTGCTGGTATGGTCGCGCAGCGAGTAGAGGATGCGGTCGGCGGGGACGAGCGTCTTCGTCTGGCCGATCAGTGACGCTCCGCACTTCTGAATGACATCAAAGAACTCCTTCATCGAGAGCTGCGAGTTGAAGCCGGGTATGGTCTCCAGCTTGTCTAAAGTCCCACCTGTATGACCCAAAGACCGTCCACTGATCATCGGCACGGCAAGGCCTGCGGCGGCGGCGATGGGAGCGATAAGCAGCGAGGTCTTGTCGCCCACGCCGCCGGTGGAGTGTTTGTCCACGGTGAACTTGCCCAGCGGCCTCGAGTCGAATACCTCGCCCGAAAAACGCATGGCGTTCGTCAGCGCGTGCAGCTCGTCGCCAGTGAGCCCGCGCAGGTAGACCGCCATCAGGAACGCGCCGATCTGCGCGGTCGAGATCGTCCCGGTTGTAACCGAGTGCACGAGGTGCTGCATCTCGCGCTTCGTCAGTGCATGGCCGTCGCGCTTCTTGCGCAGCAGGTCCATGGTGTAGATCGTCTCTTTCTCTTCCGCCTTGGGTGTCAGTGGCATCAGTGATTCCCAGCGATTCCTTTTCATACCCTTAAATGAAATAGCGCAGAGACGTTCGTCCCTGCGATAAAGAAAGGCTATCTGGCGCGATGGGCTATTGGCAAGCGCAGTTCTATTGCGGCGGCGGAGCCTGCGTCTTGTCTGTCTTATCGCCGCCGCCGAAGAGCTTCTGCAGCAGGCCCTTCTTCTTCGGTGCGTTGGGATCGGCCGGTTGCGCCTCGTCGGGCTTTTCGCCGAGTCCGAGCAGCTTCTGCACCACGTTGCGATTGTCGGTTGCGTCCCCCATCTGGCTGCAGTAGTTGTTCGGCGCGGTGCCGTCGAGGAAGGCGGCGTCGTAGTCGTCCGGGCAGGTCGCGTTGGCGAGCAGGTTCGTTGTCTTATCCAGCCGCACCACGTGTATGCCGTCTGGCGGCACAAACTCATGCACGTCAGAGTACTGCGGCAGGGTGACGGCGCGCTTCATGAACGCGGCCCAGATAGGCGCGGCGGCGTCTGCGCCCTGGAGCTTGATGTCGGTATAGTCGTCGTTGCCGACCCAGACGATGCAGATCAGGTTGGTGGTGTAGCCGGCGAACCAGGCGTCGTGATCAGTGCCGGTCTTGCCGGCGGCCGGAGCAGTAAAGCCCATGCCGCGGACGACCGATGCGGTGCCGCGGGCCATCACGCCCTCCAGCAGGCTCGTGGTCAGGTAGGCGGCGCGCGGGTCCAGCACCTGCCGCGCCTCGGGCGCAAAGTCGCTGACCACATCGCCGTTCGCGTTGCGCACGGAGGCAAGCAGCCAGGGGTCGAGATGCACGCCGTTATTGGCGAAGACGGTGTACGCGCCCGCCATGTCCAGCGGCGTGGCGTCGTAGGCACCGATGGCGACGGAGGGTGTCGCGCGTGCCGTGAGCACGCCCGAGTCGCGACCGAGCTGAGCGACAGCATCATAGCCGACCATCTGCGCGAGAGAGATGGTGGCGATGTTGAGCGAGTGGGCGATGGCCTCGGCAGCGGTGACCATGCCGGGGTATTCACCCTTCACAAAGTTGCCGGGGCTATAGGGAGCGTCGGCGGTGCCGAAGTTCTGCGGATCGTCGTTCAGCTGGGTGACGGCGGTGAAGGTGCCGTTGCCGCCGAGCGACATGCCGTTCAGGCTGGTGTTGTAGGCCGCGGCATAGACGAACGGCTTGAAGATGGAGCCCGTGGGACGGCTCGCGACCGCGTGATTAAGCTGGCTGGTGCCGTAGTTGCGTCCGCCGACCAGAGCGAGCACCTGGCCAGTGTGTGGATTGAGCGCGATGAGCGCGACCTGCGGCAGTACGACGTTGGGATCCACGCTCATGCCGTATTTGGTGCGATGGGTGTGCTTGGCCATCACCAGAGCGTCCACATTCTTCATGCCCTCTTCCATGGCGTCGCTGGCCATGCGCTGCAGATCGGGATCAAGCGAGGTGTAGATGCGCAGGCCCTCGCGATTGATGTCGCGGTCGCCGAGCTTCTGCATGAGCTGGTCATGCACCAGGTCTACGAAGTAGGGCGCTTCGCTCGCATCCACGTTCGGCGGCGCGAGCCGCAGCGGCTCGGCCTTGGCGCGGTCGGCCTCCAGCTGCGAGATGGCGCCGGTCTCCACCATGCCGTCCAGCACCAGGTTGCGGCGCTCCATCACGCGGTCAGGATGGCGGTAGGGGTTCAGCTTGTTGGGGCTCTGGATCATGCCGGCGAGCGTGGCGCACTCGGCCAGGTCGAGCTGCTTCAGGTCTTTGCCGAAGAAGGCCTGCGCCGCTTCGCCGAAGCCGTTGATGGCGAAGCTGCCGCGCTGGCCAAGGTTGATCTCGTTCGCGTACATCTCGAAGATCTGCTGCTTGTTGAAGCGCGCCTCGAGCTGGAAGGTGATCATGATCTCGATCAGCTTGCGCTTGTAGGCCTTTTCCGGCGAGAGAAAGAGTCCGCGGGCGAGTTGCATGGTCAGCGTGGAGCCGCCCTCGACCTTTTTGTGCATCACTACGTCGGTCACCATCGCTTCGGCCATGCGGTAGTAGTTCACGCCGCCGTGCTCGAAGAAGCGGCGGTCTTCGATCGCGAGCACGGCCTGCACCATGTGCGCGGGGATCTCGTCGTAGGTCACCAGGCGGCGCTTGATGCGGTCCTTGTCGGTGGAAAGCCCGGTGATGAGCTGAGGCTCCAGTTCGTAGGCGCTCAGCGGAACGCCGTTCTCCGCGGTGATGCTGACGACCGTGCCGCCGGTGGTGTTGATGGTGGCACCATCCGTCGAGTGATAGCTCTGCGGGCCGGGCTTGACCAGGATGGTATCGCCGCGCAGCTGGAAGTTGCCGAGCTGTATGTTGCCGCCCTGGCCGCTGCTGGCGTATCCGGCGGTGCGCAGCTCCTGCGCGATGGCCGCGGCGGTGAGCTTCTGCCCGGTGCGTACCTCGTACGGCGCGGCATAGATCTGCGCCGTGCTGGCGAAGATGGGCGAATTCATGCGCTCGTCCACGATGCCCTGGTACTTGTAGTAGTAATAGCCGAAGAGCGCGGAGAAGATCAGCAGACCGAAGAGCGCGCAGAGCAGAGCAGCGCGCAGCACGCGCTTGCCGAAGCTGTCGTGAGGCTGCGGAGCGTTGTTGGTGCGGTTGGCGAGTTTGACCTTCAGTGCCACGCGGTGTCCTTGCTTGCTGTTTCTGTTCTTAAAACTATTAGACGTTCGCCAGCAGGGAAGTCACCGCACCGGCCACATCGTCGAGCGCAACATCTTCGCTCGACTTCGCGATGCGGTTCACGAGTTCGACTTTACCTTCGGCCAGTTTTTTCCCAACGTTGATGCGGTAGGGAATACCGACGAGGTCGGCGTCCTTGAACTTCACGCCCGCACGCTCGTCGCGGTCATCCAGTAGAACGTCGATGCCGAGAGCCTCCAGCTGCGCGGCGATGCTCTCGCCGGCCTCGGCGAGCGGCGCTTCGGCCGTGTTCGTCACCGTGACGACGACCTGGAAGGGAGCGATGGAAGCCGGAAGCGTCATGCTATTGCCGATCGCCTTCGGGTCTGTCTCCTGCGCGGCGGATTGCTCGATCGCGGCGGTGAGGATGCGTTCGATGCCGATGCCGTAGCTGCCCATGATCGGCGTGACCTCTTTGCCGTCCTTGTCCAGCACGCTCGCGCCCATCGACTTCGAATACTTGTAACCGAGCTTGAAGATGTGGCCGATCTCGACGGCTTTGCCCAGCTTGAGCGCCGCACCGCAGTTCGGGCAGGGTTCGCCTTCGTTGATGTTGCGGACGTCGGCGGTCAGCGTCGGCTTGAAATCGCGCGTTGGTGTCACGTTGCGCAGGTGATGCTCGTCCTTATTCGCACCGGCGATGAGGTTCTTGCGGCCATCGAGCGTAGCGTCGAGAATGACGAGCGTGCCCGGCTTC
>DATMLK010000135.1:0-16489 GCA_035570215.1 Acidobacteriaceae bacterium
TGCGCCTGCCGCCATCATAAGTGTCTGCTCGTGCTTGTCGCGCAGGATGGTAACCGCGATGGGCTTGCCGTTGCTGTTCTGTAGGGCACGCAGCCAGTCGGTTCGCGCGGAGGCCGGCTGTCCATTCAGCTTCACCACCACATCGCCGGCGCGCAGGCCGGCGCGAGCCGCTGGGCTGTCAGCGTCGATGCTCTTGATAAGCAGCCCCGTTCCCGGCTGTGCGCCGAAGAACTCCGCCAGCTGCGGCCCCAGCGCGTCGAGTACCGCGCCGGTGTAGGTGCCGCTCAGCGTAGGCGGCCCGACAAACCCAAATCCCGGATAGCTTTGCGGTGGATCGGCAGGCGTTGGGTCGGAGTCTGCGTCATCCATCGGATCAGGAATGCTTGCATCCTCTCCGCTCGGCTCCGGCACGGCGAAGTGCTGCTCCCACGCGCGGCGCTCTACTTCTTCACGGTCGCCGAGCTGAACGGAGATGGTCTGCTCCTGGCCGTCGCGGCTGTAGACGAAGCTGACGGTGCGGCCGGCGGGTGTCTCCTGCAACATGCGGCGCAGCTGGGCCTCGCCTTCAATGGGTTCACCGTTCATGGCGAGGATGACGTCGCCTTCGCGCAGGCCGGCCTTGATCGCGGGGCCGTCGTGGTCGATCATGCAGATCTCCGCGCCGCGCACTTCTTTCAGCTTCAGGGCCTTGGCGCGATCGTCGGTGATGTCGCGAATGTCCACGCCGAGATAGCCCTGCGTGACGGTGTGCGGTATCGCTGCCTCAATGCCAGTGCCGGCAAAGACATGGGTGGAGGGCGCGGCAGCCGACTTCAACGCGAAGGCAGCCAGCGCCAGCGCGACCATGCCCGTGATTGCGGAACGCTTCCTCACTGAATGTCCGAGACCTGCTGCAGATACGTGCGCGATGCATTGCGGATGTAGGGATTCTGGTCCTGCGTGGAGACGGTGTGCATCACCTCGCGTACGCTGGAGTCCGCCTGCACCGGTTGCAGCAGGTTGATGGCGGCCTCGCGCACATTGGCGCTCGAATCGTTCATCAGCGTCTCCAGCACGGCGTCGCGCACATTGCTGTCGTTCGACACATACGGCTGCAGACCTTCGAGCGCCTTCATCCGCACCGCCGGACTCTTGTCGTAGCGCAGAGAGACCATCAGCGCCTTGCGCACGGCCGCGCCGTCCATGCTGGTATCGCAGTCGCCGGCCTTGCACTTGTCGGCCAGCATGCTCACGGAGTTTTCACGCACGTCGCTGTCCGTGCGGTTCTGGGTGGCGAGCATCAGCAGTTGTTTGATCTGCGGATCGTCCATGGTGCCCTGGATCGTCTCCGGCACTAGGCGGTTGTAGCTCACCTGCACCAGGTCGGAGTCCGGCGTCTGCACGATACCGCTGACCGAGGTCACCGCGCCGCTCTGCGCGCTGGAGAGAATGACCGCCTGCTTCGGCCGGGGCATATGCGCATCCTGGTAGCGTGCCGCGAAGCCGCCGCCGAGAAAGCTTACGCCCACCAGCAGCGCCGCCAGCACAGGCGCGGTGCGCACCCAGCCGAACCACGTACCCATGATGCGGCTGCCGAAGCTGCGGGCCGGTAGCGTGTCTAAAGCTTCATCCAGAGCAACGCGGGCGCGGGCCACCAGGTTCGGCGAGGGCTCCAGCACGGGCGAGAGGAACATCGCATTCTGCATCGCCTGCACACCGTGCAGCTCCTGCCGGCATATCTCGCACTCGGCCAGGTGGCGCTCCAGCTCTGGGGTGAACTCGTCCTCAAGCTCGCCGTAGGCGTAGAGAACGATCTTTGCTTGTGCCACTTCACATTTCATCTGCGTACCTCTTGCCTGCCTGAATAACTATCCTGTTTCGCGGGGGCTTTGCGCCCTCTCGTTGTAGTGGGTGCAAAAATTTAAGTTCGTACCACCGCCAGCTTTGCTCTCAACTTGCGTGTTGCGCGGAAGAGCGTGTTCTTCGCTGTCTCCTCCGTCGTGCTTAACATCTCGCCGATCGTCCTCAGGCGAAGACCCTGGTAATGCTTCAACTCAAAGACCATCCGTTCCCGCGGCGTCAGCGTATCCAGCGCCTCGGCGATGCACGCCGCCATCTGCTTCCGCTCCAGCTCCTTCGCCGGGTTCGCCATCGCCCGGTCGTCGGAGATGTTCGCGAGCATGTCGTGCTCCTCGCCGCTCGCGTCGATCATCGTGGACGAGTCCTCGCGCCGCGACTTCCTCCGCCGGAGCTGATCGAGACAAAGGTTCGTCACGATGCGGTACATCCACGTGTAGAACGAGCACTCGAAGCGGAAGTTGTTCAGGTGCCGGTAGGCCTTGATGAAGGCCTCCTGGTGCACATCCTGTGCATCCTGCTCCGAGCCGAGCATGTGCAGCGCGAGCCGCAGCACCGGCTGGTCATACCGCCGGACCAGGGTGTCGAAGGCGGCGCGTGAACCCTTCTGCGCCTCGCGGATGAACTCCGCGTCCTCCACCCGCTGCTGGGCACGCTCGTTCAGTAACTGCTGAGACTTCTTCACGCCCGTCATGCGGTCCACTGCTGCCCGGTTCCCCATAGCTGGGGTCGATTCTACCGTTGAAACGGCAGCCGTGGCTTGCGCGCGCATGCGGCCAGACATGCCAGTTGTGGCAAGCTGCAAAACCTCTGCTTCAGTCATCAAAGAACTCCCCGTCGGGAACTCAGAACATGTTCACTTAGAAAGACGGCCTTACCCGCCAAAGGTGAGCGTTTTCGACTGAAAATCACATGGTGAGCTTTACCCCCGGATTCCGGTACACTGCTGTCTCCATGCCCACTTCGCGCAAGCCCCAATCCGGACTCTTCGCCGCGCCGGAAACCTCAGGCGACTGGATCTCCGCCCACTGCGATGGCGGCGCCCGCGGCAACCCCGGTCCCGCCGGCTTCGGCGTCTACGTCCAGAGCCACGAAGGCATGGTCCTCGCCGAACTCAGCGAATTTATCGGCTTCAAAACCAATAACGTAGCCGAATACTCCGGCCTGCTCGCGGCACTCGACTTTGCACTGCAAAATGGGCACCCACGCCTGCGCGTCGTCTCCGACTCCGAACTGATGGTCAAGCAGATCCAGGGCAAGTACAAGGTCGCCAGCCCCGACCTGCGCCCGCTCTTCGATGAGGCCAGGCGCAGAATCGCGAAGCTCGAAGGCTTCCAGATCGAGCACGCTCTTCGCGCCAAGAACAAGCATGCGGACCGCCTCGCCAACCTCGCTATGGATCGCGGCATGGGCAAAAAAACCACGGCAACCCCATACCCGAAGGCCGACGAGAAGCCAATCAAGGGATTCGTCAAAGGCGGCGTCGTCCATCTCCTCGAAGGCGAACTGCCCGAAGGTATCTTCGTCACGGTACGCCGTACATCCCAGGATTAATGAATCGCAAGGAGAACACCATGCATATCGACAAGTGCAAGATGGTAATCGCCACCACCAGCGCGCCTGCCGCCATCGGCCCGTACTCGCAGGCCGTTCATAGCGGTAACTTTGTCTACACCTCCGGCCAGATTGGGCTTGACCCCGCGACCGGCCATCTCGTCGATGGCGGCATCGAGGCGCAGACCATGCAGGTGCTCGAAAACCTGAAGCACGTGCTGCGCGCTGCAGGGCTGGGCATGGAGCACGTCATCAAGACCACCGTCTTTTTGAAGGACCTGAAAGATTTTGCCGCGATGAACGCGATCTATGCGAAGTATCTCGCTCCCGCAGGCGTTGTCGCCCCCGCGCGTTCGACCGTGCAGGTGGCGGCTCTGCCGAAGGATGCGCTCGTAGAGATCGAAGTCATCGCAAAGATCTAAGCATCGAATCCGCAGGAGAGGCACACATGGCTGACGAGACAAAAGTACCCGCAGTGAACGACGCACCCCCTGTAAAAAAGACCGAAGCCGAGTGGCGCGAGCTGCTCTCGCCCGAGCAGTTCCACGTCATGCGCGAGAAGGGAACCGAGCCGCCGTTCTCCGGCAAGCTGAACAAAATGTACGACGACGGCATCTACCGCTGCGCCGGCTGCAACGCCGAACTCTTCACATCCGACAAGAAGTTCGACTCCGGCAGCGGCTGGCCCAGCTTCTGGCTGCCGGTCTCGGCAGACGCAATCGCCGCCCACGAGGACACCGCTCACGGCATGCGCCGCGTCGAAGTGACCTGCGCCAACTGCGGCGCGCACCTGGGCCACGTCTTTCCCGATGGGCCGCGACCGACCGGCATGCGCTACTGCATCAACTCGGCTTCGCTGGAGTTTGAGAAGAAATAAAAATCTTCTGCAACAGAAACAAAAGCCCTGCACAATGTGCAGGGCTTTTACGTTGTGAAACTTGTTGACTTATGCCTTGGCTGCGACAGCCTTATGCGCCACGCGGACCGGCGCCTTCACAACCTTGCCGCCCTTGATGCAGGTGGTGCAGACGCGGATGCGCTTGTTCACGCCGTTCACCGACGACTTCACCGGCTGCAGGTTCACATTCCAGCGGCGGCGCGTGGTGTTGTTCGCGTGCGAGATGTTGTTACCGAACTGCGGGCCTTTGCCGCAAAGATCGCATACCTGTGCCATGACGTTGCTCCGGTTCCGTTGTAAATTTGCGCAGTGGGAGAGGAATCCGCTAAGGACTCAAACTCGCTTTTCGCCCGATTCCGCCAGAGAGACGGCACACAGGCTTGCTGCTGAGTCTCTAGAATACCCGATATTCCACGATTGGCGCAATCTTTTGGCCTATGTGGCCGGTCCGGCCTGCACAAGCCGTTCCATCTGCTGCAGATGGTTCAGGTCATGCCCGCCGATAGTTTCGAGCAGGATGCGGAAGCTTCCGGTCCCACGCTCCGGATGGCTCACAACCCTGCCCAGGTCCTGCGGCTGCACCGTCTTGAGAAAGAGCATGTTCCAGTTTCTCAGCGCAACGAACGTAGCCAGCGCAGTGGGTGCGTCATAGGCCGCATAGCGCTCGGCCCAAAGCTCCTGATCGAAGGGCTGCATCACGTGATCTGTCTCTGCCAGAGACTGGCGCATGCGAAAGCCGACGGCAATCTCGCAGTCGGCCAGATGCACCAGGATCTCGCGGATACTCCACTTGCCCGGCGCGGGCTGCTGGTTTACGTGGCCGTCTGCCGCGTTCGCGAGCAGCGGCGAGAGCAGGTTGTAGAGCGCGCCCGGAGTTGCGGCCATTACGGCGAGGGGATCGCGGCCACCGAGATACTTTGCGTAAGGGTTCTTCATACAGGGAATGGTACCAAGCCCCCAACCGACAGAATTGACCAAAAGACCGGAAAACGCTACACTTTTTAAGTTTGGCGATACATCAGCTGGACCGGAGACGCGGGAGTTGCGCTTCGGGTTTAGCTCCGAGGCGTGCCGTAGGCGCCATCTGGTATTAGCCCCGACTCAGTTTGAATAGATTTTTGCGCGCAGGCCGTGGTTTTTCGCGCCCTCAAAGCGCTGGAGGTTGTATGTACGCAGTGATTCGCACAGGTGGTAAGCAGTATCGCGTGGCTCCGGGCGACGTAGTTAAGATCGAAAAGACCGGCCAGGAGAGCGGCAATATCGAGTTCTCCGATGTCGTTGCCGTCTCCGGCTCCGAAGGCAAGTTTGAGCAGGACCTGAAGGGCGCGAAGGTCACCGCCTCCGTCGTCGGCGAAGGCCGCGGCGACAAGATCCTCGTCTTCCACTACAAGCGCAAGAAGCAGTACAAGAAGATGCAGGGCCACCGCCAGGCATTTGTGCAGGTCAAGATCAACGAGATTCTCGTTGGCGGCAAAAGCCTAAAGGCGTAAAAATTCAGATTTAGAGATTTAGAATGCTGCGCCTGAAACGCAGCCGAGGACATAGCAATGGCACATAAAAAAGGCTTAGGCAGCTCCAAAAACGGTCGCGATTCTAACGCCCAGCGGCTCGGCGTGAAGGTATTCGGCGGCCAGACCGTCACCGGCGGCTCCATCATCGTCCGCCAGCGCGGAACCCCGCTGAAGGCCGGCCTGAACGTCGGCCGTGGCAAGGATGACACCCTCTTCGCCAAGGTCGACGGCGTGGTTCGCTTCGTGGACCGTGGCCGCACCGGACGCTTCGTGGCCGTGGATCCGATTGCAGCCGAAGCCAGCGCCTAAAAAGGTACTTTTTTTGGTTCAAAAGCCCTCCTTTTGGAGGGCTTTTTCACGCTTAAATCCACCTTGTTTTAGTGGTAAAATTGAACTACGAAAAGGTCCCGTATGCAGCGTGTCGTAGCACTGCATTTTGTGCAGCTTACGCGCTCTGCGACGGTCGAATTTTCGAATTGGTTTTGAGCCTTACTGGAGCTTCATGGCAGCGAAAGAGACAGCACCTTCCGACACCGCAGTTCTGGACGCAACTGATGTATCGAAGAACGACGAGCCATTGAAGGGCAAAGTCTCCGCCAAGGGTTCTTATACCGGCGACAACATCAAAATTCTGGAAGGCCTCGAAGCCGTGCGGCTTCGCCCCGCTATGTACATCGGCTCCACGGGCGAGCAGGGCCTGCATCACCTCGTCTACGAGGTGGTCGACAACTCGGTTGACGAAGTTCTTGCCGGCTACGCCACACGCGTCGACGTCACCATCCATCTTGACAACTCGATCACCGTCGTCGATGATGGCCGCGGCATCCCTGTCGACATCATGGACACCCCCACCGGCGAGCGCATGCCCGCCGTGCAGGTCGTCCTCACCAAGCTCCACGCTGGCGGCAAGTTTGACGCCTCCAACTACAAGGTCTCCGGCGGTCTTCACGGCGTCGGTGTGAGCTGCGTGAACGCGCTCGCCGAAGAGTTCGACGTTGAGATCTGGCGCGACGGCCACACCTACGAGCAGGACTACTCCAAGGGCGCGCCCATCAGTGAGCTCAAGCAGACCGGCACCAGCAAGAAGCGCGGGACGAAGATCCATTTTCTGCCCGACAAGAGCATCTTCACCATCACCGAGTACAACGGCGACACCCTCTCGCAGCGCCTGCGCCAGCTCGCCTACCTCAACAAAGGCCTGGAGATCACCCTCACCGACGAGCGCGTCACCGATCCCAAGACCGGCGAGGCCAAACGCCAGGAGTTCAAGTACGCCGGCGGCATCGCCGAGTTCATCAAGCACCTCAACAAGGGCAAAGCCGTCCTGCACGACAAACCCATCTACATCGAAGCCGAGCGCGACACCGTCGTCATGGAGATCTCGCTCCAGTACAACGACGGCTACTCCGAGAATGTCTTCAGCTTCGCCAACAACATCAACACCGTCGACGGTGGCACGCATCTCTCCGGCTTCCGCACCGCGCTCACCCGCACCGTCAACGCTGCCGGCCAGTCGCTCGGTCTCTTCAAGGATGTGAAGGAGAACCTCTCCGGCGATGACGTCCGCGAGGGTCTCGTCGCCGTGGTCAGCGTGAAGCTGCCGCAGCCGCAGTTCGAAGGCCAGACCAAGGGCAAGCTCAACTCCGACATCTCCGGTCTCGTGCAGCAGGTCGTCAACGAGCGCCTCGGCGCCTTCCTGGAGCAGAACCCGCCCGTCGCCCGCAAGATCATCAATAAGGCGATCGAAGCCGCCCGCGCCCGCGAGGCCGCGCGCAAGGCCCGCGACCTCACCCGCCGCAAAGGCGCACTCGACGGCGGCGGTCTGCCCGGCAAGCTCGCCGACTGCTCTGAGCGCGCTCCTGAGCGCTGCGAGCTCTACCTCGTCGAGGGTGAATCGGCCGGCGGCACCGCCAAGCAGGGCCGCGATCGCCGCTACCAGGCCATCCTGCCGCTGAAGGGCAAGATCCTCAACGTCGAGAAGGCCCGTTACGACAAGATGCTCGGCCACGAAGAGATCCGCGCCATGATCACCGCGCTCGGCGCTGGCATCGGTAAAGATGACTTCGATCCCGCCAAGCTCCGTTACGGCAAGCTCATCCTGATGACCGACGCCGACGTCGACGGTTCGCACATCCGCACACTCCTGCTCACCTTCTTCTTCCGCCACATGACGGAGTTGATCAAGCGCGGCCACGTCTTCATCGCGCAGCCGCCGCTCTATCGCATCAAGAAGGGCAAGTTCGAGCAATACATCAAGGACGATCGCGAGTTTGTGAAGGTCATGGTCAAGCGCGCGTCCGATGGCATGGTCGTCCGCTACGGCGAGAATGCCGCCAAGATCGAAGGCGCCGCGCTCACCAAGTTCATGGGTCAGCTCAACGAGTTCCTCGGCTTCTACGAGAAGGTCGACAAGCGCCTCCGCAACGACGATGTCTCCACGCTGCTCTGCCGCCTCGAGCTCATCAAGCGCGAGGACTTCCAGGGCAAGCCCGGCGCGCCGCCGCCCAAGATCAAAAAGCTCCACGCCGAGCTGGAGAAGATGATCAAGCTCCACCAGTTCAAGGGAGTCTCCGCGCCGGCCTTCGACGAAGAGCACCAGACCTACTCCGTCACCTTCGTCGACGCGCAGGGCTCGGAGCGCCACATCGACTGGGCGCTCGCCTCCTCGCCCGAGTACCGCCAGATGATGGCGAAGTACGGCCAGATCCAGGAGCAGCTGCAGCCACCCTTCTTCATCGAGTACGCCAAGAAGGATCCCAAGGCCGTCGCCGAAGAAGAGGCCGACGAGATCGAGTCCGAGACCGGCGTGGCCGACGTCGCCGCCGCGCCCGGCACCGTCGCCGAAGCCAAGCCCGAGAAGCGCGGCAAGAACGCGAAGGCCAACCAGGAGCCCGTCGAGAAGAAGACCGCCCGCGAGCTCTTCGAGCACGTCATCGAGCAGGGCCGCAAGGAGTACCAAGTCCAGCGCTACAAGGGCCTCGGCGAGATGACCAGCTCGCAGCTCTGGGAGACCACCATGGACCCGGAGAAGCGCACCCTGCTGCAGGTCAAGCTCGAAGACATCGCCGCCACTGAGCTCATCTTCACCACGCTCATGGGCGAAGACGTCGAGTCGCGCAGGAAGTTCATCGAAGAGAACGCGCTGGATGTGAAGAACCTGGATATTTGATATTCGCGCGTAAGACAAAAGCAGATTCCGGCTTGCGCCGGAATGACAAAAAAGAACGGCTCCGGAGACGGGGCCGTTTGCTTTTGCAGTGCTAGCATCTTTGCTATGCCGGATGTTCTCGTTTCAGCAAACAATCTCGTTAAGGACTACCCCCGCGACGGCTGCACCGGCCGTGTCGTCGACGGTGTCTCCTTCGACATCGCCCGCGGCGAGACCCTCGGCCTCGTCGGCGAGTCAGGCTCTGGCAAGAGCACCGTCGCCCGCATGATCCTGCGCCTCATCGAACCCACCTCCGGCTCCGTGCACTTTGACGGCGAAGACGTCCTCCGCGCCGGCACACAAAAACTCCGTCATCTCCGCCGCCGTATGCAGATCGTCTTCCAGGATCCCTACGCTGCGCTCAACCCGCGCATGACCGTCCGCGAGATCGTCGGCGAGCCCTTCGCCATCCACGAACCCAACGCGCCGGACCGCAACACCCGCGTCGCCGGGCTGTTACGCGAAGTGGGGCTCGATGACTCCGCGCTCAGCCGCTACCCGCACGAGTTCTCCGGCGGCCAGCGCCAGCGCATCAACATCGCCCGCGCCCTCGCGCTGCGGCCGGAGTTCCTCGTGCTGGACGAGCCCGTCTCTGCACTCGACGTCTCCGTCGGCGCACAGGTCATCAATCTGCTGCAGGAGCTCCAGCGCGCCCGTAGCATGACCTATCTCTTCATCTCGCACTCCATGCCGCTCGTGCGCTACCTCGCAGACCGTGTCGCCGTGCTGCAGCGCGGCAAGCTCGTCGAGATCGGCGACTGCGCTCAGGTCTGCGAGCGTCCACGAGAGACTTACACGCGCCAACTCATCGCCGCGACACCGGAGATAGTCCTGAACTAAAAGCGGTCGCCGCTTACGCGACGATAACCCACCTTAGCGACGATAAAGCCGTCGCGAAGATGGGGCACCCGGATTTTCGCCGATGCCAGAGCCACTACAATAAAGGTGATGCTTCTTTTCTCTCATCTTCCGCGCGGAGCTGAATACGCCTGGCTGGTGCTGGCCGCCTTCATCGGCGGCGTCATCAACTCGGTCGCCGGTGGTGGCGGCTTTCTCGTCTTCCCCAGCCTGATGCACGCCGGCATCGCGCCGGTGCAGGCCAACGCGACCAACACCGTCGCGCTTTGGCCGGGGCAGTTCACCTCCATCGCGGCCTATCGCCGCGAAGCGCTCGTCCACACCCGCCTGATCCTGCCGTGCGTGATCTCTGCCGTGATCGGCGGCGTCGCAGGCGCATGGGTTCTGCTCCATACGGCGCAGGGGGCTTTCTTTAAATTGATCCCATGGCTCTTTCTGGCCGGCGCCATCATGTTCTCCATCAGCGGCCCCGTCTCGCGCGCCATGCAGCGCCGCAGCGAGCGCTTTGGTGAGGAAGAAAAGCCGCTGCACCCCATCTGGCTCGGCCTGATCCTTACGGTCGTCTGCTTTTATATCGGCTACTTCGGCGCAGGCGCGGGATTCATCACTATGACGGTGCTCTCGCTCTTCGGCGTCTCGAAGCTCGCTGAGATCAACGCGCTCAAGGTCATCACCACCACCGTCGCCAACGGCGTGGCCGTGATCTCCTTTATCATCGGCGGCGCGGTGGCATGGCACTACTGCGCCGCGATGATGATCGCCTGCGCCATCGGCGGCTACGTGGGCGCGCACAACGCCCGCAAGATGAGCGACCGCATTCTCCGTCCCATCGTTACCGTCTTCGCGTTCTTGATAGCGGGATACTTCTTCTGGAAGCAGGCACACGCATGAAACAGTCAGCCATCGACGTGATCGGATTCGCCGCGGCCATCTGCACCACCATCTCGTTCCTGCCGCAGCTTCTCCGCGTGCTCAAGCTGCGTTCCGCGCGCGACATCTCGCTCGGTATGTTCAGCATCTTCTCCTTCGGCACCGCGCTCTGGCTCGCGTACGGCATCCTCGCGCACTCCATTCCCGTCGCGGTAGCGAACTTCGTCACATTTATTCTTGCCAGCTGGATCCTGATCCTGAAGATCAAGTATGACGCGGAGTACGAACGCGCAGTCAAGAAGGGTGAGCAGTAATGAGCCACGAAGGCATACGCTTCGTCAGCGCCGATGAAGCAGCGCGCACGGAAAAGACCAACGCCAAGCTTCACCCTGACACGGTGACGCCAGCGAAGGTGCGCGTCAAGCAGACCGAAGGCACCGGCGTCGAGATCGATTGGAAGGACGGCCACCACAGCACCTGGAGCTTCGCCTGGCTGCGCGACGCCTGCCCCTGCGCCACCTGCCACGAGAGCCGTGAAGCCGAAGGCCGCAAACCCGGCGAGCCAAAGCCCGCGCCCGCGCAGCTTCTGCCCATGTTCAAACCACCCGCGCGCCCGCAGACGGTCACGCCCGTCGGCAAATACGCCGTGCGCTTCAAATGGGAAGACGGTCACGAGAGCGGCATCTACTCGTGGGAGTATCTGCGCCGTGTCTGCCAGTGCGCAGAGTGCACCGCGACCGCAAAATAATTTAAGTCAGCGAAAGTCCAGCCTCGCGCGGAAAAGCTGCATGCCGCGCCCAGTGATCTTCCACCAGCGCCAGCGCCTCGTCCACGCTATTGGCCACCAGCATCAGCCCGCGGTTCTTCCCGCGGAACATGCCCTCAGCGCTGACGTGGTCCATGAACTCCAGCAGCTTGTCGTAGTAGCCGTTGCTGTTCAGAAAGAGGCACGGCTTGGCGTGGATACGCAGCTGCGCCCAGGTCATCGCCTCGAAGATCTCTTCGAAGGTCCCGATCCCGCCGGGCAGCGCGATGAACGCATCCGAGCGCGATGCGATCAGCGCCTTGCGCTCGTGCATGTTGGGGACGATGTGCAGTTCCGTCAGCCCACGATGCGTGATCTCCACCTTCTCCAGCACATGCGGGATGACGCCGATCACCTGGCCTCCGGCGGCCAGCGCAGCATCGGCGAGCGCGCCCATCATGCCTACCTGCGCGCCGCCGTAGACGGTCCCGTAGCCGCGCCGGGCGAGCGCAACGCCCATCTCCCGCGCCACGGCGAGGTGCTGATCATGGTTTCCGCCTGCGGAGCCGCAGAATATGGCGACGTTCTTTTGTCTCGTATGCATCTGTCTTATCAGGATATCCGAAGCGCTCGCCGTTTCGGCAAACGATACACTTAAACTACGGAGCTTCCTTTTGCACCCACTTCTAGAAGATATGAACCCGCAGCAGCGCGAGGGCGTGGAGTCCGTCGACGGCCCCGTGCTGATCCTGGCCGGCGCGGGCTCGGGCAAAACGCGTGTGATCACGCACCGCATCGCCTGGCTGATCGACGTGAAGGGCGTGCAGCCGGACTCCATACTCGCCGTTACCTTCACCAACAAGGCTGCCAAGGAGATGGCCGAGCGCGTGGATCGGCTGATCGGACAGAGTACGCTGGTCCGGCCGGTGCTTTCTACATTCCACTCCTTCTGCGTGCGCACGCTGCGCCGCGATGTGGAGGCGCTGCGTACGAATGGCGTCGGTCTCACCAAAGACTTCGCCATCTACGACGAGGCGGATCAGCAGCAGGTGGTGAAGCAGGCGATGCGCCGGATGGGCATGGACGACAAGCAGCTGAAGCCGCGCATTGTGCTGGGCAAGATCAGTTGGGCGAAGAACCACATGATCGACCCGCAGGAATACTTCCTCAACTCATCGAATCCGCAGGATGAGAAGATCGCGCAGATATTCGAGGCCTATCGTAAGGAACTGGCCAAGGCGAACGCTGTCGATTTTGACGATCTTCTGCTGGAGACGGTGCGGCTGCTGAAGGCCTCGGGCGAGGTGCGCGAAAAGTACAACCGCCGCTACAAGTACCTGCTCATCGACGAGTACCAGGACACCAACCGGCCGCAGTACGAGTTGATGAAGTTGCTTGCGGGCAGCCACCACAACGTCTGTGTCGTCGGTGATGAGGACCAGAGCATCTACAGCTGGCGGGGCGCGGACATCAAGAACATTCTCGAGTTCGAAAAGGATTTTCCCGAGGCGAAGACGATCCGCCTGGAGCAGAACTACCGCTCTACGCAGGTGATCCTCGAAGGGGCGAGCGCCGTCGTCCGCAACAACCTGCAGCGTAAAGGCAAGGAGCTGTGGACGGCGCGCGAGGGCGGCTCGCTGATCGGCTACTACGAAGCGCCGGACGGCGAGAACGAGGCGCTCTTCGTCGCCGACCGCATCGCGACGTATTTGCGCGAGGCCGGCCAGACCGACGATTCGCCGCGCTGCGCCGTTTTATACCGGACCAACTCGCAGTCGCGCCTGGTGGAAGAGGCACTGCGCCGCTACAACATGCAGTACACGATGGTCGGCGGCTTTTCGTTCTACGAACGCGCTGAGATCAAGGACATGCTCAGCTACCTGAAACTGGTGCAGAACCCGAACGACTCCGTCGCGCTGGCGCGGTCGATCAATACGCCGGCCCGCGGCATCGGCAAGACGACGCTTGAGACCATCGAGCGGCTCGCTCTTGAGACCGGCATGAGTTCGTGGGACGCGGTGCAGCGGGCTATATCCGATAGACTGCTGCCGCAGCGTGCACTCACCGCGCTGGAAGGATTCGTGCGGCTTATCACCGATGCGCGTGCGATGCTTGCGCCGGGTTTTGCGGAAAAACTCGCAGATGATACCGCCGTTGCACCTGAAGCAGCCATCGCAGAAGACGATGCCAGCTTCGACTTCGGCTTCGATCTTTCTGCGGAGTCCGCAGAGGCCGCGCCGCGAGAAAGATCCGAGGCGGAAGAGACCGGTTTTGATCCCGCGGAGTTCAATCCCTTCGAAGCAAAGGCTGAGAAGAAGAGTTCCGTACCGAAGGGAATCGCCGCAAAGGTAGAGGCGATCGTGGAAGCCGTTGAAGGCTTCCGCGCGCCGGGCGATGCGGCCACGCTGCCGGAGCTGATCAAGTTTCTGAACGACCGCAGCGGCTACATTCGCGCGCTGGAGGAGGAAGGCACGCCGGAGGCCTTCTCGCGCATTGAAAATCTGAAGGAGCTCGCCAACGCCGCGCAGGATGCACAGGCTCGCGGCGAGACGCTGGCCGACTTCCTGGATCACGCCGCGCTGGTCAGCGATGTGGATGCCTACAACGCCGACGCGCGCGTGACGCTGATGAGCCTGCACGCGGCGAAAGGTCTCGAGTTTCCGCTCGTCTTCCTCACCGGTATGGAGGAAGGTCTCTTTCCGCACTCGCGCACGCTTACTGATCCCGCGGGACTGGAAGAGGAGCGGCGACTCTGCTACGTGGGCATGACGCGCGCGATGGATACGCTGGTGATGACGCGCGCGCGCTATCGCCGCCGCTACGGCAACGACATGCCGGAGCAGAGCCTGCCCTCGCGCTTTCTAGAGGAGATCCCGGCACACCTGCTGGAGGATCTGGGCAGCCCGCCGGCACGCGAGGGGTATGGCGGCAGCTTTGGCAACAGCTATGGTGGAGGCTACGGCGGCAATCGCTATGGTGCAGGCCGCTATGCGAAGCGTCGCGATGACGAGGGCGGCGAGCGCCACTACAGCTATGAGGATGAAGACCAGAGCGCGGCGGATAGCCGTGGCCCGCAGCAGCAGAAGAGTCCGCTGAAGTTCGGGCAATCGAAAAAGACCGACTCGATCGACAATATCGCCAGTTTTTTCGGCGCGCGGGGTGGAGCTGCGATCAAGAGTGGGAGGCCGAAACTGGACGTGGCTACGCCAGCGGGCAGAACCGGGCTAAAGACCGGAACCCGCGTCCGCCACCCGAAGTATGGCGAAGGCGTGATCTTCCGGCGCGAGGGTGACGGAGAGGATGCCAAGCTTACAGTACAATTTAGTCAGCATGGCGTGAAGAAGCTGGTGGAAAAATTCGCCCAGCTGGAGCGCCTGTAAAAATTTTCTGAAAGAAAGTCTGGAGACTGAAGATCGATGGCGAACACCAAGAGCATCACCGATAAGAGCGAGCGCAAGAAGGTAAAGCGCGCCGCACGCAAGCAGGCAGCACCCAAGGGTCCGCGCACCGGAGCCCGTGGCGAGAACAAGGCGAAGGTCAAGAAGGCTTCGCGCGGACAGGCCAAGCGTAAATAAGCCTGGCTGCAACGACACAAAGGCGGGCCTTCGGGCCCGCCTTTTATTTGTACGAGGCGTATTCTTAAGGCTCATGGCACGGGAATCACGACGCGACAAAGACATCGATGTGCGGGAGTGGCTGCGCAAGCTTCCGAAGGCGGAGCTGCACCTGCATCTGGAAGGCACCATCGCTCCGCAGACGCTGCTGGCGCTCAGCAAGCGGCATGACGCGACACCGCTCACGCTCGCGGATGCGAAGAAGCTCTACACCTACGAGAACTTCATCGGCTTCCTGATGGCCTTCAAGGCCGTCACTGAGCGGCTGCGCACGCCGGAGGACTACGAGCTCATCACCTACGAGATGATGCGCGAGCTCGCGGCGCAGGGTGTGCTGCACGCCGAGGTCTACATCTCCTTCGGCATCATCTACTACTGGAAGCACGAAGAGGTGGAGCCGTACGTGGAGGCAATTGAGCGTGGACGTATCCGCGGCGAGAAGGAGTTCGGCGTCACTGTACTGTGGATCATCGATGCGGTGCGCAACTTCGGCGCGGAGGAAGCAGCGCGCGTCTTCCGCAAGGCGGCCGAGCTGCGGCCGAAGTATCCCAGCATCGCCGGCATCGGCATCGGCGGCGATGAAGCCAAGGGGCCGGCCGATCTCTTCCGCGAGCTTTACCAGGAAGCAAAAGCAGCAGGGTTGCGGCTGACGGCTCATGCGGGCGAATCCGTCGGGCCGGAGAGCATGTGGGCGGCGATCAACATCGGCGCGGAGCGGCTGGGGCATGGGCTGGCGGCACAGCATGACGCCGAGCTGATGGATGTGCTGGCGGCCAAGCAGATCGTGCTGGAGCTCTGCCCGACGAGCAACGTGCGCACCGGCTGCTGTCCAAAGCTGGAGGATCACCCGCTGCGGCACTACTTTGACTGCGGCCTGATGGTGACGTTGAACTCCGACGACCCGCCGATGTTCGGCAGCGACCTGCTGGGCGAGTATGTGCTGGCCTATGAGCAGTTCGGCTTTACGCTGGAGCAGATGCGCGAGCTGGCGGCGAACTCGATCGAAGCTAGTTTTCTGCCCGCCGAACGAAAACTCGCGCTGCTCCGCCAGGTGGAGCTGTACGGTTGGTAGAATGTACCTAGAACGCCAACATCGAAGGACTGTAGCCCTTTTGTGGGATGTGCATGCTGTAACTGGAGCGGGATATGATGTGTGTCAAGAAACAGGACGGGGCAGAAGCGAGTAAAAAAGCCACGCCTGTGCGAAAGAAGGACTCCATGAAGACACTGAAGACGATTGGCTGGATCTCTGTTGGGCTGGGAGCCGTGGCCGCCGGGCTGATCGCCGGGCGCGAACTGCAGAAGCGCTACAAGTTCAACCGCCGCACGCCGTATGACTACTACGCGCATGCGGGCGACGAGATGACGGACGTGGAGTTCGGCGTCGGCATCTAG
>DATMLK010000136.1:0-14586 GCA_035570215.1 Acidobacteriaceae bacterium
CTAAGGCCTTGCTTGTTCAATCGTCTTTTTCTCTGGTCGCACAATATAGACGAGAAGACCAAATACGATTGCATTAAGCAGCCATCTGAACCAATTGAAGGCACTGAAGCCACAGGCAATACAGATCATGTAATGGGTATAGCCATACCAACTCAGCCATGCAGTGAAGAGGCAGAGGAGTCCCCCCGTGACTGAAACAGTTGCCCTACGAAGATTCCACCGGCCCTTGCCCGGCAGCAGGGCTCCCACCGTAAGCAACAGGCCACCGATGAACTGAATCAAGAGTATGAACTTTCGCCAAGCTGTTAATGGAATACCCAAGGCGCGTTGAGCGTCTTCGTCTCCTTGAGCGGCTGCTTTGTGGAACCAGCGATTCGCCTCGGTGCGGCTCGCCGGTACGCCCTGGCCGTAGTAATACAAAATACCAAGATCGTATTGAGCTTTTGCCAAGCCCTGGTCTGCCGCCTTCCGGTACCAAAGAGCCGCTTTGGTGTAGTCCTGCTGCACGCCATGACCTTGGTAGTACATGAGCCCCAGACCATCTTCTCCCTTGGCATCACTCTGATCAGCAGCTTTGCTATACCAGCTCACGGTCTCGACATAATTCCGAGAGACACCCTGGCCGTTGTAATACAAGAGAGCAAGATTGACCTGCGCACGCGTATCACCCTGATCTGCGGCTTTGCCATACCAATCAGCTGCCTCGGCGTAGTCTTGTGAGATTCCCTGGCCAAAGTGATACATATAGCCAAGGTCATACTGGCCTTTCGCATTACCCTGCTCGGCTGCCTGACGATACCACATCACTGCGTGGCCATAGTCCTGAGGGACCCCTTCGCCGTGATAATACATGTGCCCGAGATTGTATTGGGCCTGCGCATCGCCCTTCTCGGCAGTCAGAACGAGCCTTGCTTCATTTGCTCTTGCTTCATGTATTCGCAAAAGAATTGTCGTTCCACAGATCGCGAACGCGCATACAAGAAATACTGCAATTTTCCAAAGAGATAGCAGTCGATCTTCTAGCATTACGGATCTCTTCTCCACGCCCTCGTCACTGCGGTTCTCCGAATGCGCTCATTACATCCGGACGAAGAAGGTAGATCAGGATGAGGATTCCCGCAACTAGATTAAATGCAAAATACTGGGATGAAATCTGGGCGATCAGAAACTTACGGTCAATCTGCATAAGTAGTATCGAACCAACTGCCATCCTGCACAAGCCGTAGATATTCGTGAGAACGATTATCTTTCGGGACCATCTTTTAAGGAACAAAATCCCCAGCCCCACGGCGATATAAAGAAAGGCAGTAGGATATGGCAAAGGGACGACTACGTTAATAGCGGCGTTAGATATAAACTCTTTCGCCCCTGGCCAAAGATCAGGTCTTGTATGCACGATAGTTGCCGCCAGTATCAAGGCAACTGCTTTTAGCAAGAGATAAGCCGCAATAAGCTTAACTCCCATCGGTCTATCTCTGTTCATTCCGGATCCCCCTACGTTCCAACGTAATACAACGAATCGCGGAAAATATTAGAATAAGGGGATTCCGCCGGGCGACGTCAGTCCCTTGAGCGCCTCAATCACACATTCGCCCACGTTGGTGTTCCCCGTCCCGCCTGCATCAGGTGCAGCAGTGAGACCAGTCAATAGGAACCCTATGGCCTGAAATGTCGCGTTATCGCATAAGGCTATTTCAGCGCCAAACTGAATTGTTTCTTTCGAGTGTATTGCGATCTCTACCCCCTCTTCAACCAAGTCATCCTTCCCTGTCGGATCCTTGGCATTCACCGGATCGCCGCCTGCATAGAGATACTTATGCAGCGTCTTCGGGTCGAATTCGTTCCCTGATTCCGGGTCTCTGGACAGGAACCTTCCGGTAGCAGGGTTATAGTACCTAGGGCGGGTGGCCCATACATTCCACTTCGCCGACCATTCTAACGCGCCACAAGACTGGGTGCCCCATTCATCGCGTTCTGTGCGATGAGTGGGATATTCGCGCGGAACGCGAACCATTTTTATTCCCTCTTCTACTAACTACAAAAGCAAAGACGGTCGTCGCTGCGCGACGATAACCAACTCATCATTCAGGGTTTTGGATGTGTGGGCCACCCGCCAGCTTATGATCAGAATCCAGGCTTTTTCCCACCCGACTCCGGCAACAGAACGAGCATATCCCGAGCAGAGGGAGGTACAACTATGTCAGCGCCATCTAATCGCATAATCTCAAGCATATGCATATATCCATCCTTGCCAACATGGAGTAGAACACTAATCGTCATCCCATCAGCATCCTTACACCAGCCTTCCGCTACAGGCGCGTATTTTCCTGGAGATGGTGGGCCAAACTCGCACCTCAGGCTAAGCGTTCCATCTTTCTCAATTTGTTTAACCGTCAAGCTGCTCATTTGTATGCGCAATTCATCGCGCCCTTCTATTGCACCCTCCAAGAGTTTTTCCAATAATTCTCGCTCCCGAATATTGAGTTGACGGAAATTAGAATCCAACCCACTTCCTCCTGTGCCTAATCATTTGATTTGCGGGAAATAAGTGCTTACCTGCAGCACTGCGCTAGTAACGATATAAACCCTGACAGCCCATGGAACATTATTTAGCTGCTCCATAGCAAACATAATGTCGAATGGCCTACCCAACGTAGTCCCAGACGCTTGCGCCTCAGCGATGAATTCTCGCACCAATGTTCTAATATATGCCTCGACTTCCGCCTGGGTTTCTGGCGCCCCAAATTCGACAAGGTGATCTAAACCATGATCGGAAATCCTGATCTCAGCATTTTCGAGGTCTACCTCAACCAAGTCATCCCGTCCACTTGGATCAATCCTATTCACCGGATCACCGCTGGCATACAGGTACTTATGCAGTGACTTCGGATCGGCTGGCTTCCCGGCTTCCGGATCCCGCGACAGGAACCTTCCGGTAGCAGGGTTATAGTACCTAGCGCGGAGGTAGTAGAGCTCCAGGTTCGGGTCGAACTGCTCGCCACGGTAGAGATAATTGTTCGGCGTTGTGCCTGTGGAGCTGAGCAGGTTGCCGAAGGCGTCGTAGCTGTAGGTGTCTGTGACCGCGCCGGCTGTGCTGGTGAGCTGGCGGACGCTGCCCATGCCGTCGTAGCCGTAGAAGCTCGGCGTCCACGTGCCGCTGACGAACTGGTTCTGGCTGATCCGCTGCAGGCCGTAGGTGTACTCACGCTGCACCGTGCCGTTCACCAGTTCGTCCATCACCTGCGCGTAGCCGGTGGGGTTCAGGTCGTCCACCAGGTAGCGCGTGGTGACGCCGCCAGTTGTCTCCGCCACGCGATTGCCGTCGCCATCATACTGCAGAGCGACCGTGCCGCCATTCATCGACTTCAACCGGTTCTCCGAGTCGTACGCGAAGCTTCTGCCGCCGGAGCTGAGGGTGTTGCCGTTGGCGTCGTAGCTCTCGGTGGGGAGCAGGTCGTCGATGTTGTAGACGAACGTGCCCGAGGCGATGCCCGGAAGCGTGGAGCCGGCCGAGAGCCGGTTGCCCACGGGGTCCAGCCCGTACGCCACGGCGCCATAACGCTTACCGCCGCTTCTCTTCTGCCACGCAGGCGCGAAAGTAGTCGAGCGACATCTCCAGCCCATCGCGGAAGCCCACCTTCGGCTCCCAGCCCAGCAGCTTGCGCGCCTTTGCGAGATCGGGTTTGCGCTGCATGGGATCGTCGGTACGGTCGGCCGGCAGCGGCTGCGCCACGATCTTGGGCTTTTCCCCGTTAGGGACGTGGGCAGCCGTCACGGCGATCACCATCTCCGCGCACTCGCGAATGGTGAACTCGCGATCGTTGCCGATGTTCACCGGCAGATGCTCGCTGGTCTCCGCCAGCAGCAGGATGCCCGCGATCAGGTCCGAGACGAAGCAGAAGCTGCGGGTCTGCGATCCGTCGCCGAAGATCGTCAGGTCCTCGCCGCGCAGCGCCTGCATCATGAAGTTCGAGATCACGCGGCCGTCGTTCGCCTGCAGACGCGGGCCGTAGGTGTTGAAGATGCGCACCAGATGCGTGTTCACGCCGTGATAGCGGTTGTAGGCCATCGTCGCCGCTTCGGAAAACCGCTTGGCCTCGTCGTATACAGACCGCGGCCCCACGGGATTCACCTTGCCCCAGTATGTCTCCGGCTGCGGATGCACATCCGGATCGCCGTAGCACTCGGAAGTGGACGCGTGCAGAAAGTTCGCGCCATGCTTCTTCGCGACTTCGAGCGTATTGATCGTGCCAGCCGAGCCGACGAGCAGCGTCTCAATGCCGAGCCGCGCGTAATCATCCGGACTCGCGGGCGAAGCGAAGTTCATCACAGCATCCACCTTGCCGAAATCAAAAGGCGTGCAGATGTCGTGCTGCTCGAAGCTGAAGCGCGGCTCGTTTTTCAGATGTTCCAGGTTGCGCAGCGCGCCGGTGGAGAGATTGTCCACGCCGAGAACCGTATTACCGGCGGCGAGAAGCGCATCGCAGAGATGCGATCCCAGAAAGCCTGCCGCGCCCGTGACCAGAATGCGTTTCGCCGTCATACGCTCTTACCCACCGTTTTGCTCTCCGGATGCACCGGCGACCGGCCCATGCTGAGGTAGTTGTAGCCATGCCGCTTCATGGTCGCGGGATCAAAGAGGTTGCGGCCGTCGATCACGATGGGGTAGCGCAGCGCGGTCTTCAACTTCTCCAGATCGACCGCGGCAAACTCCGCCCAGTCCGTCAGCACCAGCAGAGCGTCGGCGTCTTCGGCCGCGTCAAGGATGCTGCCGGCATAACGCATCTTCGAACTGGCCGGAATCGCCAGCTCCGCGCTCTTCCTCGCCGCCGGATCGAAGGCCGCGATGCTGCAACCCTCTTCAAGAAACATCGTCACCAGATCGATCGCAGGCGACTCGCGAATATCGTCGGTGCCGCCCTTGAACGCCAGCCCGAGCACGGCGAGTTTCTTACCACGCAGTGTCCATAGCGCCGAGCGCACCTTGGCGAAAAACCGCTTCTTCTGCGTCGTATTGATCTTCTCCACCTCGGCCAGCAGGTTGAAGTCGAGCCCAAGATGTTCGGAGACGGAGCGGAAGGCAGCCACATCCTTCGGGAAACAGGAGCCTCCGTAGCCGATGCCCGGCCGCAGAAAGCGCGGGCCGATGCGATCATCCATGCCCATGCCGCGCGCAACCTCCTCCACGTCGGTGTCGGCAGCCTCGCAGAGGTTGGAGACCGCGTTGATGAACGATATCTTCATCGCAAGGAAAGCATTCGACGCGTGCTTGATCATCTCCGCCGCCTTGGTGGAGGTGAGCAGTATCGGCGGAGGCAAGGCCGCGCTGCTGCGTCCGGGGATGGCGTCCTTGCGCGTGTAGTATTCGCCGCTGGTAAGCGGAGCGTAGATGGCGCGCAGCACCTCGGCCGCGCGCGTGCAGTCAACGCCGATCACGATGCGGTCGGGATGCAGAAAGTCCGCAACCGCCGTGCCTTCGCGCAGGAACTCCGGGTTCGATGCTACGTCGAAGAGCTCGCGCGCCCCGCCGTTACGCTCTACCACGCGGCTGATCCACTCGTTGGTATAGACCGGCACGGTGCTCTTCTCCGTGATCACGGTGTAATGCTCCAGCGACCGCGCCAGTTCGCTCGCCACCGCCTCCACGTAGGAGAGGTCGGCATCACCGGTATCGCTCTGCGGCGTACCCACGGCGATAAAGACAGCTTCGGAGTGGCGCGCCGCATCGCCAAGATTGGTCTCAAAGCGCAGTGATTTGCTGAGATAGCGCTCCAGCAGCTCAGGCAGATGGTCTTCGTGGATCAGGGTGTTGCCACCGCGCAGGGCGGCGACCCTGGCCTCGTTATTGTCCACGCAGATGACCTGGTGGCCGAGTTCGGCAAAGCACACCGCCGCAACAAGGCCCACATAACCGGAGCCGACGACAGTGATCTGTATTTTCTTTGACATAGTGGGCAACTGGAAGCCTGGTGAAGTTCGTCTTACCTCCATCATAGTCGGCGATGCGCCTCGGCAGCTAGACGGCCTATTTTCATTCCATGAACCGGGTTGCCGGGCGATCAATACATATCTCCGGAATTTGGCCGATGTGGTCAATTTTGCTCAGACTTGCTCTGCACCGGAGCGCATCATTCTGCCTATGCGAGCCTTTATCCCCAGAAGATCCGATGATTCGGAGTCCATCTGCACCGCATGCTTCATGACCGTCACCTTTGACCCTGCGACGAGTTCGCTTGCCGAAGCGGAAGCGAGCCATATCTGCAGCACGCACAATGTGCCGGAGAGGTACAGACAGAGTCCGGTCCTTGAAAATCAGGCCGCGGAGAAGGCTGCAACCAAGTAGCCTCTCCCGCGACCTGCCGCGCCAGTGCGGATCCAACTGAGAACACTAGCCTCCCCGTCCGCCTGTGCTCCACCGCTAGAGAAGGTCCATATCCAGCGAAGCGCTTCGCTGCTAACCCCTTTTGACTTAATTCCCCGCTCGCAATCGCACCCTGAAAGGTATAAACTTTCGATTCCATCTCTCTCCGGAGTTGATTTAGCCCGGTCTTTCGCCGCATCCGAACAGATGGTCCTGGAGAAGCCATGGCAGTCCATCATCAGGAGTCGGCAGCACAATCGCACTCCGCAACCTCGCACGCGGTGCCGGCAGAATTGAACGGCCGCGCGCTCGAGCCCAACCGCCGCATCCCCCTCAACCTCGATTGGGTGGAGGAGATCCGCGTCAACACCAGCGCCGTCGAACGCCGTACCGCGACCATCACCACCCGCCGCACCGTCAAGAAAGACTGGCAGGCCGCCTGGCTGCTCCGCGCGATCGCCTGCATGGACCTCACCACGCTCTCCGGCGACGACTCCGCCGAGCGCGTCAAGCGCCTCTGTGCCAAGGCGAAGCAGCCGCTGCAGGACCACATCGTCAAAGCGCTCGGCATCGAAGAGCTTCATCTCCACACCGGCGCCGTCTGCGTCTATCACGCCTTCGTCGAGACGGCAGTCAAAGCCCTCGAAGGCACTGGCATCCCCGTCGCAGCTGTTTCCACCGGCTTCCCTGCCGGGCTGTCTCCGTTGATCGAGCGCGTGCAGGAGATCCGCCGGTCGGTCGAGGCAGGCGCAAGTGAGATCGACATCGTCATCACCCGCGCGCACGTCTTCAACGGCGAGTGGAACGCGCTCTATGACGAAGTCGCCGCCTTCAAGGACGCCTGCGGCCCCGCGCATATGAAGTCCATCCTTGGCACCGGCGATCTGCTGACCTTACGCAATGTGGCGAGGGCGTCGGTCGTCGCCATGCAGGCCGGGTCGGACTTCATCAAGACCTCGACCGGCAAGGAAGCCGTAAACGCTACGCTTCCCGTCTCGCTCGTCATGGTGCGTGCCATTCGCGAGTATGCGGAGCGCACCGGCCTTGCCGTCGGTTTCAAGCCCGCGGGCGGCATCAAGTCCGCCAAACAATCTCTCGAATGGCTCTTCGTGATGAAAGATGAGCTCGGTCGCCCCTGGCTCGAGCCCACGCTCTTCCGCTTCGGTGCCAGCACCATGCTCGCCGACATCGAACGCCAGCTCGAACACCACATCACCGGCCGCTACTCGGCCTCCTATCGTCACCCCATCGCGTAGACATTTAGAGGAAACAGAAATGGCAAACAGCATCGTCGAAAAGTTCTACAGCATGGAGTACGGCCCGGCCCCGGAAGATACAAAAGAGGTCGACACCTGGCTTGCCGAGCACAAGCGCGCCTTCGGCCACTACATTGACGGCAAGTGGACCAAGCCGGCGAACGTCTTCGCCACCACCAACCCTTCGAACGGCGAAAAGATCGCCGACATATCCAACGGCACGGAAGCCGACATCGACGCCGCCGTCAAAGCCGCGCGCAAGGCCCTCCCCGGCTGGCAGGCGCTCACCGGCCACCAGCGCGCCCGCATCCTGTACGCGTTTGCGCGGCAGGTGCAGAAGCACTCGCGCCGCCTCGCCGTGCTTGAGACGATCGACAACGGCAAGTCCATCCGCGAATCGCGCGATATCGACATCCCGCTCGTCGCCCGCCACTTCTACTACCACGCCGGCTGGGCCTCGCTGGTCGAAACCGAGTTCCCCGGTTACTCCGCCGTCGGCGTCGTCGGCCAGATCATCCCGTGGAACTTTCCTCTGCTGATGTTCGCGTGGAAGGTCGCACCCGCTCTCGCAGCCGGCAATACCATCGTGATCAAACCGGCCGAGTTCACGCCGATGACCGCACTCGCGCTCGCCGATCTCGCGCACGAAGCCGGACTGCCTCCGGGCGTGCTCAACGTTGTCAACGGCGACGGCAAGACCGGCGCCGCTCTGGTCGCGCACGACGGTATCGATAAGATCGCCTTCACCGGCTCGACCGAGGTCGGCCGGATAATTCGTAAACAGACAGCGACCAGTACAAAAAAACTTTCGCTCGAACTCGGCGGCAAATCACCCTTCATCGTCTTTGATGACGCCGATCTCGACTCCGCCGTGGAAGGCCTCGTCGACGGCATCTGGTTCAACCAGGGACAGGTCTGCTGCGCCGGCTCGCGTCTGCTCGTGCAGGAGCGCGTGGCTGAAACTCTTTATGCGAAGATCCGCTCGCGCATGGAGACGCTCCGCGTCGGTTCGCCTTTGGACAAGGCCATCGATATCGGTGCAATTGTGGATACCGTTCAGCTCGACCGCATCAAGTCCCTCGTCGACAAAGGCGTCGCCGAAGGCGCCACCTGCTGGCAGCCCAACATCACCATGCCGGAAAAGGGCCTCTTTTTCCCGCCGACGCTGCTCACCAACGTGCATCCCACGTCGACCGTCGCGCAGGAGGAGATCTTCGGACCCGTTCTCGCCGCGATGACCTTCCGCACGCCTGCTGAGGCTGTGGAGCTAGCGAACAACACCACCTACGGCCTAGCCGGCTGCGTCTGGAGCGAGAACATCAACGTCGCGCTTGACGTCGCCTCGCAGGTGAAGGCCGGCGTGATCTGGGTGAACGCGACCAACCTCTTCGACGCCGCCTGCGGCTTCGGCGGCTACCGTGAGTCCGGCTACGGCCGCGAAGGCGGACGCGAGGGCATGTACGAGTACCTCGTCCCCAACTGGCTGCACGATCAGAAGAAGTCCAAGCCCGCGAAGGCTGCCATAGAGACCGTCACCGACGAAGTTCCGCAGGAGAACGCCGCCGGCGGCATCGACCGCACCGTCAAGCAATACATCGGTGGCAAGCAGGCGCGGCCGGACAGCGGCTACAGCTTCAACATATACGGCAAACACGGCGAGCTCATCGGCGAAGCGCCGCTCGGCAACCGTAAGGATATCCGCAACGCCGTCGAAGCCGCACGCGCTGCCGGCAAGTGGGCGAAGCAATCCGCGCATGGACGCGCACAGGTGCTCTACTACATCGCGGAGAACATGATCCAGCGCCGGACTGAACTGATCTCAAAGCTTGCGGCGTTTGTGGAGGAGGCGCAGGCCGCCGTCGAAACCGATTACTCAATTGCCCGCATCTTTTCTTACGCCGGCTGGACCGACAAGTTCGAAGGCGTGGTGCATAACCCGCCGGGCCGCAACGTCACCATCGCCATGAACGAGGCCGTCGGCACCATCGGCATCCTTGCGCCGGCGGAATCACCCTTGCTCGGCCTCGTCTCACTGGTGATGCCGGCGATCGCCATGGGCAACACCGTCGTTGCCGTGCCCAGCGAGAAGTACGCCACCGTGATGGGCGACCTCTACCAGATCTTCGACACCAGCGACCTGCCGGGAGGCGTGGTCAACATCGTCGCCGGCAAGCCCGCCGAGCTCGGCAAGACGCTGGCCGAGCACGACGACATCGACGCCATCTGGAGCTTCCGCGACTCCGCCGACGCCGCGATGGTGAAGGCCGCCAGCATTGGCAACCTGAAGCAGGTCTTCACCAACGACGGCAAGCTCGTCGACTGGTACGACGCGCAGCAGAGCGAAGGCCGCTACTTCCTGCGCGCCGCCACACAGGTGAAGAACATCTGGGTCCCCTACGGCGAATGATTTTTATTGGGCCTTCGGCGTGGCGCTTGCGTGGCTCGCGAATTAAAAATAAAGAGACAGCCATAATGGCCGCCTCTTCATTTCTTCACGTGTCATCCTGACCCTGAGCAGAGCGAAGGGGAAGGATCTGCTTCTGCTTTTACCGCTTCAAACTCCAGGAATCCGGCCCGTTGAAGTAGAGGCAATCGATACTGTCGCCGCCCTTGCTGTCCGGGTAGAGACAGATGTGCGGGTCGCCCTGGTGCCACACATACATATAGACGGAGAACGTTCCGTCTCCCCGCGCAATTTCAACGGTTCCGTTCTTCACTGCCGGATGGTGGCTCGTGTCTTCACTGGTGACGCCGGCCGTCAGGTTGGCGCTATCTCTGGATTGGAGCGTGTAGTGGCCGTCGATCTTGTAGATGTTGCCCTCGGCGATCTTGCCGGCGCTGCCGTTGATGGCATCCACGGTGATGCTGTCTCCGGGAGTCAGATTGGCCAGTCCAGGTTTGACGGGAATATTGTGCGAGAGATCGTAGGGTCCATTGGGGTTCACACGCGATGAAGCGTGCAGGGTTAGCGTGGTGGCAAAAACTACCAAGAGTACGGCGCGAATTTTCATCTCACATCCTCCTTTTGTGTCCAGCGTCAGCCTCAGACTGCAATCCGGTGCGAAAGTTTCAGACTCGTACATGAATCTTTTCGCCTTCAGCTTCGAAGACGCAAAACACTATCCCTGCTGAATGCAAAACTCCGCCGCGGACGCAAGTCTGACGCGGCTCAAGACAAGAAGGGCCCGATTGTTCTGTTTCAACAAATTGGACTTTCTCTGAAAACCATCAGGTAGCCGGATTGAGAACTTTATTTCCCTGCGACTCATCCCAGGTTCGTTTATTCGCTTTTTCTTCGCTATAATAAGAACCAGTGAATTCTCCGGGTTTCTTGCCATCTTCATGCACCTTTCTCGGGGCTTTGCTATCTAACTAGTTAACACACGGAGGCGGCTATGACGACCATCGAACTGGAACGCCATCAAGCACCCGGACAGCTCTTCGAAGACTGGCGCTTCAAGGCCCGCGAGGCTCTTGTACGCGGCATACCGCCCGAGGACATCGACTTTGTGGACCCCTACGACACCGCCACGCTGCGGATAGCCTTCTCGCCTGCCACGGCTGCCCCGCCGCTCGAGCGCACACCGCACCCGGAGCCGCATGTGCCCGCGGCCTTCCTCTACGCCGCCCTGCTCATTGCCCGCCACAGCGACCCGGCGCGCTGGAACCTGCTCTACCGCCTGCTCTGGCGGCTGCAGGAGGACAGCAGCCTGCTCCACTTCGAGCTGGATCCGGACGTGATCGCCCTGCGCCGCCTGGAGAGCGAGGTGCCCGCCGTCACGGTGGAATATCCGCTGCTCAAGAAGGCCAGCCAGCGCGTGGAGTACCTCGTCCTGAGCGCAGACCAGTTCCCCCGCGACTACCCTCGAGACAGCCGTAACCGGCACCGCAAGGCCTACTCCAGTGGCCGCAGGTAAACTACCACCGTCATCCTTCGCTGCGCTCAGGATGACGGCGTGAAGATTATTCCTTCGGCTGGTTCATCTCGTGCGCATAGATCATGTGCGACACCTCCGGCAGCCCCGGTCCCTGGTGGTACTTCCACGCCGCATCGCGGATGGCGTGGTCGCTGGCGGTGAAGCGTTCCCGCTGCCGCAGGTAGTCCATCCAGCTCTCCACCACAAACGTCTCATTCAGCCGCGTCGGGTCCACCACATCGCGGAAGATGGCCCAGCGCAGCGCTCCGTCCCGCAGACGCACGGATCCGAGCTTGTGGATGGCTTTGCTGAAGGCGTTGTAGTCCTCCACGCGCACCTTGTACATCACGGAGACGCGCACCGGGCCGTCGTCCGGGTCGCTCTCCCAGCTCAACGCAGGCGGCGGCCGCTTGTAGACGTAGGGGCTGAAGTCCGGCAGCTCGCCGCGCAGCACATGCATCCTGAGCGCGAAGGGCAGGCTCAGCAGCAGCCCGGCGCCGGCGCAGGCCAGCGACTTGGACGTGGAGGCATGCTCGGCGATATAGCCCCACAGCACACTGCCCGAGGCCATGCCGAGCTGAAAGGTCATCTGATAGGCGCCAAGCGCACGCGCCTGTACCCACGTCGGCACGGAGAGTTGCACGGAGACGTTCAGCGTGCTCATCGTGGTGGTCCAGGCAAAGCCCGCGCACATCAGGGACGGGATCACCACCGCGGGAATGTGCACGAAGGCCATCACCGCCAGCGTGGCGATAAAAACGCCGGTCGACGCCGTGATCATCCAGTCGGCCGAGGCGCGCTTGCGGATCCGCGCCAGCAGCGAAGCGCCAATCAGCGCACCCAGGCCAAGCGAGCCGTTCAGGATGCCGTAGCCCATCGCGCCCTGGTGCAGATCGCGTTTGGCGACCACCGCCAGCAGCGCCCACACCGCGCTCACAAAGAAGGTAAAGAGGAACGCCCGCATCAGCGACGCGCGCAGCACCGGAGCGTGCCGGATATACCGCAGTCCCGAGCGCATGGAGCCCACCAGCCGCTCGGCCGGCAGCGCGCTCTTGAAGAGCGGAATGCGCTTCCAGCGGTAGAGCACAAAGATCACGCCGACGAAGGAGAGCGAGTTCAGCAGGAAGACCGAGCCGGCACCGCGATACGCCAGCACGAACGCACCCACCATCAGGCCGCCCAGGGCCGGCCCGAGAGCGCGCGCCACATTGTTGCTTACCGAGTTCAGCGTGATGGCGTCGGTCAGCATCTCGCGCGGCACCAACTCCGGAACAATGGCCTGCCACGCGGGGTTGTTCATCGCCGTGCCGATGTTCAGCATAAAGGTGAGCGAGAGCAGCCACCACGGCCCGATAATGCCGCTGAAGGTCAGCACGCTCAGCACGGCCACCGCGGTGAGCATCCACGCCTGCCAGAAGATGAGCAGGCGGCGGCGGTCGATGATGTCCGCCGTGGCCCCGGCCAGTAGTCCCAGAACGACGACGGGAAGACTCGCCGCCGTCTGCATGAGCGCGATCAGCAGCGGCGAGGTGGTCAGCGCCGTCATCAGCCAGGTGCCAGCCGTGTCCTGCATCCAGCTGCCGACGTTCGAGACCGTGGCCGCGATGAAGCGGTCACGGAAGAGCGGGATCCGCAGCGGTTCAAAGCCGGAATTTTCGGACGGCTCCAGTCCCTGCTGGCCCATGGCCAGCGCCGGCGGCGTTTCTGGCCTGATGCCGGTCGAGATGTCGGGCGGGATGTCGGACGATATGTCTTTCTGGGGCTTCACTCTTCAAGTTTAGATGCGGAGGATGCATCGCAGTCGCATCTGGCCGGGCCGCATGATGGAATCCGCCGAAACACCCCCGAGCCAGCTGCTTGACACTTTCTACCCAAAAGCAGATATCCTCATTCGGGGGCAGGGATTTTCTTCACTCTGTTTGGAGCAAAGGAAGCTCGCCACTTCGCCGTGGCATGGACCTGCTTTTCGGCCACAGCATATCCCCAACCGACGGAGCCTGATGACGACCCGCAGTAACGAAAAAACTACCCACTATGCGCCCGGCTCTGAGACCTCCCCCAGCAATATGCGCTGGGTCGTCTGCGGACTGCTCTTTCTAGCCACCACCATTAATTACATGGACCGCTCGGTCTTTTCGCTGATCGAGCCTAAGCTGCACGACCTGGCGTTCATGGGCTGGAACGCGGCTAACCCCTCTGTATTCAATAACCACTTCGGTAATGTGCTCATCAGCTTTCAGATCGTCTACGGCCTCGGCTTTCTTATCGCCGGCCGTGTGATCGACAAGCTGGGAACCAAGGCCGGCTACGCTCTGGCCATCAGCATCTGGGCGCTCGCCTCTATCAGCCACGTTCTGGTCGGCTCGGTTCTGGGCTTCTGCATCGCGCGAGCCTTTCTTGGTCTCGGCGAATCTGGCAACTTCCCCGCCGCGCTCAAGGCCGTCAGCGAGTGGTTCCCCACGGAGGAGCGTGCGCTGGCTACCGGCATCTTCAACTCCGGCACCAACTTCGCCGCCCTGATCGCGCCGGTTCTGATTCCCTTCGTTACCTATAAATACGGCTGGCATGCCGCCTTTCTTACCACCGGCTCCATGGGCGTCTGCTGGCTCATCCTCTGGCTCATTTTTCCGTACGAGAAGATGCGCGCCCGCCATGGCCTTGAGGTCGCACACACCACTCCCTACTCCATGCTGGCGCTTCTGCGCACGCGCCGCGCCTGGGCCTTTATCACCTGCAAGAGCCTGACCGACGGCGTCTGGTGGTTCTATCTCTTCTGGCTGCCCAAGTACTTCCATGAGAACTACGGCGTGAACATGCTGCACCTGGGGCCGCCCATCATTACCATCTACTTTGCATCCAGTATCGGCAGCATCTACGGCGGCTGGCTCTCCGGTTCGCGCATGAAGGCCGGCCACACGGTCAACTACGGTCGCAAGTTCGCCATGCTGGTCTGCGGGCTTCTGGTGCAGCCGCTTATCCTTGTTCCGGTAATGCATACGCACTTCCCCAGCAATATGTGGCCGGCCGTTGCTCTCATCGGTCTTGCGGCTGC
>DATMLK010000137.1:0-4350 GCA_035570215.1 Acidobacteriaceae bacterium
GAGATGCCCATCTTCGACATGATCTTCGCCAGACCCAGATCGAGCGCCTTCAGCATCTTGTGCTCGGTCGCGCAAACGTCTCCGCCGGCGGGAGTCAGCGAGCGTGCCGTCTCCAGCGCCAGCCATGGACAGACAGCCGCCGCGCCGAAGCCGATCAGCACCGCCGCATGATGCACGTCGCGGCAGTCGCCTGCCTCCACGGTGAGGCCCGTCAGCGTACGCAGACCAGCCTCTACCAGCGCCTCATGCACCGCGCCGGTGGCCATCGCCATCGGCACCGGGATTCGCGTCGTGCTTGCACTTTTATCTGTAAGTAGCAGAATCCGTGCGCCTTGACGCGTTAGGTCAATCGCCTTCATGCACAGGGCGTCTATCGCCCTCTCCAGCGTCTCCTCGGGGGAAAAGACGCAGTGCAGCTCGTAGAACTTGAGATCCTTCTCATGCGGGTACTTGCCCTGGCGCAGCGCCTCCACCTGTCCCAGCGAGAGGAACGGCGACTCCACCGTAATGCCCGGCAGCGGTGCATGATTGTCCAGCAGCTTCGCCCACGGACCGATGCGCGTATGCAGCGAGACCACGCAGGACTCGCGCAGTGGATCGATAGCCGGATTGGTGACCTGCGCAAAGCGCTGGCGGAAGTAGCCATAGACCGGGCGCGGCGCCCTGGCCAGCGCGGCCAGCGGAGCATCATCGCCCATGGACCAGACAGCGTCCTTGCCGTCGGCGGCCATCGGAGCCAGCACCATGCGCACATCCTCGCGCGTATAGCCGAAGCTCTTCTGCTTCTCCAGTAATGTCTTGGAATCGATGCCATCCTCGGCCAGCGGAAGCTCCTGCAGCGGCACATCGGCTGCGAGCACGGCATAGGTCACCGAGGAGTTGTCGAAGAGGTCCAGTAGCTCCTCGCTCTCGTAGACCTTCTGCTCCAGCATGTCGACGACGAGCATCTGACCCGGTCCCAGACGGCCGCTATGCACTACTTCATTCGGATCAAGGTCGACCAGACCGGCCTCTGAGCCGGCGACCACCAGACCATCGCACGTGACTGCAAATCGACAAGGACGCAGGCCGTTGCGGTCCAGCGCGGCGCCCACGTAGCGGCCATCGCTGAAACACAGCGCAGCCGGGCCATCCCACGGCTCGGCGCAGTCCTGGTGATAGCGCAGGAACGGAGACTCGCGCATCGTCGCAGCCGGCGGAACCAGCATGCGGATCGCCTCCGGCAGCGTACGGCCGTTCTGTGTAAGCAGTTCAATGGCCTCGTCGAGCGATGTGGAATCGGTACCGCCTTCGCTCAGGATGGGCTTGCACTCCACCGGCAGTTGCGAGTCGCGCGCGGCCATGCGGGCGCGATTGCCCCAGATGGTGTTGATCTCGCCGTTGTGCGCCAGCATGCGCAGCGGCTGAGCGCGCAGCCATGTAGGCAGCGTGTTCGTGGCATAGCGCTGATGGAAGATGGCAAAGTCGGTGACGTACTCCGGCGATTCCAGATCCGGATAGAAGTGCCCGAGCAGGCGCCCGACGCACATCGCCTTATAGACAATGGTCTTCGCCGAGAGCGAACAGACGTAGGTCGGCGGCTCGTTCTGCGCGGCCACATCCTCCTGCAGACGCTCGAACTGCTTGCGCGCCAGGTACAGCCGGTGCTCGATGGTGGCCGGGTCGCCGCCGGTGACCAGCACCTGCCGCAGCCTGGGCATGGTTTCAATGGCGATCTCGCCCAGCGCATCCATGCGCACGGGGATGTCGCGCCATGCCAGTACGCGTATCTGCCGCGAGTTCAGACAGCTGGCCAGGCTCTCTTCTGCCTGTTTCGCGTAGTTCTTGTTCTTTTCGCCAGCAGGCAGGTACAGAACGCCCACGCCGAGCGGCTCGTCATCGGCCAGAATCACGCTGGCAGCCGTTAGCAGAAACGCCCGCGGCACGGCGGTTGTCAGGCCAACGCCGTCGGAGCTTTTGCCGTCCGCGGCCACGGCACCGCGATGCGCCAGACGCGCCAGCGCGGTCAGTGCCTGCTGCAGAATCTGATGGGTAGGCTCCGCTTTGGAGGAGGCGACAAAGCCGACGCCACAGGAGTCGTGGTCGTAGCGGGAGTCGAGCAGTGAGACGCGTGGCTGCGAGGCTGCGGAGACACCGCTGCTCTCTCTACCGGTAAGTGGCTGAAATGAACCCATATCTCAATATACTTCGGTGAGTGCCCCTGTCAAAGCGACGGGGCCGCCGTTTTCCTCAATTATTTTGCTTGGCTATCCCTGGTGCGGGACTTGCATAATTATACACGGTAATGTATGTTTATGCATGGAGCGCATCCTCGGAATGGGTTGCGCCTTTTTACGTGTCTAAACGCTCCCATAGCAAAAGGTGACTGCATGAAATTGCAACGCGACAATGCGATCCGCGAACTGCTGACCACGGTGGCCGTGACCAGCCAGGACGAGCTGCGCAAGAAGCTCGCCCGCCGCGGTTTCCACGTGACGCAGGCCACGCTCTCGCGCGATATCCGCGAACTGAAGTTGAATAAGGGGCCGGACGGCTATGCCCTGCCCGCGGGCGCCGTCGAGGACGAAGACCTGCCCGGCATTGACGATGTACTGGAGAACTTTGGTCTGGAGGTCCGGCAGGCGCAGAATCTATTAGTACTGGTTACAACCACCGGCTCTGCCCAGCCCGTTGCCGCGGCCGTGGACTACGAAGACTGGCCGGAGGTCGTTGGCAGCATCGCAGGCGACGACACCGTATTAATCATCTGCGCCAACGAAGCACAAGCCTCTATATTGAGAGCGCGCATAGAAAGCTATATCGGATGAGCGTGACAGCGACATTGACGGAAAAGAAGACCAGCAGCACCAAAGGCACCGTGAAGACCGCCGTGGTGGGCGTGGGCGGCTACGCGGGCGGAGAACTCGCACGCCTGCTGCTGAATCATCCCAAACTTTCAGGCACCGCTCCCCTCTTTCTCGGCCGCATGTCGGACGGAAAAGAAGAGACAGAGCATGTGATGCTTGAGAGCCTGCATCCCCAGCTCGCACTGGGCGGTATTACCACACAGCATGAAGTCAAAGCCCTGAGCTGGAAGCTGCTCAAAGACGAAGGCGTCGAGGTCATCTTTCTGGCCACGCCGCACGAAGCCTCGCGCGAGTGGGTGCCAGAATTGCTCGCGCACAATATCCGGGTCGTCGACCTGAGTGGCGCATGGCGTTTGCAGAACGCGGCCAACAGCGCCGTCTATAAATTGACGGACGCCGACCCTGCGCTTGCGGCAAAGATCCAGAAGGAGGCCGTCTTCGGCTCGCCCGAGCTGCATCGTGCGGAGATCGCCGGCGCGCGCCTCGTCGCCAACCCCGGCTGCTACTCCACGTCGATCATTCTCGCGCTCGCTCCGCTGGTGAAGCCAGGTCTGCTCGATCTTGATCACGGGATCATCGCCGACTCCAAATCCGGAGTCTCCGGCGCTGGCAAGGCCGCGACCGCGAAGACGCACTTCATGCACGCGGCAGACAATCTCTCCGCCTACGCTGTCTTCGGGCATCGCCACACCGGCGAGATACTGGAGCAGCTCGGCCTGAGCACGGATCAGGTGCAGTTCACGCCGCACCTGCTGCCGATCCCCCGCGGCATTCTCTCCACCATCTACGTGCGGCTGAAGAATGCGATGAAGCCTGCTGAGGTCGAAACGGCCTTCCGCAGCTTCTACGCCACCAGCCCGCTCGTTCGTATTCACACCACGCCACAGCTGCCGCAGATCCAGCACGTGGTGCGGACGAACTACTGCGATATCGGCTTCGAGCTGGCGAAGGACGGCAAGCGTCTCGTGATCGTCTCCTGTCTCGACAACCTATTGAAGGGCGCTGCCGGACAGGCCGTCCAGAACATGAATCTGATGTGCGGATTTGAGGAAGCAGAGGGTCTGCTATGAAGTACGTGGTCAAGATCGGTGGCGCGGCTCTGGAGAATCCGGAGCTGCTCTTCGCCGTGGGCAAAGCCATCTCCACGCTCGCAAGCGATGGCAACCAGGTTGCGGTCGTGCATGGCGGCGGTGTGCAGCTCACCAAGGTTCTCGCCTCGATGGGCAAGAAGAGCGAGTTCGTCGCCGGCCTGCGCATCACCGATGCCGAGACGCGCGACGCCGCGCTGATGGTGCTTGCCGGCCGCGTGAATAAATCGCTCGTCGCCGCGCTGGGCAAGCACGGCCAGTCTGCCATGGGCATCGCCGGTGGCGACGGCGGCGTCTTCCGCGCGCGCAAGAAGAAGACGAACCCCGACCTCGGCTTCGTCGGCGAGATCGCCTCCACCGATCCCAAGTGGCTCGACGCCATCTGGACGATGGGTGCGATTCCCGTCATCAGTTCC
>DATMLK010000138.1:0-16607 GCA_035570215.1 Acidobacteriaceae bacterium
GCAAGCTTCGCCAGAAACCGCTCGCTCGCGTCAGCTGCGACCACGTTCAGCCCCAGCTTCTCGCGCATCGCCTTCTGCACCTGCGTGAACTCGTCCTTGCGCAGAACGCCGTTGTTCACGAAGATGCACGTCAGCCGGTCGCCGATCGCCTTCGCAACGAGAACGGCGGCCACGGAGGAGTCGACGCCCCCAGACAGCCCGCAGATGGCATGACCATCGCCCACCTGCGCGCGAATCTTCTCCACCGTTGTCTGGATGAAGTGCTCCGGCGTCCAGTCCGCCTTGGCTCCGCAGATGCCGAGCACAAAGTTCTTCAAGAGCGCGGTCCCCTGCTTCGAGTGCACCACCTCAGGATGGAACTGCACCGCCCACATCCGCCGCGCTTCGTTGGCAATGCCGGCCACGGCATGGCCCGTCTCCGCCGTCAGCGTGAAACCGGGCGGCAGCTTCTCCGCCTTGTCGCCGTGCGACATCCACACCTGCAGCGTCTCCGGCAGACCGGCAAAGAGCGCCGTCTCGGCTATCACGCTCACCTCGGCATGGCCATACTCGCGCTTGTCCCCCGGCACCACCTGCCCGCCCAGGTTGTGCACCATGAAGTGCAGACCGTAGCAGATGCCCAGCACCGGCACGCCCAGCTCCAGCATCTTCGGGTCCGCCGCCGGCGCGTCCGCGTCGTAGACAGAACACGGCCCGCCGGAGAGGATCACTCCCAGAGGCTTGAGCGCCTTGATCTCGTCCAGTTTTGCCGTGCACGGCAGCACAACGGAAAATACATTGAACTCACGGATGCGGCGCGCGATCAGCTGCGTATACTGCGAGCCGAAATCAAGAATGACGATGGTTGAAGTGTCCACGGTATTACCAGTGTAAATCCCCCGCCCGTGGAGGCGAGAATACGGGTGCCCCACCTTCGTCGCAGCTTTATCGCGACGAAGGTGGGTTATCGTCGCGGACCGGGGTCCCCGGCGAACGTATTTGTTCGCTGGGGTGGGGAGCGACGACCGCGCGACGCGCGAGTCCTACGAAGGGTCCTTCAGCCGCGTATTCTTCACGCCGCCCAGAATGGCCGCACCGAGAACCACCAGAGCACCCACCACGATCCAGTGCGAAGGGATATGCATCAGAGTTGCGCCATAGATAAGACCGATCAATACGACCACGGCACCAGCAAGATAAAGACCAAATGACATAAACATCCTCCCGAGTAGCTCCAGCCCAGTGAGATGCAGATTTCACAAGCCTGGTCTAAACCTAAGTTTTATCCGTGAAATCCGTGCCTTTTCCTTTAAATCCGTGCTGAGCTTTTGTCTTGGCTTTCCGGGTGCGCATAGTCCACGTATTGCATCAGCCGCGCCACATGGAAGAAATCCGACGCCACGCAGTACCAGATCGTCACGCCCAGGTACCACCAGTGCATGAACTCCGGCGTGGCCACGCTCTCAAACGGCAGCGGCGTAGCGGAAAAGACCATCGCCAGCACGATCAGAGCTATCTTTACGATGCCCATCACCAGGTTGATCTCCACCATCGGCCCGCGCAGCTCGCGCCGCGTGATCGCCGTCCGCAGGCTCGCGGAAAATCCCAACCCCTCCAGTTGCGCCAGCAGCGGGGCTGCGGCAAATATCCAGCTCACCACGCCCCACAGCGTAAACAGCCCCAGCGAGGCCACGATAACCATTGCAAAATAGCCCACCAGGTTCGGCTCGCCCCCCGCCAGCAGCGGAGCCCATATCGCCTCGCGCGAGGCCAGCCGCAGCGCGCCGAACCACACCGCCAGGCTGCCGCCCAGCGCCAGCAGCCGTACCAGCTGCAGCAAGATGACCGTGCCGATTCGCGCGTGTGCCGGTAGAGTCACCATCCGCCGCAGCACCAGCGTGCGCCCCACGCTCGAGACCACCACCCACACCAGCGCCAGCAGCGGCACCAGCCACAGTGCAATGCTCACCACCGGCTGCCACATCCGGCCGATTGCGCTGCTCAGCGCAACCGCCGCGCCCATGGGATCGGTAAACGTGATGGTGTCGATGCCGGTCCCGGCAAACGAAGTCTCCGCCAGTATCCGCGTACCTTCAAAGTAAAGAATCGCCAGCGTGGGAATGCCGAAGGCCCAACGCCACGCGATCTCCAGTAGCGTCAGCGAAGGCCGCCGCCGGCACCGCGAGAGCGTGTGCACAAATCCCTGTGTAGCCCGTACATCTCCCACGGTTTACCTCTATTACTGTTCCTGCATGGCGTTCGCCGTGCGCGCGGCACTCTCCCGCGCGTCAGCCATATCGCCCCTTATTTTTTTGTCATTCCCGCGAACGCGGGAATCTGCTTCTCGCTGATGCGGCACTACTTTAAAACCAGATTCACAAGCTTGCCCGGCACCACCACCGTCTTCACGATCTGCTTACCCTCAACGCGCGCAGACACCTTCGCATCCGCCATCGCCGCATCTTTCACCACATCTTCGGCGCTGCCTGCGGGTACGCGCACCACGTTCACCAGCTTGCCGTTCACCTGCACGGGGATCTCGATCTCATCCTCGGCCGCCAGCTCCGCATCGGCCACAGGCCACGCCGTACGGAAGACCGTCCCCTCATGCCCGGTCTGCTGCCATAACTCCGCCGCAAGGAACGGAGCAAACGGTGCCAGCAGCAGGATCAGGTTGCGGAAGACCTCCGCCACCGCCTGCTCCGGCACCTCGCCGGAGTCCATCGCGCCCTCAGCCGCCATCAACGCATTCACCAGCTCCATGATCGCCGCGATGCAGGTGTTGAAGTGCCACCTTCCGGAAAAATCCAGTGTGATCTTCGCGATCGTCTGATGCAGCTTGCGCAGCAGAGCCTGGCTGGCAGGCGTCGCGGCATTGATCTGCGGCTTCGCATAGTGCGACTTCACCACCGGAGCAAACTTCATCGTGATGCGGTAGACGCGGCTCAGGAACCGGCTCACACCCGCCACTCCATCCTCCTGCCACTCCAGGTCGCGGTCCGGCGGTGCGGCAAAGAGCGCGTACATACGCGTCGCATCCGCGCCGTAGCGCGCGATCATCTCGTCGGGCGAGACCACGTTCCCCTTCGACTTCGACATCTTCGCGCCGTTGCGGATCACCATGCCCTGCGTGAAGAGCCGCGTCGCCGGCTCGTCGTTCATCGTCAGCCCAAGATCGCGCATCACCTTCGTCCAGTAGCGCGAGTAGATCAGGTGCAGGATCGCGTGCTCCACGCCGCCGATGTACTGATCGATCGGGAACCAGTACGCCGCCTTCTCCTTCGCGAACGGCCGCTCCGAGTTCTTCGCGTCGATATAGCGGTAGAAGTACCAGCTCGAATCGACGAAGGTATCCATCGTATCCGTCTCGCGTTTCGCCGGCCCGCCGCACTTCGGGCAGGTCGTGTTCACAAACTCCGGCACATTCGCCAGCGGCGATCCGCCCTGCTGCGTGATCTGTACCTGCTTCGGCAGCAGCACCGGCAGTTCATCCTCCGGCACCGGCACGATGCCATGTGTCTCGCAGTACACCATCGGGATCGGCGTGCCCCAGTACCGCTGCCGGCTCACGCCCCAGTCCTTCAGCCGGTAGGTGGTGTTCGCCTTGCCGAATTTCTTCTGCTCGGCCAGCGTCTGCATCTTCTTCTGCGCCGCCACGCAATCCAGTCCGCTGAACTCGCCGGAGTCCACCAACACTGCATCGTCTTCCTCAGTGAACGGCAGCGCCGGCTGGGCCTTTTCATCTTCCTGCTCCGCAGCGCCACGCTTTGCGATCACACGTTTGATAGCCAGCCCGTACTTCTGCGCGAACTCGAAGTCGCGCTCATCATGCGCCGGAACCGACATGATCGCGCCCGTGCCATAATCCGCCAGAATGTAGTTCGCCACCCAGATCGGCACGCGCTCGCCATTGAACGGATTGATCGCATACTTGCCTGTGAAGACGCCGTGCTTCTCAATGGTGCCGATGTCTCCCGCCTCGCGCGCCGCCTTCTGCTGGGCCAGCATTGCGTCGACTTCCGCCGCCAGTTTCTTATCTTCTTTCGCGAAGGCCTTCGTCACCGCATGCTCGGGCGCCAACTGCACACTCGTCGCCCCGAAGATCGTATCCACACGCGTCGTGAACACGGTAATTACGTGAACGCCCGTCTCGCCGCTCTCGCTTGTGAAATCCACCAGCGTGCCGTCGCTGCGCCCGATCCAGTTGCGCTGCATCGTGCGCACCTTCTCCGGCCAACCGGGAAGCTTATCCAGCCCACTCAGCAGCTCATCCGCATACTGCGTGATGCGGAAGAACCACTGCTCCAGGTTCCTCTGCTCGACCAGCGTATCCTCATGCCGCCAGCAGCAACCGTCGATCACCTGCTCGTTCGCCAGCACCGTCGCGCACTCCGGGCACCAGTTCACCTTGCTCTGCTTGCGGTAGGCGAGACCCTTCTCGTACATCTTGAGAAAGAACCACTGGTTCCACCTGTAGTAATCCGGCAGACACGTCGTCACCTCGGTCGCCCAGTCGTAGCTCAGCCCCATGCGCTGCATCTGCACGCGCATCGCGGCGATGTTCGCCAGCGTCCACTCCTCCGGCTGGCGATTGTTCTTGAGCGCGGCATTCTCCGCCGGCAATCCAAACGCGTCCCACCCCATCGGATGCAGCACGTTATACCCGCGCATCCACATATGGCGCGCCAGCGCATCGCCGATGGCGTAGTTGCGCACGTGCCCCATGTGCAGCTGCCCGCTGGGGTACGGCAGCATCTCCAGGCAGTAGAACTTCGGCTTGCCGCAATCATGCGGCTCGGCGGCGTAGAGCTGCGCATCGGCGTCCCACACAGTCTGCCAGCGCGCCTCTATCTCCGCCGGCGTGTAGCGGGTTGTGTCCTGATTGTCGTTGTTGGGTGCGGCTTTCCCGCTCTGCTGGCTCGGAGACATCGTTCCTTGATTGTAAATGGCGGATAGCAAATGGCCTGCTCTGCGATTTTTCTCCGTACCGCCGCATGCCTGCCGTAGACTACGGACACTCAGCGCATGAACAACCAGCAGGCCACCGCCGCCTTCACCTCGCCCCTGCCCGCAGCGGGCAGAGCGCGCATGCCCCATCTGCCCGTGCTGGACGGCTGGCGCGGCATCAGCATCCTTAGCGTGCTGGCCGCGCACATGCTCCCGCTCGGCCCCAAGCATCTGCAGCTCAATGACAGCGCCGCCTGCTTCGGCATGGCCATCTTCTTCACGCTCTCCGGCTTTCTCATCACCAGTACGCTCTACTTCCATCCCAGCGTGCGCGACTTCTTCATCCGCCGCGCCTGCCGCATCCTTCCCGCCGCCTGGCTCTTCATGGTGATCGTACTCGCGTACATTCATGCAACGCCCGCGGTCTGGCGCGCCAACATGCTCTTCTACGCCAACCTGCCGCCCTATTATCTTCCGGACATCACCGCCCACATGTGGAGTCTCTGTGTTGAGGTGCAGTTCTACCTCGGCATCGGCATCGTCTTTCTTCTGCTGCGCCGCAAAGGTCTGGCGCTTCTGCCGTTTATCTGCGTCGCCGTCACCGTGGGCCGCGTCTTCCACGGAGCCACCGTCGACATCGCCACACCCTACCGTATCGACGAGATCCTCTCCGGCACCTCGCTGGCATATCTCTTTCATGGCAAACTCTCCGCCAGCCTCAAGCGCGCGCTCAGCCGCATCAGCCCATTCGTGATGCTCGCGCTGCTCTGCGCCTCGTGCCTCGTTGCGTTGCCCCACTTGATATGGCTGAACTACCTGCGCCCTTACTGTGCGGCCGCGCTGGTCGGCACCACGCTTTTTCACGAAGGCACTGGCTGGAATCGCATGCTGGAATCGCGCTCACTTAAGTACATCGCCAGCATCTCCTATGCGTTGTATGTGTGGCATCCGCTGGCCACCGTCGGCTGGTTCGCGCAGGGCAGCAAGCTGATGAAGTACGCCAAGCGCCCCATCGGCTTCGCGCTCGCCTTCGCGCTCGCGCACGTCTCCACTTTTTACTTTGAGAAGTACTGGATCAAGCTCGGCAAGCGGCTGACGACACGCAAACCTAGCCGGCGGCTAGCGTCCTGAGCGCACTCACATTCCTCTGCTCGTCTCCCGGCTCATCCACCGGCGTCTCCGCGATGAACGCGCAGTGCTGCCAGCGCGCGTCGCGCAGCAACTGGCGAAACGCCGCCGCCCCGATCGTGCCTTCGCCGATGTGCTGATGCCGGTCCAGCTTCGACCCGCGCTCTGCCTTGGCGTCGTTGCAGTGCCAGACGCGCACCGTTTCGAATCCGATCGCACTTGCTATAAGTGACATGGTTTCTGCATAGCCACTCTCCGACACAATGTCGTACCCTGCCACATGCACATGGCATGTATCCAGACACACCCCCACCGGCGCATGCGCCTTCAACCGCGCCACCAGCTCGCCCACCTGCTCAAAGCTGCCGCCCAGTGAGAACTCCGCGCCCGCCGTGTTCTCGATCAGGATGTGAAAGTCCGTTCCCTGCCACGGCAGCCCGGCAATCGCCTCTTCGATCGACTTCGCAGCCAACGTGATCCCTTCCTCGCGTGTCAGTCCGCGCCAGCTCCCCGGATGCAGCACCAGAAACTCCGCGCCCAGCGCCAGCGCGCGTTCGATCTCGCCGCGAAAGGCCGCCACGGAGTTCTTCCGCACTGCTTCATCCTGCGCGCAGACGTTGATCAGATAGCTGGCGTGAATGCACAGCGGGTTGACGTCGTGCTCCACGCGCGCGGCCTTCATCTTCAGCGCATCCTCGGGCTTGACCGGGTTCGCCTTCCACATCCGCGGACTCGCAGAGAATATCTGGAAGGTGTTCGCCCCACACTCCACCGCGCGCTCCACCGCCTTCCAATAGCCGCCGGCCGTGGAGAGATGTACCCCGATCCGCTTCCGCCCCGCTTTTGCTTTTGTTGCCGGTGCCTTTGTTTTTGTTGTCTTTGCCATATCTGGAATGCTATCGGATGCACGCAATCCCGCACAGGCGCATAATAGTTTGTCCGTATAACTCTCCCTTCGAGGTGCTGTATGCCCAAGCCGCAGAACTTCAAAAACCACGCCCGCTTCCGTCCGCTCTTTCACTACGTCCTGGTGCCGTTGCTCCTGGTGAACCTGTTCTTCTCCATCGTCCTGCTGGTCCACCACTACGCCGAGCATCCGCACGTCGCCATCTGGTGGGTTGTGCTCGCCGTCGTCCTCATCCTGATCGCGGTGGACCATCGCACCTCCGCGCTCGGCGCGCAGGATCGCATCATCCGGCTGGAAGAGCGTCTGCGCCTCATCGCGCTCGGCGTTTCGCACACCACCATCTACGCGCTCACCGAGCGCCAGCTGATCGGCCTGCGCTTCGCCTCCGACTCCGAACTCCCCGTGCTGGCCGAACGAGCCGTCCGCGAGAAGCTCACCGAGAAGCAGATCAAGGCCAGCATCCAGAGCTGGCGCGCCGACTACTTCCGTATTTAAAAACTCACCACGGATTTCAAAATGCCCACGGATTAAAAACAAAACGGATAAGACATAAAAGTCTTATCCGTGAAGATCCGTGTTTTCCTGTTCTTGATCCGTGGTGAACTTTTGTCTTTGCTTTCTGCTCCTGCCCGCTAGTAGACATCTCTCTGATACCGCTTCTGCTTCTTCATCTCCGTCAGATACTCGGCGGCCTTCTCCGCCCCGCCGCCGCTCTGCTCAGCGATGATATCCAGCAGGGCCGTCTCCACATCCTTCGCCATTCGCTCGGCATCGCCGCAGACATAGAAGAACGCGCCGCGCTCCAGCCACTCGTACAGACCCTTCGCGTTCTCGCGCATGCGGTCCTGCACATAGATCTTCTGCGCCTGGTCGCGTGAAAACGCCGTGTCGAAGCGCGTCAGCACGCCGCTGGCCTGCATGCCCAGCAGGTCGTCCTTGTACAAAAAGTCCGTCGCCGACCTCTGCTCGCCGAAGAAGAGCCAATTCTCGCCCTTTTCGCCGCGCGCTTCACGCTCCTCCAGAAATGCCCGGAACGGCGCGATCCCCGTGCCCGGCCCGATCATGATGATCGGCGCGTTCGTGTCCTCCGGCAGCCGGAAGTTTCCATTCGCATGCAGAAAGATGGGCATCGTCTCGCCATCAGACGCGCGGTCACCGAGATGTCCCGAGCATAGCCCCTGCCGGTTGCGGCCATGCGCTTCATACCGGATCACGCGCACGATCGTATGCACTGCATCAGGATGCATGAGTTGGCTCGATGCGATCGAGTACATGCGCGGCGTCAGCCGGCCCACGGCCTTGAACATCTCCTGCGGATCTTTGATCGCGCCCGGGCACTCCGTCGCCAGGTCGATGAACTCGCGCCCCCAGAGATAATCCTCCAGTGCCGGCTTGTTCTCCGCCACCAGCAGCGGAGCCAGCGTCTGGTCGCCCGTCGCCTTCACGAAGTGCGAGACCGAGGACTTCGTCAACTTGCCCAGCGCCAGCCGCGTGCGCAGCGCCTCGTGCAGATCGATCTCCACGCCGTAGTGGTCCTTCACGCGCTCATCGCCGCGGAAGCCGAGCGCCTTCAGCACATCGTCCACCGCCTCCGGGCGGTTCTCCGGCAGAATGCCGACGGCGTCGCCGGGAACGTACTGCATCTCCGGCACGTCCAGCGAGAGCTCAAAGTGCCGCGTCTCCTTCTCGGAGGTGTGGTGCGTCATCAACCGGTTCACAAGCACGGTCGAGATAAAGGGATTATTGCGGGTATAGACAGATTTGTGCGCTTCCGTAGCCATGCATTCTCTCAAAAAAGGGATGCATTAAGGTTAGCACGGGTGCTGCGCGCACGGCCGGACGCGCGCTTTGCGCGCAAATGCAACAGGCTCAGCATTGTGCGCTGAGCCTGTCATTTTCTCTGCGGCATTTTAGAAGCGAACGACGATGCCTGTGCTCAGCGCCTTGTACGTGATCGGTATAGTGCGCTCTTCGCCGTAGGTGTATTCAATGGCGCGCCATTCCACGTGCGGGATCACGGTGGAATCCACGCCGAAGACGGCGTTGTAGGCAAGGTCTTTATCCTCGCCGCTGGTATTCACATTCACGCGCGAGACGCCGCCCAGAAGCTCCATATACGGCATGAACGGCAGCACGCGCGGCTTAAATACGATGCGCGGGCCGGCAACGACACCCTGGTAGCTCTGGCCGTTCGATCCGCTCTGCGCAAAGCCGCGCAGATCCAGGCCCAGCGCCACCATGCCGAGCGTCTTCTGCGAGTAGACGCCGAACGTTCCGCCGTCGATATGCGGCAGCCCCACGCTCAGCGACGCGCCGGTGAACTCCGCGTAGACGGCGGTTTGCGCATGCGCCGCCGCGGGAACAGCAAGCGAGAGTGCGAGAAGAAGAGTGAGTCTATTGAGTCGCGTCGTCTTAAATTGCATGGCGGGCTCCTTCTATCCAACTTAACCCGTTCGATGCATGGATTCTCACCTCAGTTTTTCCGCCGTACCATCTCCGTCAACTCAGCCCTTCAAAGCGCTCCACCCAGCAATCTCTTCAGCGCCGCCACGTACTGCGCCAGCGCCTCGCGCCCCGCCGGCGTCATGCGATAGAGAGTCTGCGGCTTGCGTCCCGCAAACTTCTTTTCCATCGCCACGTAACCGGCCTCTTCCAGCTTCAGCATCTGCGCGCCCAGATTGCCGTCGGTCGAGCCCGTCCTCTGCCGCAGCCACGTGAAATCGGCCGCCTCCACGCCGGCAAGCAGCGAGAGCACCGCCAGCCGCAGCTTGCCGTGGATTATCGGATCAAGTTCTGGCAGCTCTTCAGGCATGTTTCTGCACCGCTTCCCGGCGCCGCTCCAGCATCATCGCGTACAGACCAAACAGGATCATGCCGAAGAAGGACGCCGTCAGAAAGATGGCAAGCGACTCCTGCCACCGGTTGGCGAAGAATATCGCCATGCCGCCCACCCACCATATCGCCGCCACCGCGCCCTGTACGCGCCAGCGCAGGATCATCGCGCTGGTCGCATGCGCCAGTCCGATAAAAAACAGGATCGCCGCCATATACATAGTTCCGCCGGCATGATGGGTAAGAATTCCCGTGAACGCAAACAAAGAAACCGCGGTGCCCATCATCCTCCACACCGCCATGATGCTGCGGGACTGCATGTTTACCGTGCCGCCGGCCGTTCTGCGCTGCCGCACCCTCACCACAATGGTGATGACGACGCCCGCTCCCATGCACACCGGCCATGCCCAGTTCCGAAAGGGCAGAAACAACTCCCATCCCACCGCGGCGAAATAGAGTGATCCCCACAGCACGAAGATCCACCCATTCCTCACCGTCGACCGCCGCCCCTCGGCGATCATCGTCTCCATCAGTTCGATCCGCTGCAGCAACTCGTCTTTGTTCTCGCCGCTTCCGTTCTCCGTCGTTACCATCCCTTGCCTCCATTCCCTCTGTGCCAACGTATCTCGCGCAACACGCACATCGCCAAAACGAATGCCAGGATTCCCGACGGCCATATGCAGTGTCCGCCCCATTCCCAATTCCAACCCCATCCGCCAAAGCCGTGGAACAACGAGATCAGCAGCCAGACCATCACCCAGCCCATCCACCACGGACGATGCCCGTGCCAGTACCTCCGCCGCTCCTCCATCGCGCCTTCCAGCCGCGCAATCCGCTGCAGCAGCTCCTCCTGCGTCGCGCCCTCCGCGCCATTCTGCCTGCCGGAAGCCCCACTCTCCGTCCCAAAATCAGTCATATCCCATCCCTCCGAAATAAACTCTATTTTATAGAGTTCTCTATGTCAAGAATTGAGTTGAGCGAGAATCACATTTTCTTCGCAGGCCGAAGACACACTCTCAAATGCAGGTCTGGATTGGATTTGGTGGGCACAGCAGGATTCGAACCTACGACTTCCACCGTGTGAAGGTGGCACTCTACCGCTGAGTTATGCGCCCGCTCGGCTGGAAGTCTCTGCCGCGCCTGGGGCGCCGCAGCAATCAGCCGGGAACTTCCCAAGAATATCACTCCCCGTCACCACGCGCATCCTATGCTCACGGCTGCGCTACTCCGCACCCGCGGATACAATTAGCCTTTGCCGCATGCCCTGGCTTTATGCCTCTAGCCCCGCGCCCAATTCGCCGTCCCACTGCCGCCGCGCCCGAGGAACTTCTTCTGCAGTGCGCCGAGCCTGCTGACCCTGACACCGAGGCTCCAGACGCCCTCGCTGAAGCTGCCGAAATAGCAGATTCTACGCAACCTGAGCCTGAAAATGGGGTTACAGACGATATGGCGACTCTGGCGCTCCATACCGGACTCGAAGACGCACGGGCACATTCTGGCTATAGCCCGGTCGACTTCACTGCGCACGAAGAAGGCACTGCGGAGACCGACGCTGCGATCATGCTTCGCCTGAAGGCGGGCGATGTCGCCAGCTTCGATTTCCTGATCAACAAGTACCGCAAGCCCATCGTCCACTTCATGTTCCGGATGGTGCACAACCAGGCGGTCGCGGAGGAGCTGGCGCAGGAGGTCTTCCTCCGCGTCTACCGTTCGCGCGAGACCTACCGCGCGGAGGCGCGTTTCAGCACCTGGCTCTACCGCATCGCCACCAATCTCGGCGTGAACTATGCGCGCGACACCAGGCAGGAGCGCACCGCTTCCACCGTCTACCTCGACGAGCCGGACACCGAGACCGGCATCATGCACGACGTGGCCGACGCCACGCCGTCCGCCGAGCAAAAGATCCTGCGCCGCGAGCGCATGGCTGCCATCCGTGAACACGTGATGGCCCTGCCCGAGCGTCAGCGCATGGCCGTGCTGATGCACAAGTACGAGGAGATGGACTACCGCCAGATCGGCGACGTCCTGAAGCTCTCCGAATCGGCCACCAAATCACTGCTCTTCCGCGCGTATCAAACATTGCGCGAAAAGCTGAAGGATTTTGTATGAAGATCTTTAAGCAAAAAGCTTTTAGATTTTAAGGATTCGCCGCAAAAGGCTTTTGGTTTTTAAAAGAGTTCCAGTAAAGGGTTTTTAGATTTGAGGCCGCACCACTGCAGTACGTTGTACAAAGAAATTAAAGGAAATTAAAGATAGAACGCAGGAGAAACATCATGAACTGCCAACGCTGCCAGAACGAACTCGCTACTCTCCTACTCGACAATGCCCATCCGGCGGCCGCGGCCGTGCAGGCGCACGTCGACAACTGCCCGGCCTGTGCCGCCGAACTTAACGCTCTGCGCTCCACCATCAAGCTGATGGACGACTGGCGCGCGCCTTCGCCTTCGCCCTTCTTTGATACGCGGCTGCACGCCCGCCTGCGCGAAGAGAGCGCCGCCGCGCCTGCCGGCTTCTGGGAGCGTCTGCGCCTGCGCGTGGCCTTCAACTCGAATCTGCAGATGCGGCCCATGGCCGCGGGCGCGCTTGCCGTGCTTCTGCTCGCGAGCGGCGGCGGCTATGCCGGCTTCAATGCCCTGCACCCGCGCCAGCCGGTGGTCTCCGCCGCCGTGCAGGATCTGCAAAGCCTGGACAAGAACGAGCAGACCATCGCCACCATGGACCAGCTTCTGGATGACGGCAGCGTCAGCGACCCCGGCAATCAGGGTAATGATCAGAGCAGCGGTCAGGACAGCGGTTCCCAAATGAATCCGTAACACGAATCGCAGACCATACCATGCAACGCCTCACGCCAATCCGCACTGCCGCATCCGCGCCGCTCGCCGGTACTGCGGGTTGGCGCGCCTGCGCGGTCCTGCTCGTTGCGGCCTTTGCCTTCATCCTTGCCGCCAACGCGCAGGAGCAGCAGCAGTTTCAGCCGTACCAGCAGCAGGACAACGCCCAACGCGGCTATGAGCATATCGGCCCCTGGATGGCGAGCCACCAGAACCTTACCCCCGAAGAGCAGCAGCAGGCACTCGCCGAGGAGCCCGGCTTCAAAAGCCTGCCGCCCGAGCAGCAGCAGCGCATGCTGAATCGCCTGGCGCAGCTGAACAGCATGCCGCCCGAGCAGCGCCAGCGCACCATCGACCACATTGAACAGATGGAGCGGCTCACACCCTACCAGCGCCAGCAGGTGCGCGGTGCTATGGCCGAGCTTGGCAACCTGCCGCCGGACCAGCGCCGCGCCGTGGCACGCACCTTCCATGAATTTCGTACCATGCCGCCCGAGCAGCGTCAGCAGATCATGAACTCGCCGGAGTACCAGCAGCAGTTCTCTGACCAGGAGCGCGGTACGCTCAACGACCTGATGGCCGTCGATCCCTATCTGCCCCCACCGACACCCTGGCGGTAATCTTCACTTGTCATTCTGACGCTGAGCTTGCGAAGTGGAAGAATCTCACACTACTAAGACTTGGTCGTTGTCTCCGTGCGCAAACCGTGCTCTTCTGCGCGCGGCTCATACTTCCCCGTCAGCGCATTCCACCGGATCATCACCATCTCTTCCAGCATTCTCATGCCGTCCCTGAGATAGCTCATGCGGCTGCGCTCGTCGTGGCCCCAGGTCACCGGCACCTCGCGCACGGTGAACTTCAGCCGCTGTGCGATAAACAGGATCTCTGGGTCGAAGCCCCAGCGCTCGATCCTCTGCAGCGGAAAGATCGCCTGCGCCGCGCCGCGCCGGAATGCTTTGAAACCGCACTGCGTGTCCGCGTACGGCAGGTGCATGATCATGCGCGTCACCAGGTTGAAACACCGCCCGAAGAACTGCCGGTAGAGCGGCTGGTGGATCGTCTGCCGCGTACGCTCCAGCCAGCGTGAGCCGATGGCCACGTCCGCGCCGCTGTTGATCGCCTCGAAGAGCAGCGCCGCCTCATCCATCGGCGCCGAAAGATCAGCGTCCGTGAACATTACGATCGCGCCCTCGGCCTGCAGCAGACCATGGCGGACGCTGTAGCCTTTGCCGCGATTGCCGGGGTTTTCCAGCAGCCGCATATATGGCTTCTGCTCCATCCACCGCCGCACGATCGCGGCCGTGTCGTCGCGCGAACCGTCGTTGACGACGATGACCTCCGCGGCCCAGCCGTGCCTCTCCACGCAGGTAGTGACCTCCTGCAGAGCGGCCTCGATCCGCGCGCTCTCGTTAAAAGCGGGAATCACAATACTGTACTGCAGAGGCGTGAGTGTCATCGAAGGGGTCATCGTTCCGAAGCGCGTCACGTCATCATACGCGAAACAAACCCTGCCTCGCGCACGGGGATCTCCGCCGAGGCCGATGGGTGTAAACTCAGCGGCATGACGTTCCTTCCGTCCGACCCGCCGGCCCCGCCCCCATCCTCGGCGCAGACGCCTGCTCCCGCACAAGCCGCGGCTGCCGCGCCGCCGTACACACCTTTTGCCGCAGCCCCCGCGCCCGCGGAAAAGAAGCAGCGCTCCGTCTGGTTCTGGTTCGCCGTCATCGGCGGCCCCGTGCTCGCGTTCCTCCTGCTCATCGCCGGCCTGGTCGTCTACAGCATCCACTCGCTCAACAGCGACGATGACGACTCCGCCTCCACCAAGTTCGATAGCTCGCAGATCGGCGTCATCGATATCGACGGCGTCATCCTCACCTCGGAGACCATCAACGACCAACTCCGCAAGTTTGACGACGACGACTCCATCAAGGCCATCATCCTGCACATCAACTCGCCCGGCGGCGGCGCCGCTGCCTCGCAGGAGATCTACCATCAGGTTCTGAAGATTCGCGACGAGAACAAGAAGCCCATCGTCGCGTCGATCGAAAGCGTCGGCGCCAGCGGCGCCTATTACATCGCCTCCGGCTGCGACAAGATCTATGCCAATGAGGCCTCCGTCGTCGGCTCCATCGGCGTCATCATGGAGTGGACCAACTACGGTGAGCTGATGAAGTGGGCCAAGCTCAAGCCCGTGGTGCTGGCCTCCGGCCCGCTCAAGGATGCCGGCGACCCCACCCGCGACATGACGCCCGTGGAGCAGGCCTACTTTCAGGGACTCATCACCAATATGCGCGGCCAGTTCGTGACCGACGTTGCCGCCGGCCGCAAGACCACCTTCGCCAAGATCGACCCGCTCGCCAACGGCCAGGTCTGGACCGGCCAGCAGGCGCTCCCGCTCGGCATCATCGACGTACAGGGCGGCTTCCGCGACGCGCTGATGGACACCGCCAAGCAGGTCGGCATCAGCGGCGAACCCTCCATCCGCAAGCCCAGCAAAGGCAAGCACGGCCTGCTCGCGATTCTGGATGGTGACGACGACTCCGCCGACAACCTCTTCCCCAACCCCAGCAAGCTGCTCGACCAGTCTCCCGGTTTCTACTTCATGTGGCGATAAGTGCTGCGCGCACGGCAGATCGCGCTTCGCGCTCAAGACTGAACCTACCTCCTTTGTCTTTGCCTCTTTCGGAGGGAGCAGGGGCCTTTAGGCCCCTGAATGGAGATATATAAAATAGGGGCTTTAGCCCCGGGCCTTTAAAAGCAAAAGCCGCAGACCGTAAGTCTGCGGCTTTTGTTCTTGGTACGGTCAAGCTCTAGTGACGATCGTCGTGGTGGTCATCATCATGGTGATCCTCGTGATGATCAGCATCCGCATGATCCCAGTGGCCCTCGTGGTACTGCCAGCCCTGCTGGTAGTGGTCATAGTGGGGATGGTTCCAGTACGCGCCTTCATACGGCGGCTGCTGCCAGCGTCCGCCGATCCAGACATACCGTCCGCCCTGGTTGCCCCAGTAGCCGTCGACCCATGCATAGCCCGGGCCTGGTGCATCCGGACGACGCTCATACCGCAGCGGCGGAGGCGTTCTACCGATATAGACGCCGACCTGGGCCTGAGCCGGTGTGGACACTCCAAAGATCATCGCCGCGGCCAGTGCCGCGCCGGCAAACCATTTCATTTTCATTGTTTTCTCCGTGGAACCTGCTGGGTATGATGCAAACGCCGCCCCGGCGCCGCGGCAAACCCGGATATATCCGCACTTCTGCCGCTTTTCCTGCCTCACGGCACCCCTCCCCCTGAGGCTTTGGCGTGAAGCGCGATTCGAGCCTGTCCTGAGCCGAGCCGAAGGATCCGCGCAGGACTTTTCGCTAACCCCTAGCCTCTAAAGCCACTTGGCTCTACAATTGGGACACACAAGGGAGCGGAGGCCGGAGTCAGTCCAGCCCACCGCCTCGTTCGTGGCAATCGATTGAGCAGCAATGGATTGAGCAGCAAGTGATGCATTGCAGCAGAGCACGACCGTAGCCCGCAAGTCCGAAGGGAGCCGCACGTGACGAAAGCAGACCTGGTCGAGAAGGTGACCGCCCTCGGCGATCTCACCCGCAAAGACGGCGAAATCATTGTTGATACGCTCTTTGAGGCCGTCATCGGCGCTCTCAAAGCGGACGACAAAGTAGAGATCCGCGGCTTCGGCAGCTTCCGCACGCGCCAGCGCAAACCCCGCATCGGCCGCAACCCCAAGACCGGCGCCAAAGTCGACGTCCCCGCCAAACGCGTCCCCTTCTTCAAACCCAGCAAAGAACTCCGCGACCTCGTCAACCCCAACGGCGGCGGCGATGTGCACCACCCCCCGGCGATGTAGGGTTCAGAATGGTTTTATTTAGAAGTCTTTGACTTTTTATATGCCATTTTGAGAGAAAGTCCAGTTTGACTTTCCATATTGCGGGAGTTGAACTCGACAACCTTTTGCCAATCAATGGCGCCGGAC
>DATMLK010000139.1:0-2920 GCA_035570215.1 Acidobacteriaceae bacterium
CTTGCGCCGAAGCCGGACACTTGCCGCCGTCGAAGACCGGCAGCTCGGCAATCGAGCTACCTGCACCGTCGATCGATAGCACCTGCTCGCGCCCGCCGGCCGAGCTCTTGAAAATGCGGACGTGGCCCGACTTGATGACGTAGAGACCGTTGCATGGCTCAGCCTCACCAAAGATCATTTCCCCTGCGCTGAACTTCCGCTGCAACACATGGGCGGTCAGGAACGCGAACTCCGGCTCATCCATGCCGGAGAAGATCGCGACTTTTTTCAGGATTGCCGCCGCCGATGCGTTGGGAGTCTGGGCCATCGGCAACATTGTACGGGAGCCGCGAAACTCGAAGGCTAAACCATGAATCCCGCGCACAGCAGCGCTCCAAACAGCAGCGCCTGGCCCAGCTCGGTAAAGCCCAGCTTGTGGACATCCAACGGCCGGAGCTTGCGCAGAAACCACAGTGTCCCACGCAGTAAGACTGGCAGAAATGCTGCGACTGCGGCGGCGGGGAGCAGTCCGAAGCGGCAGGCGCCGAGGGCGATCGCGATCAGCGCGACCTGTGCGATGAGGAAGGGAAGCCCCTGCTGCACTTTTTCTTCGAAGGTGCCAAGGCGGCTGGAGTGAATGCGAAGCTGCACAAAGTGAATCTGATCGCCCGCGAAAAGCCAGTTAGCCAGCCACAGTGCAATCGCCGTGCGGTCGAGCCGTCCGGTGGCAACGTAGTACGCGCCTGCCGCCGTCGACGTCAGGCCGATGGCGCCGATGACCTGCGCCGGCATGCGCCCTTTACGCCCCAGCTTTTTCACCACATCCTGAGCGGCGAATGCCAGCCCAGCGACCGCCCCGATGGCGATCAGGCCGTAATTGCCTGTCCATAGCAGCGCAGCGATGCTTGCGACCGCAAGCGCGGCGATACCGACAATCGTTCGCAGGACAAGTTTGCGCTCGCGTGCGCTCTGCGCCTTGATCGGCGACGTCCCGAGCCAGGCCTCCAGAGGCGTACGCAGCCAGAACAGTGACATCGCAGCTACGACGAACAGCGTCAGTCCGCCGCCGTTGATGCTCGAACGCGCCGCCACCACCGCTCCGGTGACGAGCGGCACCAGCAGCATTCCCCACGCGCCGTGCTCGCGGGGAATGACCATGGTTCTCATGCGGGAGGTTTGTGCGGTACTGGTGGAGGCTGCCATGCAGAAATGGTGAAGCCGCCCTCTTCGAGCGGCTATGACTTAAGTCTCAGCGACCGCTCTTTACGGCGGCGGCTTCGCGGACCATCTTGTTCGAGGTGCCGGGCTGGTAGACGCAGAACGGCTCCTCGGCGAGGAAGTCGCCGGTAGCGGCGAAGGCGCGGGCGCGGCAGCCCATGCAGACGTGACGGAACTCACAGCAGCCGCACTTGCCCTTCAGGTTGTCATCGTCGCGCAGTGCGTGGAAGACCGCCGAGTCGTTCCAGATCTCGGCAAAGCTCTGCTTGCGCAGGTCACCGGCCAGCGCCGGAAGATAGCCGCAGGGGAAGACTTCGCCTTCATGGGAGATGAAACAGACACCGGTTCCCGCCAGGCAACCCTTGGTCATCGCATTCATGTCGCCAGGGTGGCCACCAGGATGTCCTCCTGCATGGCCACCGCTACCGCTGGGCTTGAGCGAGATTCCAGTTGAGCCGGGCATGGTTATGTCGGTCGGGCCGATTGCGCTGGGATCGGCAATCGCCGGCGCGGAGTGCTCGCGCCCGGCCATCTTGTCGGCGGCGCGTCGCTGCCGCATCACGCGGAAGTAGTGCGGCGCGCAAGTCGCTTTCAACTCGATGCCGCCTTCCAGCGACTGATCGTAGAACCAATTCAGCATGCGCTCGTATTCTTCGGGAGGAACCATCTGCTCGGCGGCGATGTCGACACCGCAGCCCACGGGGACGAGCAGGAAGGTATGCAACGCATCGGCGCCCAACCGCCGAGCCATCTCGAGCACATCTGGTAATTGATGTGCGTTATGCCGCGCAATGGTCGTGTTGATCTGTACCGAGACGCCCACCTGTTGCAGGTTGCGCATGCCGTAGATAGCGGCGTCGAACGCGCCTGGAATTCCGCGGAAACTGTCGTGCGTGGCGGCGTCGGCTCCATCAAGCGAAATCGATACGCGTCTGATGCCGGCGTTCTTGATTTTCTCAGCAACGTCTTTGGTGACCAGCGTGCCGTTGGTCGCCAGCGCCGTGCGGATGCCGCGGCTGGTGGCGTACTCGGCGAGTTGAAAAATGTCGTGACGATAAAGTGGCTCGCCGCCGCTCAGCACCAGGATAGGATTGGAGAATTCGGCAATCTGCGAAATGATGTTCAGCGCTTTGCCGGTGGGCAGGTCGGCAGGGGACATCAACTCGGTCGCGGTGGCGCGGCAGTGGATACAGCGCAGGTTGCAGCCCTTGGTGACCTCCCAGAAAATCAGCCGCGGTTTGTATTCTTTCTTGCTCGCCGGATGATTTTCCGTGGCCAGGTTTTGCCCTTGTTGGAGTGTCTCCGTGCTGCCGGTCGTGGTTGTCATGATTGCTTTTTCCTCCACCCGCCCCATGCGGAACTGCTAACGGCTCGTTGCTATGCTTCCAAGATAGGATTTCGGCAACCCAAGGAGCCGTGAGTGGCGTCACGTGGGCCTGTGACGGATGTCACTCGAGGAAAAACGGCCATCAACGATCAGCCGTGAACTCCGGCGCTAAAGCTGTGTTACAGCGCCGTCAACGGCCTTACGATTCTTAGGATTGTCATCCTGAGCGCAGGGAGGCGCCGAAGGCGCCGAACGAAGTCGAAGGACCTGCGGTTCCTTGCTCCGGCAGGATCCAGTTGTTCGCGAAGAACCGCAGATCCGTCGACTACGCGTCCGCCGCTGCGCAAAGGCAGCGGAGCGAAGAAAGAAACGCGGACGCTCCGCTCAGGATGACAA
>DATMLK010000140.1:0-8335 GCA_035570215.1 Acidobacteriaceae bacterium
GAACAGCAGAAGAACCGCACCGTGGTGACGGGAACGGTCCCGCTGGAACTGCTGAAGAAGGTGACGGGATCGCCGGATGTGGCCGCGCCGGTGCAGTAGGTGCTGCGCGCACGGCGGGACGCGCGCTTCGCGCGCAGAGACAAAAACAAATATAGGGATCCTTCGACTAGGTCTACAAGCCGGCGGGGTTGCTGCTGAGGTCGGCCAAGGTGATGCGGAGGTACTTGTGCGGGTTGACCGGGGTGCCATGGATCTGCACTTCGTAGTGCAGGTGCGCGCCGGTGGAACGGCCGCTCGAGCCGACGTAGCCGATGACCTGGCCGCGGATGACGGACTGGCCCTGGGTCACGGTAAATCCGGACATGTGCGCATAGAGCGTCTTGAGATCGTGGCCGTGATCCAGCAGAACCTGGCGGCCGTAGCCGCCCTCCATGGTGGCGGATTCGACGACACCATCGGCCGCAGCGCGGATGGGCGTGCCATAGGCGGCGGAGATGTCGATACCCTTGTGGAAGGCGCCTTCGCCGTTGAAGGGGTCTTCGCGTTCGCCGAAGGAACTGGTGATGGGGCCCTGCACCGGCCAGAGCGAGGGCGCGTTGTCGAGGTCGGCGGTGACGCCGACGCCGTCTGCGCTGCTCAGGTCCACGGGCAGACCGGTGACGATGCTGCGGGCGGCGGAGCCGTTGAGCGCGGAGGTGCGGAGAGCGAGAAACTCATCCAGCGACTGGTTGTAGCTGTCTGCGGTCAGGCTGTCGCCGGTAAGCGGAGCGGTTGCGGCAGCAGCGGCAACGTTCTTTGATGGAGCCGGACCAGGCACGGCAACACTGGCCAGGCTACTCTTGCGCAGACCGTAGATGGCGGAGATCTCGCTGGCAAGCGAGCCGAGTGAGGCGGCCTGTACGTCCTCCTCATGCGCGACCTGCTCCAACTGAGCGTAGTCCTTGCGGGAGGCGTCGCGCTCCTCGCGAACCTGGTCAAAGTGCGCGGTCTTGAGCAGCATGCGGGAGTAGGAGCCGGCCATGCCGGAGATGGTGAACATGCCGATGACCGCGGCCGCCACAAACAGATAGGCGTAGTGCATGGGCACGGGAACCTTGCGCAGCGCACCGTCGTCATCACGGGATACGAAGACGATGTAGAAACGCTTCTTCAAGGCTCGGTGCTCGACTTTCCCGGGTATTTTGTTCTAAATGCGGTGTCTGCAGGAATGCATTTTGCCGAATCGCATTCGCGATATGGCATTTGCAGAGGCTCTTTTGGTGTACGTCCATGGTAGCAGTGACCGGCGAAGGGGCGCAACCCTTGTGATGTGCGGAAGTGTGGCATTTTCACCACAGAAGGCTGCCGATGGGCTGCCGTTGGTGAGGAAATCCCGTATCGTTGTTGAGGTATGAAGGTAAAACAGGGCGAGATGGAGATGATCGCGGGGATTCGCGCAGCGGCGGCGCGGAGTTTGCGGAACCCGGCTGTGCGGCTCGGAATTGGCGACGATTGCGCCATCCTGCGCGTGCCGCGCGGGCACGCGCTGCTGGTGACGACCGACCTCTCACTCGAAGGGAGGCACTTCCGGCGGGACTGGCATCCGGCGCGGTCAGTGGGCCACCGGACGCTGGCGCGCGGACTGAGCGATCTGGCGGCGATGGGCGCGGAGCCTCTGGCGGCATTCTTGTCGATAGCCCTGCCGCGGAAGCTGGCCGGTTCGAGGTGGGCGGCGGAGTTTCTGCAGGGGCTGCTGGCGCTGGCGAAGCAGGCCGGCGTGGGTCTTGCCGGCGGCGACACGGCGGAGTTTTCCGCGGGCGTCGTTGCGGACATCGTACTGACGGGCAGTGCGCCGGCAGGGACGGCTCTACGGCGAAGCGGCGCGCGAGCGGGGGATGTTTTGTACGTCACCGGCGCACTGGGCGGAGCCGCTGCGGAGTTGGCGACGCTACCCACATCTCGAAGGCGAGAGATGCGGCACCCGGAGTTTTCCGCGCATCCGCATCTGTTTCCGCAGCCTCGGCTGGCGGTTGGAAAGAGACTGCGGAAGATCGCAACAGCCTGCATCGATGTGAGCGATGGGTTGTCGACGGACCTGGCGCACCTGTGCGTGGAGTCGCGGTGCGGAGCGTTGATTGAAGCAGATGCCGTGCCGGTGCATGCGCTGGCCGCGCCGCGCCAAGACGCCCTGCATCTTGCACTGCATGGCGGAGAGGATTATGAGCTGCTGTTTACGGCACGGGCAAATACGCGCGTGCCGCGATCGATCGCGGGAGTAAAGATCACGAGGATCGGAACGATGACAGCAGGGCGGAGTGCGAAAATTATTGGCATAAACGGGAAAGCGAGCGTTTTGAAGCCGCAGGGCTGGGAGCATTTCAAGTAAGACAAAAACAGAAGCAGGTCTCTTCGCTGCGCTACGGGATGACAAGTATTGAAAATGGGAGCAACCAAATGGATGACGCGACGCGGCTTTTGCAGGCAACACTGACGGAAGCGAAGCAGGGTGAGCCCATGCATTCAGGGCCGGTCTTTGCGGCGCCGTTTCATGCGATGGGGGATGCGTCGCAGGTGCCGTACACGTATGCGCGCGCGCATAACCCGACATGGACGGAGCTGGAGACGGCGCTGAGCGGGCTCGAAGGCGAGGGTTCGCAATGCTTTGTGTTTCCGACGGGCATGGCGGCGATTGCTTCCATCTTCGGGACAGTTCTGCGGCCGGGCGATGTGGCCGTGCTGCCGTCGAACGCATACTATGTGGCGCGCAAGCTGATGGAGACCTACTTCGTGGAGATGGGCGTGACGCTGCGCATGGCTCCGACGGCGAACAATGCGCAGGCCGCGCTGCTCGACGGCGCGAAGCTGCTGTGGCTGGAGACGCCGAGCAATCCGACGATGGAAGTATGCGACATCGCCAAGCTGTGCGATGCGGCGCACAAGGCGGGTGCGCTGGTGGCGGTCGATAATTCCACGCCGACGGCGCTGAGCCAGAAGCCTCTGCTGCTGGGCGCGGATTTTTCCGTGGCGTCGGATGCGAAGGCGATGAGCGGGCACAGCGACATTCTCTACGGACATGTGGCGGTGAAGGACGTCGCGCTGGGCGCGAAGATCCTGGAGTGGCGGCGGCTGACCGGCTCGGCGCTGGGGCCGATGGAGGCGTGGCTGGCGATGCGTTCGCTGGCCACGCTGCCGCTGCGGCTGGAGCGCTCGTCAGAGAATGCGATGCGGCTCGCGGAGTTCCTGAAGACACGCAGCGATGTGATGAACGTGCTGTATCCGGGGCTGAAGACGCATCCAGATCATGCGCTGGCCGCCCGGCAGATGCGGTACTTTGGGCCGGTGCTTAGCTTTACTTTGCCCAGTGAGGCAAAGGCGGATGAGTTTTTAACCCGCGCGAAGCTGATCACGCAGGCGACCAGCTTCGGTTCGGTGGTGACCACGGCGGAGCGTAGGGCCCGCTGGGGCGGCGACGACGTGGCTCCGGGATTCATCCGGCTGAGCGCGGGCTGCGAGGCGATCGACGATCTGCTCGCCGATATCGCGCAGGCTCTGGATGCGGTGAAGTAACTTGGCTGATTCAACAAAAAAGCCGGACGAGTTCGCGAAAAACTGGAACGCGGAGATTCTCACCAAGCCGCCGATGATCGCTCCGGCACGGCAGTTCGTCTATCCGCAGCTTGTTCCGGGCGAAGAGGATGCGATGGCGCGTGGTGCTCTGCTGCTGATGGTGCGGCCGGCGGGCGCGGCTCCGTTTCTAGCCACATGCGCTCGCGGATTCGCGGATCCGAAGACGCCGACAGACGTCTTTGCCTGTCCGGATCCCGACAAGCTGTGTGCGATTGCCGGAGGGTATGCCTACCTCGTGGATGTGCGCGAGCCTTCACGGTGTACGTTTCTTGCGTTGAAGCCGGTGGTTGAGGTGCTCCCGCTCGTTGAGGATGGCCTGCTGCTCTTTGTGGGATTCCATGCGGTGATGGCGTGGGGAGCGGATGGACTTGCGTGGCAGAGCGGAAAGCTGAGCGATGAGGGGGTGCGGATCGAGTCGGCCAAGAACGGAATGCTGCACGGCTTTGGCTGGAAGCTGATGACGGACAAGGAAGTGCCGTTTGCAATCGATCTGAAGACGGGTTCGCTGGTGTAGGAGAGCGGTCGCGCTAAACGCGCGATGTCCCACCTATGCGCATGAGACCGCGCATATATGGGGCACCCGCAGTATGGGTAGAGAAGCAGGTCCTTCCCCTTCGCAAGCTCAGGGTCAGGATGACAAATAATTAAATCTGTATTTGGTAGAAACTCAATGCGGCGTCGCCCTGCTTGAGTTCGCGGGTGCGCGTGAGTGCGCCGTAGCGTTCGGCAAGCGGTGTGCGCTTGGCGTGTTCAGCGACGACGAGAGCGCCGGCCGCAAGCAGGCGTTCGTGCGCCGCGCCGCCGAGCATACGCAGGGCCTGCTCGTACTCCTTTTCCGCTTCATAGGGCGGGTCGAGAAAGATGATGTCCTGTACGCTTCCCTGCTCGCGCATTCTTTCCAGTGCGCCGAGGGCGGTGCGTTCATGGAGCATGAAGTTTTTAGTGATGCCCAGCAGCTTCAGGTTTTCGCGGATGGCGGCGACGGCGGGTGCGGCGTTCTCGGCGAAGTGGACGTGGAGCGCGCCGCGGCTGATGGCTTCCATGCCGACCGCGCCGGAGCCGGCATAGAGGTCGGCGAATCGTGAACCCTGGACGCGGGGGCCGAGGATATTGAAGAGGGTCTCGCGCAGGCGGTCGCTGGTGGGGCGGGTCTTCATACCGCGCGGAGCGGCGAGGATGCGGGAGCGGTATTCGCCGGCGATGATGCGCATTTTCCTATTATGCTTCGGCGTCGCGCACACGGCGAATCGCTCGCTCGGTTTCAAAAATAAAGCAGGTCCCTCCGCTACGCTGCGGGATGACAAATAAGTGAAGAATCGGGCGCGGCTCTACAATGTCAGAAAGAGCAAGGAGTGCGTGCTGATGCGTGGATGGTCGTTGCCGCTGGGACGAATACTGGGCGTGGAGGTCCGCATGCACACGTTCTTCGTTCTGCTGCTGGGGTTGAGCATCGTGGATGCAAGTTCGGTGGGCAGCGCGGCCTCTCGCGGCGTCTTGCTGTGGTTTGCGCTGCTGCTGGCGATCGCGGTGCGCGAGGTGGCGCGGGCCACCACCGCGGCTTACTTAGGGCTGGAGCTGCGCGGCATTCTGCTGCTGCCCATCGGCGGCCTCTTCACCTACAGTGCCACGCCGGCGACGGAGTCGGCGAGTTCGCGGCGAGCGGAGATCCGCATTGCCATGGCAGGACCGCTGGCGAACTTTGCGTTTGCGCTGCTGATGGCCGGGCTGATCTATGGAGCAACCTCGCAGTTGAACGTGCTGGATCGTCCGCTGATGACACCGCTGCACCTGATCCGCTCGCTGCTCTGGCTGCAGGTGGCGCTGGGCGCGATCCATCTGCTCCCCGCCTATCCATTGGACGCCGGACGCATACTGCGCGCGGAGCTGGCGAAGACGCGCGGCTCGGCCGTGGCCATGCGCACGGCGAGCGGACTGGGTACGATGCTGGCGCTGGGATTGATCGTGGCGGGCATGGTGCTCTTCCAGAGCGCCTGGGTGATGATGGCCGGGTTCTGCGTGCTGATGGGTTCGCAGATGGAAGAGCAGGGCCACGTGCTGCAGTCCGTGGTGGACACGGTGATGATGCGCGACATCATGCTGACGGATTTTTCAACGCTCTCCGCCTCCGACACCTATGAAGACGCGATGACGAAGTCCGTGCATACGCTGCAGGAGGATTTTCCCGTGGTGCGCGGCAACAGCGTAGTGGGTGTGGTCTCGCGCGCGGGGATCCTGGATGCTCTGCGAACCGAAGGCAATGGCTACGTGCAGGGCATCATGCAGAAGGGCTTCCACGCGGCGCAGCCCGAGGACACGCTGGGCAAGGTCTTCCGCAGCATGACGGTGGGGCGCACGCTGGAGCTGGTGCCCGTGGTGGAAGGCTCGCGCGTGGTGGGCATCGTGACGCTGCAGAACCTGAAGCAGAGCATGGGCCTGTTCGCGGAGACGCGGCGGCTGCGGAGCCGCGAGTAATGTCCGGCGAAAAGATTCTGGCTCCGGGACTGTATCTGGTCGCGACGCCGATCGGGAATCTGGAAGATATCACCCTGCGTGCGTTAAGGGTCCTGGCGCAGGTAGACCGCATTGCCTGCGAGGACACGCGGCAGACACAGAAGCTGCTGAATCACTTCGACATCAAGAAGCCGACCGTCAGCTACCACGCGCACAACGAGAGCGAGCGGGCTGAAGATCTGATGGAAGAGCTACGCGCGGGCGGAAAGATCGCCATCGTGAGCGATGCCGGTACGCCGGGAATCGCGGACCCCGGCGGGCGCATCGTGGAGGCTGCGATCGCAGCGGGAGTTCCGGTCTTTCCCGTGCCGGGCGCGAACGCCGCGGTGAGTGCGCTGATCGCAAGCGGGTTGCCGGGTGAGAGTTTCTACTTTCATGGATTTCTGCCGTCGAAGCCGGGACAGCGAAAGACGTTCTTGGAAAAACTAAAAGCAGATCCCTCCGCTGCGCCGCGGGATGACAGGCAAACAGAGCCGACACATGTCTTCTATGATTCGCCGCAGCGAATTGTGGAGACGCTCCGCGATGTGGAGGCGGTCTTCGGCGCCTGGCAAGGCGTGGTCGTCGCGCGTGAGCTGACGAAGCTGCATGAGGAGTTTCTGCGCGGCACCGTAGCTGAGGTCCGGGAGACGCTGGCGGCACGGGACCAGGTGCGCGGAGAGATCGTGCTGCTGCTCTCCGGGGAGTTTGCGGCGGAACAGACTACGGAATCGATCGCGGATGCAGTTGCTTCACTGATGAAGAATGGCTTGAGCGAGAAGGACGCGCTGAAGCGGGTGGCCCGCGATAGAGGGCTGGGTAAGAGCGATGCCTATAGAGAATGGCAACGCTCTAAAAGCTGAGACAACAGCAGGTCCTTCCGCTGCGCTGCGGGATGACAAGTAAAAAAATTAACTAGCTAACGTGCAGACGTTCCAGTTGCGGCGGACCCAGCCGCCGGTCACCTTTTCGAGCGCGATCCACTGGCCTTCGCCGCACTTGGGGCCGCAGAACTCCTGCATGTAGACCAGCGCCAGCGAGTTGTCCAGGTTGAAGTACACCTGGGAGAAGTAGGTGATACCGGGCGCGCCGCGAAACTGGTCGGCCGTAGCGGCGTCGGGCGCTGGGCCAGAGGCCGTGCGCGTGTCCGCGAAGGAATCGCGCTGCTGTTGGTTGAGCAGCTGGTACGGAATCTGCACCTGGAAGTCGCGCTCGAGCTGGATACTCTCCGTTTTGTGCTGGTCGAAGTCTTCGAAGACGGCCTGGAAGTCCTGCTGGCGGTCAGCGGGCGGCTGGATGCAGCGGCGCGCACTGGGAACGCGGTCGCCGGGCTGGCCGCGGAGGATTGTTGCGTCGGCGACGAGCCAGGTCTGATTGTTATCGGGGCCAAGGTTGAGCAGATAGCTGCCGGGCATGAGCAGAGAGTAGATGGCGTAGGAGTCGTCGGCGCGGGTCGGGGCCATGGGAATGGGCGGCAGCGGCAGCGTCTGGCCGGGTGCGGTGCCGGCCGCGGGCGTGGATTTGGAAGAGGTGGTGTTGGAACGGCTGCCGCTCTCAGGCGTGGACGCGCCGGGAAGCGTGGCGGCTGGCTGCTGGGGTACATTGGGCGGAATGGGAGGGTTCTGCGCTTCCTGCTGGGCGTCTATCTGCTGGACGCCTAAGGGAAGCGCGAAGAGTAGGAGAAGAAGAAGTGCGCGGACGTTCATGTGTTGCCTCTATGCAATTCAGATGCGCTGTTCCGCCTTCGCGACTATTTTATGAGCGGCCGACGAGGCGGTCATAGACGTAAGTGTCGCTGGTGGTGCCGAGGGACTCGTTGTAGAGGCTGGTGGCACCCAGAGCCTCCTTCAGCTCCTCGCTGAAGTGGTGGATGGCACGGAGATGGTCGGCGGAGGCCGGGATCTCGAGCTTTGGGGTCTTGAGGAACTTCTGGTAGCCGCGGTCGAGCAGGCGGGCGATCTCACCGCCGAGGACGAAGCCAGGGCGGGAGACGATCTCGGTGGATTGAAAGCCCTTTTTGCCGGGCACGGGAGCTATCTCGGCGGCGCAGCCATGCTTGCAGACGCGGACGGTGCCGGGGCCGCCGATAGTCTTTGCACCGTCGGAGGCAGGGGCAACATCAAACTTCTGGCTGCCGAGTAGGGAGAGTACGTCGTCAAAGCTGCGGATTATGGTCTTTGGGGGCATGGGTCTCAACGCTTCCTGAAAAGATGGGCGCCGAGCGCCGGGTAAGCTGAAT
>DATMLK010000141.1:0-3464 GCA_035570215.1 Acidobacteriaceae bacterium
TCCGCTCTTCAGCAGCGGGTCCTTCTCTATGACAAAAAGGGCGAGCAGCACTACGACGTCATCTCCGCGCTGCATAAGTCCGTCCGCAACTCCGACGCTGACGCTTCGCTCTACTGGCTCGGGCGCATGTTCGCCGCTGGCGAAGACCCCATGTACATCGCCCGCCGCGTGGTGCGCATGGCAGTCGAAGACATCGGCCTCGCCGCGCCCGAGGCCCTGAACCTCTGCCTCTCCGCGCGTGATGCCCTGCACTTCTTAGGCGCACCCGAAGGCGATCTCGCACTCGCGCAGGCCGTCGTCTATCTCGCGCTCGCGCCAAAATCGAACGCCGTCTACACCGCCTACGGAGCCATCCAGGCCGACATCCAGCGCACCGCCGCCGAACCCGTGCCTCTGCATCTGCGCAACGCGCCCACCAAGCTGATGAAAGCTCTCGACTACGGCAAGGGCTACCAGTACGCGCACAACGTCGAAGACAAAGTCGCGGATATGGAGTGCCTGCCGCCAGGGCTTGCTGGCAACCGCTACTACCACCCCACCAACGAAGGCCGCGAGAAGCTGCTCGCCCAGCGCATGGAAGAGATCGCCCGCATCCGCCAAAACAAAAAGAAGTAGCTATCTCTTCTAACTTGTCATTCTGAGCGCAGCAAAGAATCTCACTGCGCTCATCGCGGCTTTAATGCACATCCCGCGCCAGCGCATCCAGCACAACGCCCTTCGAGAGCAACTCCGGCAGCACATCCGGCGCAGCATTTCCCGTAGGAAAGATCACGTACGTCGGCACGCCGCTTCTTCCGACCGAAGCCAGCTCCGCCGTGATCGCCGGATCGTACTTCGTCCAGTCGGCACGCATCAGCACGATGCCGCTCGACGCGAACTTCGCCTGCACATCGGCGGAATCCAGTACCACCGCTTCGTTCACATGGCAGCTCAGGCACCATGCTGCCGTAAAGTCCACGAATACCGGCTTCCCTGCCGCGCGCGCCGAAGCCAACGTATCGGGAGAGTATGTCTCCCACGTCAGCGAAGTGGCGTCACGGTGCGTCAAGGGAATCGCCAGTGCGCAGGCCGCGAGCGCAAATGCAAACACCGAACTAAACCATCGCGCCGGCCATCTCCCCAGCACCCACGCCGCGATCGCGATCACAAGCAGACCGAAGAGCAGCAGCGCCATCGCATTAATGGATTCCAGCATGCCGTAGACCCACGCCAGCCAGATCGCCGTCGCAAACAGCGGGATCGAGGTGATCTGCTTCAGCACCTCCATCCACGCGCCCGGCCTCGGCAGAAACTTCGTCCATCCCGGATTAAAACTCAGCGCCAGATACGGCATCGCCAGCCCCAGCGCCACTGCCGTGAAGATCACGAACGCCATCCACGCCGGCTGCGCCAGTGCGAACCCGATCGCCGCGCCCATCAGCGGGGCCGTGCACGGCGTCGCCACCACCGTCGCCAGTACGCCGGTAAAGAAGCTGCCCGCATATCCCGGCTTCCGTGCAAGCTCGCCGCCCGCACTCGTCAGCGAGAGGCCAAAGTCGAACATCCCCGCCAGCGACAGCGCGAAGAAGAATATCCCGGCGCACAGCACCGCGATGAACACAGGCGACTGCAGCTGGAATCCCCAGCCCAGCTTCGCCCCGCTCGCACGCAACGCCAGCAGCACACCCACGATCACCCAGAAGCTGACCAGAATGCCGAGTGTGTAGACCAGCCCATGCTTTCGCATGCGTCCACGCTCATCATCCGAACCCTGCACCAGCGCCAGCCCCTTCAGGAAAAGCACCGGGAAGACGCACGGCATCAGATTCAGAATTACGCCGCCAAAAAACGCAAGCCAGATCGCAGTCAACGCCTCCGCCGCCGCTGGCTTGTTGCTTTTCGTCTCTGACGAGTTCGCGGGCTGGCTTGAAGGCGCGGCTGGGGAGCTATTCGCCGCGCTGCTGAACGGCATCATCCCCTTCACCACAGGAGCCGTGAACTCGTAGGCCAGCGTATCGCTCAGCTTGATCAGACCGTGGATCTGCTGCGGATCCTGCTTCAGCGTGTCGTCCTTCTTCACGCGGATAAGAACGCGGCCCGGGCTCGTCTGAACCTCCTGCGGTGCCGCATTCGCGATCAGACCCTGGTCGTAGGGATAGAACTCCGCATGGTCGATGGACGCGCCCGTCGCTAACGCCACATCAAGCTCACCCGGTGCCGGGTTCACCCTCACCTCCGCGCCCTTCGGCAGCGGTTGCGGCAGAAGCTTCATCGCAGCATTCAACGCCTTGAGTTGCTGCCCGTTCACGATCCCAGCCAGCGAACTCACGCCATACTTCAGGCCGAGCAACGCATTACCCGGAATGCAGACCTCGCGGCAGACGAGCCACTCCACCTTCGCCTGCAGCGTTCCGCTCTTCGTACCCTTCGCAACCTGCAGCTTCGCCGGCAGGATCACATCGTTCTCATAGCCGTAGTCCATCAGCGGGCCAAGCGGCAGCCGCTTCGGCGCAGGAAACAGCAGCGGCCCTGCGGTGATTCCATTCGGCAGCGTCCACTCCACGCTGGTAGGCTCGCCTGCATCGCCGGGGTTCGACCAGTAGATGTGCCAGCCCGGCTCCAGCTTGAAGTGCAGCCCAACAAGATTCTCGCCGCCCGGAACAAAGCTCGTGGGCGAAGGGATCAGCTCCACGGTGAGATGCTCCGCCTGCACTGAAGGCGTGGTGCCGTCTCCGTAGGTTTTCATCTGCGCGCGCGCAGGCGCGGCAACCGCGCACATCATCAGAACGAATTGCAGAGATCTCTTCATCATCTTCTTTACGTTACCCAAGCCAAAAGGATTCGTCCTTCTCTAATCCCTGATCCCTAGCCTTGAGTGCTCGATCATGATGCAGCGGTCCATCACCACATGGATCCCTGCCGCCTCGGCCTTCGCCGCCGCCTCCGGGCTATCGATCCCAAGCTGCACCCATAGATTCTCCAGCCCCAGCGCGATCATCTCTTCCACCACGGCCGGAATGAACTTCGGCAGCCGGAAGACGTTCACGATATCCGGCTTCCCTTCCGCCGATACGAGATCCGCAAGCGATGCGTAACACCTCTCGCCCAGCACATCGCCCTGCACCAGCGGATTCACGCCCACGACCCTGTACCCGATCCGCTGCATGGTGCGCGAGACGCCGTAGCTCGCCTTCATCGGATTGTCGCTCAGCCCGGCGACGGCGATCGTCTTCGCATCCGTCAACATCGCGCGCATTACACTGTCGCTATTCATCGTCATCGTCGCTCGCGGGCGCGGGCACTCCGCCTTCGCGCCGCATCTTCAGATACCCGCGGATGAAAGGCTCCAGATCGCCATCCAGCACGCGGTCCACATCGCCAACGGAAAACTTTGTGCGGTGGTCCTTGATCAGGCGATACGGCTGCATGATGTAGGAGCGAATCTGGCTACCGAAGGAAATGTCCAGCTTGGATTCGTCGAGCTT
>DATMLK010000142.1:0-4214 GCA_035570215.1 Acidobacteriaceae bacterium
TTACGAACACTGTCCTTCGCATGGCGCACATCCAGCGTCACGCTTGCTTCGCCCGCGATCACATTCACCGCGCCCGGCGCCGCCGTAACGCGTCCTATCGTCGCCACCAGGCCATCTACGCCGCGCGCATACGTCTCCACCGCCAGCATCCACGCCGCCGCCGCCATCAGCGCATCTTTTCGCAGATGCATCGGCGTGGTTCCCGCGTGGTTCGCCTTACCAGTGAATACAAACTCCATCCGCGTCTGTCCGGCGATTGCCTCCACCACACCGAGTGGTAATCCTTCTGAATCCAGCACCGGTCCCTGCTCAATGTGGATCTCCAGATACCCCAGTGGCCGCGCCGCCAGCTTCGCCTCATGCAGCTTGTTCGTATCCAGCCCAAATTTTTTGATCGCCTCCGCAACCGAGAGCCCGTCTATATCCGTTCGCGCGAGCAGAGCATCATCCAGCGTGCCCAGCAGCGCGCGGCTGCCAAGAAACGGCGCGCCAAAGCGCGTACCCTCTTCCTCCGAAAATCCAATCACCTCGATCGCGAAGGGAAGCCGCTTGCCGGCAAGCTCCTCCACCAGCGCAATGCCCATCAGCACACCCAGGATGCCGTCAAACGCGCCCGCATTCGGCACCGTGTCCAGATGCGACGCAATCAGCAGCCGCGGCGCATCTTTCTTCTCCGCCGCATACACCCCGCGCAGATTCCCCGCATGGTCGACCGACACATCCATCCCCGCCGCTGTCATCCAAGCGCTCACGCGCGCGTGGCACTCCAGCATCGCGTTGCAGAGAAACATCCGCGTCGTTTCGCCTTCCACTTGGGTACAGCCCGCAAGCTCGCGGCACCGCGCAACTACGCGTTCAGCCTTCGCCGCCGATGCTTTATCGATCACTGTCATGAGTACATTTAAACCTTTGTCATTCCGGTATTACTTCTTGCGTTTAACCCGTGCTTCGATCGTGCCGTGCGGCTCATCCGTCGGCACAAAGATCTCGTTCTTGTTCTCCTGCCCGAAGCGTGCCAGGTCGATCAGCAGGCAGTGCTTGTTCGGCAGCGTCAGCTTGATGTCGTCGATCTCCGGTACTGCTTCCAGCGCGTCCTTCGCCATGGCATAGAGCGTCTGCTGCACGGACAGCGAATCATGCTGGGCGAAACACGCCAGCATCGCCTCGCGAATCTTTGTGCGCGTTGCGTTGAAGTCGAGCGAGTCCTTCGCATAGGTCCACTCCGCCTTCACTACTGTTCCGAAGATGCGGTCCTTGGTCTCGGGGAGCGTCGTCAACGATTCGCGGATGAAGCCCTCGAACCCCGACTTCGTCGTCTTCAGAATGTGCAGCCCATTCAGACCAGACACGATGCTCCATGGCCCCGTCTTCTCGCGCTCCACTACCGTCGTCTGCACCTCGTTCGAGCCGTGGATGAAGCTGTGGTCGTGCGGCTTGCCATGGACCATCATCCGCTTCCACAGCGCCTGCTCGATCGTGACCTGCGCGTGGCTCACCTGCGGATTGCGGCTGTGGATCCACTCGATCAGCTCCTGCGCGTACTCCTCCATCGCAGTCGCCTTCGACTCCTTCGCCCGCGAATACACTGTGTTCTTCATCGTGTCAGTGGCCAGGATCCTGCTGTTGTCGCCGTCCACGTGCGCCGACTCGAAGTCGCCCTGCAGCAGGATCTGCACAGTCCACTCGTAGAGATCGTGGACCGCGCCTTGGCGCACCACCTTTATCAGCCGCACGCGCGACTTGCCGTACCGGTTCTCCGCCAACACCACGTCGAATGCCATCGTCACTCCTCTGAGGACTGCCGTCCATATCACTGCCGCTAAACAAACATCGGCGCGTTAGCGCCGACACGGAGGAAGCGTGGGGCTTCAGCCCCGGAGAAACTCAGGATCCTCTGTAGGTCGAGTATCCGTTCGCCGTCAGCAGCAGGGGAATGTGGTAATGCTTCTGACCCTTCGCGACCATGAAAGCGATCTCGACGATCGGATACAGACCCTTCACCTTCTGCTTCTGGAAGTAGGTGCCGGTATCGAACGCGATCCGGTAGATGCCGGCAGCTGGCGGCTCCTCAGCAGGCAGCAGCTCCGCGCGGCCGTCTTTGTCTGTCTTGCCGGTGGCAATCTCACTCCACCACTCGCCGTCGCGGATCTCCAGCGCTACGTTTACGCCAGCCGCCGGCTTGCCCTTGCCTGTATCCAGAATGTGCGTTGAAATTCCCATCTATCTACTGTAAACCGGTGCGCTCTAAACCGCTTGATGCGGCCCATGCATCGGATGCCCCATCGCAGCTTTATCGCGATGCGTGGGTTATTCGAGCGAAGCTCGAACCGTTTTATAGCTGGAGCCATTTCTTGAGTCTGATTTGAGTAATCAGCCGCTGCTGCTCCGCCGCCTCGCGCAACTCGGTGACGGCATCGTTCTCCATGCGTTTTTGCAGGATGCCGAGCATCTCCGTGGCCGACTTACCCGTGGCGCAGACGATGAAGATCCGCCCAAACCGCTTCTCGTAGGCGTCATTGCCCAGCGCCAGAGCCGCCCGGGCCGCGTCGTCGGGATTCGCCGCCGCCTGTTCGCCCTCCGACCACTTTAGAGACTTTTCCGTCGCCGCCTTCGCATGGGCCTGCCCGATCCGCGGATGGCTATCGAAGGCCTGCTGCCAGTCGCGCTCCGGTAGAGCCCACCAGACCGCATCCGAGGCCGCTGATAACTCTTCGAAGGTTGTGAACGGCCGCTGTGCCGCCAAATTTTTCGCCCAGGCCTCCGACCCGCAGCAGGGAAGCACCGCCTGGGCCGCTGCCTCCGCGTTTATCGCATTCCACTCCGCTAACGTCATCGACCCGCCACCGCATGCTCCCTGCCGCGCGCCTCATCCGCAAATGAGCCATTCTCAAACACAACCTCGCCCCGCAGATACGTCGCCTTCACCAGGCCGCGCAGCCGCTCGCTCATATACGGCGAGATCTTGTGCCGGTAGTGCAGGTCCCTGGCCTGCACTGTGAACCCGCCGCTCTCCTCGAAGACCACGAAGTTCGCATCGCGCCCAGCCTCCAGCGAACCCACATGCGCACTCAATCCCGCCAGAGCAGCTGGTGCCGTACTCATCCACCGGCTGAGGTCGACGAGAGAGAATCCCCGCTTCACGCAATCCGTCCACATCACCGGCAGCGCGACCGAGAGGCTCGCGATCCCGCCCCACGCTGTATTGAACAACCCTTCGTCCATTTTCTTCATCTCCGGCGGGCAGGGCGAATGGTCTGTCACCACCATGTCGATCACTCCCGTGCGCAATCCCTCCCACAGCGCATCGCAGTTCGCCGCGCTGCGGATCGGCGGCGCGCATTTGAACTGCGTCGCCCCGTTCGGAATCCATTCTGACCGGAAGTGCAGGTAGTGCGGGCAGGTCTCCACCGTGACCGGCAGACCCTCGGCCTTTGCTTCGCGCAGCATCGGCAACCCTTTTGCTGTAGCCAGATGCACGATATGCAGCTTAAACTTGTACTTGCGGCACAGGCCGAGCATCAGCGTGATCGCCTCCAGCTCCGCCTCATCCGGCCGCGAGGCCAGATACGTGTCATATCGCCGCCAGTCCACGTTCTGCAACTTCTCGGCGGCTGCATCGATCGGCCCCGCCAACTCGGCATGGACCAGCAGCGGCAGACCGGTCTTCGCAATGTGCGGCAGCGCCCGCTCCAGCTGTTCGAGGTCGATCATCGTGAACCCCTCGCACCCCGGATAGATCAAAAAGCACTTGTACCCCGGCACGCCCGCCGCGGCCAGCGGCTCCAGATGCTCCTGGTTGCCGGCCACGGCGCCGCCCCACGCCGCCCAGTCCACCATGCACTGCCCAGCGGCTGCTTTGCGCTTCAACTCCAGCGCGGCGACGGTTGTGGTTTCTGGAAGGCAGTTCAGTGGCATATCCACCAGCGTCGTGTAGCCGCCGGCCGCCGCAGCGCGAGTCGCCGTGGCAAAGCCCTCCCACTCCGTGCGCCCCGGTTCGTTGATGTGGACGTGCGTATCCACCAGCCCAGGCAGGATCGCCGCATCGCCAAAATCCTTCGTCTTGACGTTCGCCGGCACCTCGCCGCGTCCGCAGATGGCGGTTATCACGCCATCCTCCACCAGCAGAGCGCCATCGCGCTCAGCCGTGGGTGTAATCAGGCGCTTCGATAGGTATGCGTATGCCATAATTAAGTCCTCCCAGAGCGAGCTCGGCT
>DATMLK010000143.1:0-7824 GCA_035570215.1 Acidobacteriaceae bacterium
GCGGTCGAAGACCTTGCTGACGACGATGGTGTTGTGCGCGGCGTCATAGTGGCCGAGCATGCGGCGGGCGTGCTGGGTGCTCCAGGTAAGCGTGGGACGCGCCATGAGGCCGTGGAAGAAGCGCTGATTTAAAACCTCGAATATCTCATCGAGATCATAATAGTGACCCTGCGCGGTGGAGATGCGCTTGCGGCCGCGCGTCTGGCGGATGTGCTCGGCCTGTTTGGTGACGGCTTCGCTGGTGGTGAAGCGGCGGTAGCGCGACGAGTGCGCGGCGCTGACGGGTTTGCGGTAGAGCTTGGCGAGCAGGATGTGCGCGATGGCGGTATGGACGCCGGCGGGAGCATGCTCGAGGAGGTCGGAGAGGCAGACGTGCAGACGGCCTTCGCGGAGACGGATGGTGGTGTTCAGGCTGGTGAAGCGCTTGAAACGGATGTCGAAGGCGGGCATGGGCGCGCGCGGACGGAGTTCGCGGTACTCGTGCTCGAAGATCTTTTTTATCGTGGGATGGTCGGGATGCGCGAGTTTTTTGCGTGGAGCGCGAGGCTTCGTCGCGGGCGGTGCGGGTGCCCCGAAGAGACGTTGGAATAGGCTTGGCGCGGTCACGGTTGTCTTGAGATTAACATGCGGGGCCGTTGAAATTATTCAGAGGGAACATGGTGTGATTCTGGCAAGCAAATACAAAAGCAGATTCCGCGCGCTCCGCTTCGGAAGGACAAGCAAAAAGCAAAAGCAGATCCCTCCGCTGCGCTGCGGGATGACACATGAAAATAGTTATTTATCTGTTGCGAGGGCGATCAGACGGTGCTTTGCCTCCCAGGTTTCGTTGGGGTATTGGTCTCCGGCGGCGGCGATGAACTGCGTATAGAAGCCGCGGGCCAGCACGACGTGATGCAGGTGGTCGTGCGCGGTGGCGCGGAGGAAGAGCGTGGCCGGCGTCTCGGGGGCGTATTGCAGGCGCTGATCGAGCGCTGTGAGCACGAGTTCGGGCTGGCCGTTCTCCGAAGCGGCGAAGGCGAGCGAGCCGGTGAGCTGCACGCGGTCGTCCGTGGAGGGCAGCGCGGCAGGACGAGCGAGGAAGAGTGTATCAGCCTTCTGCAGGACATCCTCAGCCTCAACGAACTTCTTCTGGCGGATCAGAGTGTCGCCGCGCGCGCTGAGCAGATCGATGTCGTCGGGCGAGGTTGTGAGCAACTGCTGATAGAGCGTGTCTGCCTGAGGAAGATTGCCGGTGCGGCTGTAGAGGTCGGCGAGCATGCGTGTGACGGCTGCGTCCTGCGGATTCTGCGTGTGCTGAGCTTCGAGCAGCGGAACGGCCTTGTCATCTTCGCTCTGCAGCATGTAGACGCGGGCGAGCTGCGCGGCGAGCGGAGCGTCGCCGGGATGCGCTTGCAGCGCGGGCGTGAGGACGGCCTCGGCATCGGAGTATTTCTCTTCGCGGATGAGCAGCGCAGCGAGTGCGTAGGCGGTGTCAGGGTCGTTGGGGGTTGAGGTGAGCAGGCGGCGGTAGGTGGCCTCTGCATCGGGGAGGTCGCCGGTCCTCTCGGCAATCTGCGCGGTCAGTAGCGTGTCCTGCGGCGTCTCGCTGGTGAGTTTGATGGCGGCGAGGAGTTCATCGCTCGCGGTGGTGGGATCAGCAGTTGCATCCATCCGCGCAAGCTCACGCAGGACGCGGGCTTTGGCATCGGCTGCATTCGCGGCAGGAGTGAGTGTTGCTGCTGTAGCGAGTTCCTTGCGGGCCTCGGCCGGGTCGCGCGGCTCGAGCAGAAGGCCGAGCGCGGCGTGAGCCTCAAAGTTCTTCGCGTCGGCGGCGATGGCGGCGCGGTAGGCGGTCTCGGCAGCGGCGTCATCCTGCAGGGCCTCGTCGGTATAGCCAAGGTCGTAGAAGGCGCGCGCGTTCTTCTGGTCTGCAGCCGTGATGAGGAGCAGGAGCCTCTTCGCTTCGTCGAAGTGTTGCGCGGCGATGGCGTCCTCGGCCTGATTGAGCGGCGTGGTTTCGGTGGCTGAGTCTGCGGGGGTTGTGCCGGGGGGAAGTTGGGCATGAAGCGGAAGGATGAAGAGCATCGCAGCGAGAAGAAAAGCAGATTCCCGCGTTCGCGGGAATGGCAAATAGTTACGGTGTCTCATGCGGTGCGCGCCTCGGTTGCTTCGACGGATGTGGAGCCGGGGAGGACCTGTTTGAGCCAGTGACCGGTGTGAGACGCAGGATTGGCGGCGATCTCTTCGGGCGTGCCTGCAGCGACGATCTCGCCGCCGCCGGTGCCGCCTTCGGGGCCCATGTCCACGACCCAGTCAGCGGACTTGATGACGTCGAGGTTGTGTTCGATGACGAGCAGCGAGCCGCCGCCGTCGATGAGTTTGCGGAATGCGGTGAGGAGCTTGTTGACGTCGTCGAAGTGCAGGCCAGTGGTGGGCTCATCGAGGATGTAGAGGACGCGGCTGGCGGCGCGCTTGGTGATGTCGCCGCGGGTGATGGTGTTGGAACGCGCGGTGGCCAGATGCGATGCGAGCTTGACGCGCTGGGCCTCGCCGCCGGAGAGCGTGGTGGCGGACTGGCCGAGGCGGACGTAGCCGAGGCCGATCTCGTCGAGCACGGCGAGCTTGTCCACGATCTTGGGATGACCGCTGAAGTAGTGCAGGGCTTCTTTGACCGTCATGTTGAGAACGTCGTGAATATTTTTGTTCTTATAGCGGATGTCGAGGATATTGGATTTGTAGCGCGTGCCGCCGCACTCGTCGCACGGAAGTTCAACGTCGGCGAGGAACTGCATCTCCACGGTCACGGTGCCGTCGCCTTCGCAGACGTCGCAACGTCCACCCGGCACGTTGAACGAGAAATGCCCGGCGGTGTAGCCCTTGCGGCGCGCGTCCGGCTGCTGGCTGAAGAGATCGCGGATGGCGTCGAAGGCCTTGATGTAGGTGACGGGGTTCGAACGCGGCGTGCGGCCGATGGGCGACTGGTCGATGAGGACGACGTCATTCAGATGCTGCGCGCCGCTGAGGCCGCGGTAGAGGTTCGAAGGGTCCGCGCCTTCGGTGCGTCCGAGCGACTGCATGAGCGCGCGGTAGAGCACCTAATGGATGAGCGTGGATTTGCCGGAGCCGCTGACACCGGTAATCGCGACGAGCATGTTGAGCGGAAGTTCGAGATCGACGTTGCGCAGGTTATTGGCGCGCGCGCCAGTGAGCTTGAGCGATTCGCGCCCCGGGGCGCGGCGAAGCCTCGGAATCGGAATGCTGAGCTTGCCGGTGAGATATTTGCCGGTGATGGACGCTGGATTTTTGCGGACTTCAGCCACTGTGCCGGCGGCGAGCAGACGGCCGCCGAGTTCGCCGGCGCCGGGGCCAAGGTCGAGCAGGTAGTCGGCGGCGCGGATGACGTCGGGGTCGTGTTCGACGACGAGAATGGTGTTGCCGAGATCGCGCAGGTCCTTCATGATGCGGATGAGCTTGGCGGTGTCGCGGGTGTGCAGGCCGATGCTTGGCTCGTCCAGCACATAGAGCGCGCCGACGAGGCGCGAGCCGAGCGACGTGGCCAGCTGGATGCGCTGCGATTCTCCGCCGGAGAGCGTGGAGCTGAGACGATCGAGCGTGAGGTAGTCGAGGCCTACCTCGTGCAGAAAGCCGATGCGCTGGCGAACCTCTTCGAGGACCTTGCCGGCGATCTCGGCCTGTGAGGGAGACAGTTCGAGGGAGTCGAAGAACTGCTGCGCTTCGGTGACGGTGAGCGCCGAGGTCTGGCAGATGTTCTGCCCGTTGATGAGCACGGCGCGTGCCTCGGCGCGGAGACGCTGACCGCGGCAGTCCGGGCAGAGGGCGTAGCCGCGATACTTCGAAAGAAAGACGCGCACGTGCAGCTTGTACTTCTTGCGGTCGAGCGCGCTGAAGAATCCGCGGATGCCGGGGAAGCTGCCGCTGCCTTCTTCGATGAAATTCTGCTGCGCGGGGGTGAGGTCGATCCAGGGAACGTCGGTGGGAATACCGGCGAACTTGGCGGCGCGCTTCATCTCGCCGTGCATGGGACGGTACTTGGGCTTGACCCAGGGATCGACTGCGCCCTCGTCGAGAGTTTTATGTTTGTCGGGGATGATGAGGTCGGGATCGAAGTCGATGGTGTTGCCGAAGCCCTGGCAGCGCGGGCAAGCGCCATAGGGATTGTTGAAGCTGAAGAGGCGCGGTTCCGGCTCGCGATAGGCGCGGTGGCAGTTAGTGCACTCGAAGGCAGCGGAAAATCTGAGGTGTGTGACTGCAGGCGCTGGTTCGCCTTCGCGGAGCCGTGGGCTCTTTAACTGCGCTTCGCGCCCTTCGTCGCCATCCCTGAAAATTATTTCAAAGATCACTTCGCCCGATTCGCGGTAAGAGGTCTCGACGGCGTCGACGATGCGAGGGCGGATCTCGGCGCTGACGGCGATGCGGTCGATGAGAACGAAGATGGGCTGGGTGAAGTTGAGCTCGAGGAGGGATTCGGGCGTGGAGAACTCGACGATCTTTCCAGATTGATACAAGCGGTTGTAGCCGCGCTTGCGGAGTTCGAAGAGACGCTCGCGGATGGAGTCGGTGATGTCCAGCACGGGCACGGGTGTTTCTTTTTTCTTCTTCGCGACGCGCTTGGGTTTGGGTGCGGGAACGTCCTCGGGTACAGACGCCTCCTGCATGGGAGCGATGACGGGTTCGCGGCGGATGATAGGGAAGAGCGCGTAGAGGCGCGTGCCTTCGGGCAGAGCGAGGACGCGGGTGAGGATCTCGTCGACGGTGTCGCGTTTCACTTCGCCACCGCATGTCAGGCAGAAGGTCGTTCCGCAGCGGGCGTAGAGGAGGCGGAGGTAGTCGTAGATCTCGGTGGCGGTGGCTACGGTGGAGCGCGGGTTGCGCGTCTGGTTCTTCTGCTTGATGGCGATGGCGGGTGCGAGGCCTTCGATGTGGTCGACGTCGGGCTTCTCGATGCGTTCGAGGAACTGGCGGGCGTAGGCGGAGAGCGACTCGACGTAGCGGCGCTGGCCTTCAGCGTAGACGGTGTCAAAGGCGAGCGAGGACTTGCCCGATCCGCTCACACCGCTGACGACGGTCAGCATGCCGTGCGGAATGTCGACGTCCACGCCCTTCAGATTGTGCGTGCGCGCGCCGCGGATGATGATGCTGTCGTTGCTGGGCGGAGTGGCGGCCATGGCTAGTCGGTCTCGTGGGTCTCCGCGGGCGGTTTGAATATCTCCAGCACGAGCAGGCAGGCAGCGATAGTGATGCAGCTATCGGCGAAGTTGAAGTCGGGCCAGTGGTAGTGCACGATCTTTACTTCGAGAAAGTCGGTGACATGCTCGTAGCGAAAGCGGTCATAGAGGTTGCCGATCGCGCCGCCGAGGATGAGCGCGAAGGCGAGCGTGGTGGGCGTGAAGCGGCGTCCGGTGGTGATGAGCAGGCTGAAGACAGCAACGATGGCCATGATGGAAAAGGCTTCCAGCCCCCAGCGCAGGTGGCGCGGGTCGCTCCATTCGGCGAAGAGCGAGAAGGCGGCGCCGGTGTTCATCACGTGCGAGATGCGGAAGACGCCGGTGATGACGTTGATGGTCTCGCCGAGACGCAGGTGTTTGTTGATCCAGATCTTGGTGAGGCGGTCGATGAGAATGACGAGGGCGGCGATGCCGAAGAGTGCCGGGCGTGCGTCGCGGTAGATGCGGGAGGTCATAGTGATTCCGTTTCCTTGGTGTAAGGGGCGAATCCGATCTCGGTTAAGGCTTCGGCGCAGCGAAGGCAGACGGTGGGGTATTTTTTGTCGTGGCCGACGTCAGAGATGTGACGCCAGCAGCGCTCGCATTTCGGTCTATCTGATTGGCGTGCAGTTATCGGCTCAAGAGACGGCGGACCTGTTCGGTGAGCTGCTATCAGCTTCACTTCGGAAACATTAAAGAGTTCGGGTAAATCAGCTTCATATTTCTCAAGTTGTCGTGGCGTATTAGGCAGCGGATTCTCGTCAATATTGAGGCTAAGAATAGCCTCAAGAGATTTGCCAATCGTTTTATCTGCCCGTAAGAATTCAAGCTTCATCATGACTAGGCTGCGTGTACGCAGGAGCTCCTCCCAATCTCTTAAGAGCTGCGTCGTATCGCCAAAGTTGAATGAAGGGAACTCGGCGATGTGCACACTCGCTTCGCGTCCCGGCATCTGCGGCAATTGCTGCCAGACTTCTTCCGCGGTGAAGCTGAGGATCGGAGCGACGAGCTTGACCAGCGCCTCGGCGATCTGCCAGATGGCAGTCTGCGCGGAACGGCGCGCCTTCGAGTTGGGCGCGAAGGTGTAGAGGCGGTCTTTTAATACATCTAAATACAATGCCGAAAGCTCGGTGTTACAGAATTCGTTCAGCGTGTGATAGACGCGGTGGAATTCAAATGATTCATAGGAAGCGCGGATCTTCTTGGTGACCTCGGCCGTTCGCGCGAGCATGTACTGGTCAAGCGGCTGCATCTCCGCGAACGGTACTTCGTGCTTTGCGGGGTCGAAGTCGCCGATGGAGCCGAGCAGGAAGCGGAAGGTGTTGCGCAGTTTACGGTAGTTGTCGCTGACGCGCTGCATCAGGTTCTCGCTGGCGGCGACGTCTTCGCGGAAGTCGACGGAGGCGACCCATAGGCGGACGATCTCGGCGCCGAGGCGCTTGGCGATGTCGACGGGGTCGACGACGTTGCCGAGGGACTTCGACATGGCGCGGCCTTGCTCATCGAGCGTCCAGCCAGAGGTGGCGACCATCTTGTAGGGCGCAGCGTCACGCACGCCGACGGAGCAGAGCAGCGAGGAGTGGAACCAGCCGCGATGCTGGTCGCCGCCTTCGGTGTAGAGGTCGGCGGGCCAGTGCAGCTCGGGCTCCACGTCGAGCACGGCGTGCCAGCTCGCGCCGGACTCGAACCATACGTCGAGGATGTCCATCTCCTTACGGAACTCGGTGTGGCCGCAGGCGCATTTGGTTCCCGCAGGCAGAAGCGATGCGGCGTCGTGGATATACCACGCGTCCGCGCCTTCTTTCTTGAAACGGGCGACGACGCTTGCGTTGATGGCGGGATCGTTCAGCGGAGTATGGCATTTTTCGCAGAGGAAGACAGCGATGGGTACGCCCCATATGCGCTGGCGCGAGATGCACCAGTCGGGACGCGTCGCGATCATATTGGAGATGCGCTCCTTGCCCCAGGCCGGATCCCACGTGACCTTGTCGATCTCGCTAAGCGCGTGCTGGCGGAATGTGGTGCTTGTTCCATCAGCTGCGGCCATGGGCGTCTCCATGCCGATGAACCACTGCTCGGTGGCGCGCACGATGACGGGCTTGTGGCAGCGCCAGCAGTGCGGATAGCTGTGCGTGATCTCGGAGTAGCCGAGCAGCGCGCCCTTTTCCTTCAGAAGCTCCACGACGACGGCGTTGGACTTGAAGACGGTCAGACCTTCGTACGGCTGGCCATCGGTGTGCATCTGGCGGCCGGCGTTGTCGACGTAGAACTTTACGTCGAGGCCGTAGCGTTTGCCGGTGGCGAAGTCGTCGACGCCATGGGCGGGCGCGGTGTGGACTGCGCCGGTGCCTTGCTCGGTGGTGACGTAGTCCGCATTGACGCCGAGGATGCTGCGATCGAGGAACGGATGCTGGAAGGTCTTGTTCTCGAGGACTGCGCCCTTGAAGCGGGCGATGATCTTTGCATCCTCTAATCCGGTGGTAGCCTTCGTCGGCTCGGCTAGCGCATCGGCGACGATGTAGACGTTGCCGTCGGTGTTCTCGAGGGCGACGTACTCCATCTCGGGGTTGAAAGCGACGGCCATCGAGGCGGGAAGCGTCCACGGAGTCGTGGTCCAGAT
>DATMLK010000144.1:0-13889 GCA_035570215.1 Acidobacteriaceae bacterium
CGCACGGCGACGCTGCACATCCGCTACCACTTCTCGCCCGGCCTGATCCCCGCGCTCAGCCATCTGAAGATCAGCCTGAACGACTCGCTCTTCGCGGTGCTGCCGGTGGTCACGAACGTGAACATGAGCGGAACGTACACGGCAGGCGGCTCGCCGATCAACCAGGGCACCATCCTGGCGCCGCAGAACGTGCCGATCGTGGTCACGGAAAATGCTAACGGCGCCACGCTGGACGCCGTGCTGCAGATGCCCGCCGAGATGCTGGTGCGCGACAACCACATCACCTTTGAATTCATCGGCCACTACACGCTGAACTGCGAAGATCCATCGCACTCCACGCTATGGGCGCGCATCGATTCCAGCTCGACGATCGAACTTGGCGGCAGTCTGCTGCCGTTGCAGGACGATCTGAAGCTGCTGCCGCTGCCGTTCTTTGATTCGGCGGTTAATCTGCATCCGTATGTGCCCATCGTCTTCATGTCGCAGCCGTCGACCAAGGGGCTGCAGGCAGCGGGCATCATCGCTTCATGGTTCGGCATTCTCACCGACTCGCGCCCGGTGCACTTTCCGGTCACCTTCGGCACCATACCGACAGGGAACGCGATCATCATAAGCGAGAGTACGGCGGACCTTCCCTCGACGCTTAATCTTGCCGGCAGTAGCGGCGCGACGATTGCGATGCGAACCAATCCATCGGACCCCTACAGTAAAGTGCTGGTGGTCACGGGCGATAACGGCGACGATCTGATCATGGCCGCGCAGGCGCTCGCCCTGCAGGAGAGTTTTCTGCAGGGGCCGCAGATCCATATTCCGTCACTCGAGCTGCCGGAGCAGCGTGCCGTGAACGATGCGCCGCGCTGGCTTTCCACCGACAAGATCACGCCGATGTGGGACCTGGCGCAGGGTGATGCGCTGCAGGGTGACGGCTCGGTGCCGATCGCCATCTACATGCGCGTTCCGCCGGACCTGTACTACGGCGCGCGTCCTGACCTGACGCTGCGGCTCGACTACCGCTACAACGGAATTCCGCTGGCGGATGATTCCTCGCTGCAGATATTCATGAACAACCAGTACGCCGGTTCGGTTCCGCTTCCGCACAGCGACCAGGCGTCGCAGGAGGCGAAGATCGACATGCCTATCCCGGTCGTGGATATGCGGCCGTTCTCGAACTCGATGCTGCTGAAGTTCTTCTTCCAGCTGGCAAAGAAGGGGCAGTGCGAAGACACCGCGCCGCTCAATCTGCAGGGAGCGATCCTGAAGAGCTCGTACCTCGATCTGCAGAATATTCCGCACTGGATCGCTTTGCCGAATCTTGAACTCTTTGCCAATGCAGGATTTCCGTTCACGCGCCGAGCCGATCTTTCCGAGACGACCGTGGTGCTGCCGGACACGCCGACGACCGATGAGATCGAGATGTACCTGACGATGATGGGCCACTTCGGCGCGGAGACCGGCTTCCCGTCGCTGCGCGTTTCGGTGACCAACTCGGACGGCATGCAGTCCGGCGTGGATACGGACTACCTGGTGATGGGAACGGTGGAGGATCAGCCCGCGCTGACCAAGCTGGGTACGCATCTGCCGGTGGGCATCGATGTGAACGGCGTACACGTCTCCGACACCCAGGGCTTCTTTGCTCCGCTCGAGCATGCATGGTGGAAGGTGCGCTCGAACGAGCACGTCAGTTCCGGCGAACTGGAGACATCCGGCGGCCTTCCGGACACGATCATCGAAGGGATGGAGTCGCCGTTCTCGGCGGGCCACTCACTCGTGATGATCACGGTGAAGGATCACACCGTGGTGCCGGAGTTCCTGTCGGCGTTCCTGAAGTCGTCGCAGTCCAGTGACATCGCCTACTCGGTCGCCGTGCTGCATGGCCCGCGATTCGAGTCCTACCAGATCGGCAGCGACGTGTATCACGTCGGCAACCTGCCCTGGTATACGCAGATCAGCCTGTGGTTCACGCAGTTCCCGTGGCTGGTGAACGTCTTCGTGCTGTTGATCTGCTTCATCCTCGCGGTCTGGATACGCGTCTGGCTGCGGCGGCGCGCGCGTGTGCGCCTGCAAGGCTCGGAGTAAACGAACCGGCCTGCCGGAGACGCACTGACGCGTCTTCGGCAGGCCTTTTTCTTTGCAAGCAGCATTCCCGGGAGCCCGCGACGTGAAAGACGGCAACAGCACAGTTCGCTCCCGCAGAGGGGTAATAACGCGCAGGAGATTCATTCGTGCCTGTGCCGTGGCCGCCGTGATCGCGCTCTCCTTGCTCGGAGACGGTTGCCATGCGGAGCAGCAGCACTGGCCGCTGTGGGAGAGCTACAGCAAGGCCTTCATCGATGGTCAGGGGCGCGTCATCGATCACACCAGCGCGGACCGCACCACATCGGAGGCGCAGGCCTATGCGATGTTCTTTGCGCTGGTGGCGGGCGACCAGACCCACTTCAAACAACTGCTGAACTGGACGGCGGAGAATCTTGCGCAGGGCGATCTGCTGCAACATCTGCCGGCGTGGAGCTGGGGTAAGGCGCCGGACGGAAGCTGGCACGTGCTGGATCCGAATCCAGCGAGCGATGCCGATCTCTGGATGGCCTATGACCTGCTGGAAGCGGGCCGTCTCTGGAGCGATGACGATTACAAGAAGCTCGGCACGGCGATGATCGAGCACATCGAGCAGCAGGAGGTGGTGATGATGCCGCCCTCCACGGGCTGCGCGGATGGGCCGCTGCTTCTGCCTGCGCCAACGGGCTTTCATCCCGACGATCTGACGTGGGTCTTCAATCCGAGCTATATCCCGCTGCCGCTGGTGCAGTACTTCGCAAAGACACGGCACGGCGTGTGGTCTTCGATGCTGGATGAGCTTCCGCGTTTTTATAACCACACGGCCACGGCAGGCTGGGCTCCGGACTGGTCCAAGTGCATCGCGGGGCAGGGATGGTTCCCCTCGGCCGCGCCGGGTCAGCAGCCGATGCAGTCGCAGGCCGGACAGCCCGGAGTGAATCCGGCCGCTGCGACGCCGCAGACGGCAAATCCTATTCCGAACGCTGTACCCGCAACAGCACAGACGGCTCTGGCTACGCCCGCACCGCCACCTGCTCCGGCATATGCCAGCTTTGATGCAATTCGCGTCTACCTGTGGCTCGGCATTGCCAATCCCAAGACGCCGGGACTGGACGATGCGCTGAGTAATTTTCCGGCGATGGGCGCGTACCTGAGCAAACCGGGTGTGAGCGTGCCGCCGCTGACGGTGGATAGCTTCGGCTCGATCAAGAACACGCAGGGACCGCTGAGCTTCTCGGCCGCGGTCATACCGTACCTGCAGGCGCTGGGTCTGGGTGCGCAGGCCAGGGCGCAGAAGGACCGGCTGGCGTCCGGACTGAATGCCGGCACCGGTCTTTACGGCAATCCGGCGCAGTATTACGACCAGAATATTGCGCTGTTTGCCACCGGATGGCTGGAAAAGCGGTACTGTATCGAGGAGAATGGCCAGTTGAAGTTGAAGTGCAAGTAGACATTAGGGGCTAGAAGGCTGAGAAATAAGGGGCATAGCCCCTAAAAAAAGCGGTCAAAAAGCTGTAAAACGCGATAAGCTTCAAGACGGCAACAGTAATGAGATTTTCTCCGCCAATGCGACTCGCAGTGGCAGGCCTTGTGGCCTGTTTGCTTTTACTTGCACCCATCGCAGTGCAGGCGCAGGCCACCCCGAGCGCGACCACACAACTTCTGCTGGACAAGGCGCATTCGTTTGAGGTGCGCGGGCGCATGGATCTGGCCGCGCAGACCTGGCAGCAGGTTCTGCTGGCAGACCCGAACAACACGGAGGCACTCGGCGGTCTGGCGCGCGCCGCCAAACTGAGCGGCGACTCCGCGCTCTCCAACACGTATCTGGACCGCCTGAAGGCGATCAATCCGAACGACCCGAACATCGGGCGCGTGGACTCCATGCTGACGCAGCAGAACCAGGTGACGCAGTTGCAGCAGGCGGGCAAGCTGGCGCAGGCAGGGCAGTACGCGCAGGCAATGGACATCTACCGCCAGATCTTCGGTGATACGCCGCCGCCGGGCGACTGGGCGCTGGCCTACTACGAGACCGAAGCTGCAACCGAGGATGGACGGCCGCATGCCATCGCCGGCCTGCAGGATCTGGTGAACAAGTATCCGCTGGACTCGCGCTACCAGATCACACTGGGCCGCATTCTGACCTACAACCCGAAGACGCGCGCGCAGGGGCAGGCTCTGCTGGCGAAGCATCCCGCCGATCCTGAGGCTGCCGACGCGCTGCGCCAGTCGCTGTTGTGGGATTCGCAGAACCCGGCGACGGGTGCGGAGATACGCGCCTATCTCGCCAAGCACAACGATCCCGAGCTGGCGAAGGCGTTGAAGGAGTCGGAGGCGCAGGCCGCGAAGAATCATGGTCCGGTGGGCCCAGCGCTCACGCCGGAGGAGCAGGCTGAGCAGGCCGAGGCGCGGCAGCGCACGGCGGCTGAAGCCGCTGCCTACAGCGCGCTGAACAGCAAGAATCTGCCGGTAGCCGAGGAGCGCTTCAAGGCGATCCTCGCGGACGATCCGGAGAATGCATCGGCACTGGCGGGCATGGGCTACGTGCGCATGAACCAGCAGAACTTCGGTGGCGCTATCAGCTTCCTGACGCAAGCCAAGCAGAACGGCTCCAAGGATCCGGGCGTGGACAAGGCGATCGAGACGTCGCGCTTCTACTACACGCTGAGCGAAGGCGCGGTGGCGTTGAACGAGAACGACCTCACCACCGCGGAGCAGCAGTACCGCAATGCTCTGCAGCAGCGGCCGGGTGCTCCGGAGGCATTGCTTGGTCTGGGCGGAACTCTGCTGAAGGCGCAGCAGCCGGAGGCGGCGATGCCCGTCTTTGCGCAGTATGTGAAGGTCAAGCCCAGCGATCCCGCGGCGTGGCGCGGACTCTTTATGGCGCAGTATCAGGCGGGCCATCCGCAGACCGCGCTCGATACCGACAGGCGCATTCCCGCGGGCGTGCATGCGCAGTTGATGAAGGACCCGGACTATCTGCGGACGCTGGCTTCGGCTTACTCCGCCGTGGGCCGCGATGCCGATGCGCAGCGCGTGCTGAAGGGCGCGCTTGATCTACCGTTCCCCGCGGACGGCAAAGGGCTGAAGGCGGAGACGCAGATGCAGTACGCAGCTCTGCTGCAGCAGGCCAATCATCTGGACCAGGCCGAGGGACTCTACCGCCAGGTTCTCGTTGACGATCCAACGAACGTGGGCGCGTGGCAGGGACTGGTGCGCGTGGAACATGCGATGAACCAGGATGCGGCCGCGGTGCAGACGATGGAGTCGATGCCGCCCGCGACCTACGACGAGGCGTTGAAGGATCCGGGCTTTCTGAGCACGCTCGCAGCGATCTACGATCAGCAGAACCAGCCGGATGTAGCGCAGGGTTTCCTGGAAAAGGCCGCGGCCATGGATACGACGGCAGGCCAGACGCCTCCGGTACCGCTGCAGTTGCAGCTCGCCGCGATCTACCTGAAACGCGGCAATGCGCAGGCAGCATATGCCATCTACCGGCAGGTGCTGCTCAATAATCCTGACCGCACGGACGCATGGAAGGGTCTGCTCGCGGCACTGCACTCCACGGGACATGATCGCGAGGCGGTGGCGCAGGTGCAGCAGATTCCGCTGGACGCGCGCAAGACGCTGGAGCAGGATCCCGATTATCTGCAGACAATGGCGGGCGTGTATAACGCCGTTGGCGAGCCGCAGCAGGCGACGCTTCTGCTGAACCGCGTTGCCCAGCACTATGCCGCGGCGCATGAGGCGCCTCCGGCTGACATTGAGATCCAGGATGCGTGGCTGCTCTTCAACTCGAACAACGATGCCGGGCTCTATCCCGCGCTGATGCAGCTCGGCGGACGCGCCGACCTGACCGACGAACAGCGCCGCACGGTGCAGACGATATGGGCGAACTGGGCGGTGCGCCGGGCGAATCAGGCAGCGGCAGTCAACAACTTCAAGCGCAGTCTTGCGATCCTGAACGCGGCGGCGCGCGCATTTCCGGACAACCCCGGAGTCTTCAAGGCGCTGGCAGGTGGCTATCTGCGCGCGAGCAATCCGAAGCAGGCGGAGCTGATCTTCAAGGCGCAGGATATGACGGCTGCCTCGCCGGGCGATTACACCTCGGCCGTGGCCGCGGCGCTTGCCAACAACGACACCAGGCAGGCGGAGATATGGCTGCGCTACGGATTGAATCTCTATCCGCACGACTCGAAGATGCTGACGCAGGCGGCGAAGTTTGAGCAGGCCGCGGGCAACCAGGGCCGCGCCGCGGACTACTACCGCGCCTCGCTGGCGGCGATGCCGCCGAGCGATCCCGGCGCCGATCTGGCGGAAGAGATGAGCCGTCCGGTGCCGGCGGCCGAGATTCGTTTGCCGAACGCGACCCAGTCACAGGACCTGGCCTCGCTGATGCAGCCGGGCGCGGACGGTGCTCTCTCGGTGCCGCAGCCACCGCCGTATCTGCCGAGCTATCAGGACCAGTACGGTACGCCTCCGGTGGTGCTGAACAATCAGTACGGCTATACGGCGCAGCCCGCGGTCCCGTCCTACATGAACAACCCGGGCTACGTGGACCCGAATGCAAACAGCTATGCCTACCCGAGCGGAGCTTATCCGAACGGCGTGCAGAGCGTGACCCACGGCAGCAGCGGCCGGTTGGGAGACTACGTTCCGCAGTCGGCGAATGATGGAGACGCGACTCCGGGGCAGAGCGCGAGTTCGACGTCGCAGTATGCGGAGATCTCGCCACCAGAGCGGGGTTTGAACTCCGACGCGCAAATCCACAATGATTTGAACTCGCCCTCTTCACAGCAGGGCGATTTGTCGTATCAGGCCTATCAGCAGGCGCAGATCATCCGGCTGACCTCGGAGGCGCAGAATACGCTAGCGCAGGGGAGTGTTCAGGGTGCATCGTCGCCGCAGCCGGCGCAGGACGAGGTCTACAAGCCGTACGTACCGTACGCGCCGGTGGATGCGAATGCAATGCAGAGCACGTCGCAGGCAAGCTATGTGGCGCCGGTGCGCATGGTGAGCCAGCTGCCGGCGATGCCGTCGCCGTCGGCGGAGCAGACCGGTCAACAGAGCGCGGAGCAGACCGACGTGCTGCCGTCGATCCACTACCTGCCGAACCAGACGGGCACATCGGATACATCGCGGCACTCCAATCACGCCGACATCGCGGCGTATCAGGCTGAGGATGCGCGCGCGCAGCAGTCGGTTCCGGGCAGCCGCGTGACGAACAACATGGAAGGGCAGAGCAATCCACCGCCGGATACCTATGAGACGACGCAGTACACCGGCGGCGTGGATGTGACGGGCAACAGCAGCTACCAGCAGGTGCCGCAGCCGGGAACTCCGGGCGCTCTCGATCCGAACCGGCAGCCCGCGCGTGGCACCGCACAGGACAATATTCCGCAGACGACCGGCGACAGCAACGGCCAGCAGTATCCGCAGCCGAACACGGGCCATCGCACACGCCGCGCCGCGCCCGCGCCTCTGCCTGAGCCGCAGGCTCCGCCGCTGAGCTATCCGCCTGCGCCGTATCAGCAGAGCGCGCAGCCGTATCCGCAGGTAGGCCAGCCGTATCCGCTGGGTACGCCGCCGAGTGATCCGGAGCTGATGCAGCACAATATTCCGCCGCTGCGTGGCAGCTACAACCCGAACATGGACTACCAGAACTCGCAGCAGTTGAGCGAGCGCGATCAGGCGGAGCTGGATCTGGCGACGCTGGAGGCCAGCTACAGCGGCTGGCTCGGCGGCACCGGCATCGGCCGCTATCGCAGCGGCACACCGGGGCTCGACCGGATGACGGACTTTGAAGTGCCGTTTGAATTCAGCTTTGTGCTGAGCAAGACGGTGCGCTTCAATATCATTCCGCGCGTGGTCTTCCTGAATGCGGGCAATCCGGCGAGTGCGAACTACACGGGCTCGCCGGCATACAACAATTTTGTGCCGTTCCTCGGCACCGCGCCGATTGACGCGATCGCCTCGAATCAGGAGCAGCCGCAGTCCGGCGTGGGCGGCGAGGCGCAACTGGTGACGCAGAACTTCGGGCTGTCCATCGGCTATACGCCGTACCAGTTCCTGGTGCGCAACGTCCTCGGGCATATTCGCTGGAAGGCCTTCGGCGGCCCGTTCACGCTCTTCGCCGACCGCGACAACGTGAAGGATACGATTGTCTCCTATGCCGGACAGCGCGATCCGGGGCAATCGTCACTGGTGAACGGTGGCCCGATCTGGGGTGGCGTGGTATCCACCGGTGGCGGCGTTCGCTTTGACAAGGGCAATGAGCGGAACGGCCTCTACATCATGATGAAGGGCGCTGACCTGAGCGGCTACAACGTGCTGGAGAACCAGGAGTACGACGGCACCATGGGTGCGTACTGGCGGGTGAAGGTCTATCCCGGCTACGGCAGCCTGAACGTAGGCGCGACCTTCTTCGGGGAGCACTACAAATACAACGAGCTCGGCGAGACCTTTGGCCTGGGCGGATACTTCAGCCCGAACATCTACTTCCTTGGTGCGGTGCCCATCACCTACAACGGCTACTACGGCGTGAACTGGCACTACACCATCGCCGGCTCCGTGGGTATCCAGGCCTTCCAGCAGGCCGACCAGATATGGTTTCCGCTGAACCAGGGCCAGCAGACAGGCTTTGCGAGCGAGATATGCCCCAACGGTACGCCCGCATCGGTCCTCGAAACGCACGTCTGCGCGGAGACGCCGCTCTCGTCCAGCGTGGGCCTGAACTACAACATCGATGCCGAGGGCGCATACCGCATTGCCGACCACTGGTACATCGGTGGCTTCCTGAGCGGCAACAACACGAGCAACTACAACACCATCACGGGCGGGTTCTTCGTGCGCTTCCTCTTCAAGCCGCAGTTCCCGACGACGGACTATCCGACCGGTCTCTTCCCGCGTGACGGCTTCCGTAACCTGCGCGTTCCATAACGGCACTCTACTGAAATTGCTTGCCCTAAGCGTCGCAACACCGTATAAAACTCCGTATCCATCTCCATGGCTTTACCTGTGCGCAGAAGGTCTTGCGCTATCAACAGGAAAGGACTACTGTGCTTCGCGCGTCTCGCCGCTGTTCATTTGTACGACTTGTTCTGCTCGTTCTGGTTGGCATCAGCGTGCCTGCGCGGGCTTCGAGCCCGCAGTGGCAACAGCCAACAGCGGAAGAGCTTTCCATGACCTCGCAGCCGCAGGTGCCGGGAGCTGCCGCCGTCTATCTGGACCGGGAAGAGACGATCTTGGATGATGACCATACGTACAGCATCTACGTGCGCCTGAAGGTACTGACCGAGAAGGGTAAGGATTATGCCAACGTCAGTATGCAGTATGGCAATGACAGTAGTGGGATTGGATTTACGGTTGATGACATTGCCGGCCGAACGATTCACAGCGATGGCACGGTTATCCCATTCACCGGTAAGCCATATCAACGCCTGATCGAGAAGACACACGACGCGAAGGTGATGGAGAAGGTCTTTACGCTGCCGGATGTGGAGGTGGGCAGTATCCTGGAGTATCGCTACACGCTGCGTCTTGACGATGAATGGTTCTGGACGCCGACATGGTATGTGCAGCAGGATCTTTATATGCGCAAAGGCCACTTCCTGTGGAAGGCCACTGACAAGCCGCTGGAGGACGCGGCGACGCAGCAAGAATGGAAGGGGATTGCATGGACCTCCGTGCTACCAGAGGGCGTGGCGGTGAAGCGCTCGGCACCCCCCAAGGGATTTTTTGCGTCGGGGGAAATACTTTTGAATTACTGGTAAACGATATAGCGCCGCCGCCGGAGGAGGAGTATATGCCTCCCCTGAAGAGCTTTACCTATCGAGTGAATTTTTACTACACCATGGATACCACGCAGGACGCATTCTGGACGGATGAGGGCATGGCCTGGGCCGGTGGGGTGGACAGCTTCATTGCTTCCGCGAACAAGATGACAGATGTAGTGAAGTCTCTGACTGCGGCGGGTGACAGCGATACGGTAAAGCTGCAGAAGATATACGCCGCGATTATGACGATGGGCAATACGCGCTTCTCGCGGCAGCATGACAACAGCGAGGATCGCGCCGCTGGACTGAAGGAGATCCAGACCACGCAGGACATCTGGAATCGCAAGAGCGGGACAGACGACGAGCTTACGGATCTCTTCGTGACACTGGCGAGAGCAGCCGGTATGAAGGCGTATGTCATGAAGGTGACAAGCCGTGAGTCGAACATCTTTTCTCCCACATGGCTCTCCATGGATCAATTAGACGATAACGTGGCAATTGTCGTGCTGGATGGTAAGGAACAGTTCTTCGATCCTGGTCAACGCTACTGTCCGTTTGGTCAGCTGGCGTGGATCCATACCGGCGTACAGGGCGTGCGTGAGACAGAAGACGGCAAAACAGCCATTGCACTCACGCCGTTCCCGTCGTATATGCAGTCGCAGACGCAACGTATCGGCGATCTGACAATCGATGCTGCGGGTGTGGTGAGCGGCACGGTAAAGATTACGTGGCTAGGTTCCCCGGCGCTTGAATGGCGGCAGCAAATGCTACATGAGGATGAAGAGAGCATGAAGCATTCCATGATCGAGTGGATAGGGGAGAGAATTCCGGCAGGGTTAGAGCCGGAGATCACCTCCGTCGAAAACCTCGATGACTACGAGAAACCCCTGGTAGCGAACTTTACCGTGCATGGCCCGCTGGCGACGGTGACGGCAAAACGACTTATTTTGCCGGGAGAGTTTTTCGAGGCTAGCAGCAAGGCGCTATTTTCCGCGCCCACGCGCACTACCTCTATCTATTTTCACTATGCCTTACGCACAGTAGATGCCGTACGCATCAAATTTCCGCCGGAGCTTCAAGTGGAATCCGTACCCATGTATGACACATTCATGATGCAAAACGAGGCCGCTTACCGCGATAGTTCGCAAGTGCAGGATAACGCTGTTCTAATTCGCCGCACCTACGACCTGGGCACGTTCATCTTTTCGCCGAAGGAGTATGGCGACGTAAAGGCCTTCTACGACAAGATGTCGACGGACGACCAGCAGCCGCTGATATTGCTTAAAACAGACGCCGCTACAAGCCCGCCAACGGAAACCGGGAACGGCCATGACAAGAGCAACTAAGCGCGTCACTTTAATTACGGCGGCCTGCGGCGCTCTGCTGCTTGTGCAGCCGTGCGCCTTCGCCTTCCATAAGGACAGTGTTCCCGACTGGGTGCGCGACGCATCCAAGGAGACGCTGCCGGATTACCCCAACAACCCGAACGTCGTGGTTCTCCTGGATGATGACGAGTACACGGTGAAGCCGGATGGGCATGTGGTGGAGCACGAGCGCGTCGTGAAAAAGATACTGCGGCCGGAGGGTCGCGATGAGGCAACTTTTGGAGTCTCGTACAACAAGGACTCGAAGATTGACTGGATGCACATCTGGAGCATTGGGCCGGATGGGCATGAGTATGAGGTAAAAGACAACGAGTTGATCGATGTGGCGGAGTGGAGTGACGAGGTTCTATACCAGGATGACCGCGCCCGGGGTGGACAAGCTCCTGCCGGCGATCCGGGAGCCGTGGTGGCGATGGAGTACCAGAAAGAGTTGCCGTCCTACCGGCCGGAGCTACGGGTAGGGCTGAATGGCGATTACCCCATTCATCGCAATCGGATCACAGTGCAACTGCCGCCTGGATCTCTCTTCGATACGAAATGGAAGCTGCATGACCCCACCCAGCCGGCGGACCTGGGCAACAATCGCTGGCAGTGGGAGCTGATGGACACGCCGGGAATCGACCTGAGAGACGTCAAGCTCGCGCCTGTCGTTGGCGAACTTCAGTCGTTTATGACGCTGCACTATGCGGTCGCTGGCACTTCAGCGCCTGAGGACTGGCAGTCGCTCGGGGTGTGGTACCAGGGGCTCACGGCGGATCGCACTGCGGCAACACCTGAGATGACCGCCAAGGCGCAGGAACTGACGGCTGGCCTGACGGACTTTTATGCCAGGGCACAGGCCATCGATAACTTTGTGCGCGGTGACATTCGTTATGTTGCCGTTGAGGTTGGTATTGGCGAAGACCAGCCGCACGCAGCATCGGACATATTCCACAACCGCTATGGCGACTGCAAGGACAAGGCAACACTGCTGGCGGCCATGCTGAGCGCGGTGGGCATCCACTCGACATGGCTATGGGTCGACACGACCCATATTATGGATCCCGCGATGCCGTCGTTGCTGGGCGACCATATGATTGCCGCGATCGAACTGCCGCCGGGGTATGACTCGCCGCAGATGCACAGTGTGGTGACGGCGAGCTCCGGCAAGCGGTTTCTGATCACCGACCCAACCTGGGAGTACACACCCTTTGGACAGATCGAAGACGATCTGCAAGGCACCTATGCGTTGCTGGTAGATGGTGTGGATAGCCAGGTCATCCAGATACCGGTGATGCCGCCTGAGAGGAATACATGGACGCGCACGGCGCACATGAAGCTGGCGGAGGATGGAAGCTTGAGCGGCGATGTGGTGGAGCATCTCTACGGCGATACGGCTGCTGACACCCGCAGGAGCTTTGCCAGTATGGATACGCATCATCAAGACGAGTTTCTGGATGGATACGTGAGCGAAGATATTACAGGTTTCACGATGACAAATGCCAGGATGGAGAACATGCCGGACGTCGATAAGGAGATCGTGCTCTCGTTCTCTGTCGCCACGGGTACCTATGCGAAGCAGATGGGAACGCTGCTTATGGTCCGTCCGCGTATTCTTGGCTCAGACGCTACAGAGTTCGATGACAAACCACGCACCTATTCCGTGAACCTGCAAGAGACAGAGCTGGCGAAGGATGACTTCGACATACAGCTCCCGGCCGGTTACGTGGTGGATGAGCTGCCGGAGCCGGTGAAGATAGATGTCGGTTTTGCCAGCTATGAGAGCAGAACGACGGTGGACAATAATACGCTCCACTACTCGCGCACCTACACGGTTCGTGCCATCGAGGTGCCGGCTGACAAGTACGGCGACGTAAAGGAGCTGGAAAGCGCCATCGCCAGCGACGAGCGCAACGCCGTGATCCTGCGCAAAGTGCAATAGCCCAGTAGAGCTACTGCGCGGGCAGTCTGCAGACCAGCACGGTGCTGTTGCGATAGGGGCAGTCAAAGCGCGTCCGTGCGCTGCCCAGCTGGGAGTTCTCCTGCAATACAATCCATGTGACGCCGGCGGGCGCGAGGCGGGCGATGCGCTCCGCATCCGGAATGCGGCTGAGATCGGTGCCGCGCTGCTCGCCATTCTGCCACGTCGCGGCCAGTTGCGGGAAGATGGAGGATGAGCCGCCGTCCTTTGAATAATCGGAGAGCGAGCTGCGCTCGGCGACAGCGCGGAAGTTCTGCGCATCTTCGCCATCGGTGGTGATGTAGTTGGCATCCAGCGCGAAGAGCGCATCCTGCGGCGTGTTGTTACGCGCCCACAAAAAGGCCTGCTGCCATGGATTCTGCGGCGCGCGCCACGGCACCTCCAGGTGCGCGGAGCCAGGGAAGGTCTGGCGTTCGACGAAGAACATTGCACCCGCGGCGGCGCAGAGCGCGAGGGCAATTGCCGGCTTCCGGATGCGCTGCGGGAGACTCGCTGTTAGCCAGGTTGCCAGCATACCTCCAAGCAGAATGAAAAGCAGGATGTAGATCGTGTGGAAGATCCGCAGCGGCTGCAGGCGCGCAAGCAGGTGCGAGTGGCTTGCGGGCTGCACAAAGATCAGGCTGATGACGATGGCAGTCATGCCGCAGGCGAGAGCCGTGCCGGCAAGAGCGGCGCGGTTCCGCGCGCAGGGGGTGGATCGGACGCGGTTAACTTTATAGA
>DATMLK010000145.1:0-22567 GCA_035570215.1 Acidobacteriaceae bacterium
TCAGAACGAATCTTCGCGACGGCCGCCGACGGTGTGCGCATCCCGGTGTCGCTCGTATATCGCCGCGATAAAAAGAAGGCCGGCGCGAACCCTCTCTACGTCTACGGCTACGGCTCCTACGGCTATGCGCTGCCGGTCGGATTCAATCCCAACCGGCTCTCGCTGCTCGACCGCGGCCTGGTACTCGCCTACGCGCACATCCGCGGTGGCGGCGACCTGGGCGATCCCTGGCACGACGCCGGCAAGATGATGGCCAAGCGCACCACCTTCACCGACTTCATCGCCGTCACCGAGCACCTGATCGCCTCGGGCTACGGCGAAGCGGGACGCGTTGCGATTGAAGGCGGGTCGGCTGGCGGTCTGCTGATGGGTGCTGTCGTGAACCTGCGGCCCGGCCTTTTCAAGGTAGTCCTCTCGCACGTGCCCTTCGTGGATGTGATGAACACCATGCTCGATGCTTCGCTGCCGCTGACCGTGCCGGAGTATGAAGAGTGGGGTAATCCCAACGAGAAACCTGCCTTCGAGTACATGCTGAGCTACTCGCCCTACGACAACCTGAAACCCGGCGACTATCCCGCGATGCTGGTGAAGACCAGCCTGAACGACTCGCAGGTAATGTACTGGGAGCCGGCGAAGTACGTGGCCAAACTCCGCACGCTAAAGCAAAACGGCACGCCGCTGTTACTGCACATCAATATGGATGCCGGCCACGGCGGCGCAAGCGGCCGGTACGACTACCTGAAAGAGATTGCGCTGGACTATGCCTTCCTGCTGACACAGCTTGGCGTAGAGACTGTCTAGACTACCTGCTCTTCGATCGTGTCGCCTTCACCCGGCGCAAGAAACAGGTTCGTCTCCAGCCCATGTTGGCGCGTGTAGAGGTCGAAGTAGCGGCCTTTGGCTGCGTAGAGTTCTTCGTGCGTGCCGCGCTCCAGTATCCTGCCCTCTTCGATGACGAGGATCTGGTTCGCCCGCCGGATCGTGGAGAGCCTGTGCGCGATGACGAAGGTCGTCCGCCCCTGCATCAGGAAGTTCAGGCCGTGCTGGATCATCGCTTCCGATTCAGAGTCCAGCGAACTGGTCGCTTCGTCGAGGATCAGGATGCGCGGATCCGCGAGGATTGCCCTGGCTATAGACAGCCGCTGGCGCTGGCCGCCTGATAGCTTTACGCCGCGCTCGCCCACGATAGTATCGTACTTCTCGGGAAAGCGCTCGGCGAACTCATCCACGCGCGCGATACGGCAGGCGTTCATCACCTGCTCTTCGGTCGAGTTCGGCCGCGAGAAGAGAATGTTCTCGCGGATGGTGCCGTCAAAAAGGAACGTCTCCTGCAGCACCACGCCCAGCTGCATGCGGTAGTTGCTGAGCTTGATGGTGGCAAGGTCCACGCCGTCGATCAGCACATGGCCCCTGTTTGCCGTGTGAAAGCCGCAGATCAGGCTGATCATCGTCGACTTACCGGAGCCGGAGGAGCCGACCAGCGCCGTTACCGTGCCGGGCTTCGCGTCAAAGCTGATACTGTGCAGAACCGGCTTGTCGACTTCATAGGCAAAGCTCACGTTGTCGAAGGCGACATCGCCACGTATTGGGTCGACTACATTCACGCGCTGCGGCTCGCTATCCTCCTCGCGTTCCGAAAGAATCTCCGTGGTGCGATCCAGGCCTGCAAGCGCCTCCGTAAGCTGCGTGCCAATATTCACTAACTGCGCGATGGGCGCGACCAGAAAGGCCAGGATGAAGTTGAACTCGATGTAGTAGCCGGTGGTGAGCCGGCCGGCGGCAATCTCATGCGCGCCGAGAAACATGATCATTCCGCCAACCAGTCCTAAAACCACGGTAGAAGACAGCGTCATCACGGACTGCGCCGTAAGTGACTGAAAGACGTTCTCCAGCAGCCTCGTCACGCCGCCGGCAAAGACCTTCGCCTCACTCGCTTCGGCGTGGTAGCCCTTCACCACGCGCACACCGCCCAGCGACTCGGTGAGCCGCCCGGTGACTTCGGCGTTGATCCGTGCACGTTCGCGGAAGATAGGGCGAATGGTGCGAAAGGCCCGCTGCAGAATGAACCCGAAGAGCAGCAGGACGACCAGGGTCAGCAGCGTCATGCGGGTATTGATGCGCAGCAGAATACAGAACGCGATGATCGCCGAGAGGATGCCACCGACAAAGCCGATCAGCCCCGTGCCGACCAGGTTACGCACGCCTTCCACGTCTGACATGATGCGCGCCACGAGCGTACCGGTGCGATTCTCGTCATAGAAGGCGACGGGCAGGCGGCCTATATGCTCCTGCACCTTGATGCGCAACTCGGAGATGAGCCGCTGGCCACCCTTTGAAAGCAGCTGCGACAGAGCGTAGGATGTGATGCCCTGCACGATCGTCGCGACGATGACGCAGGCGATGATCTTCGGCAGCAGATCCATCCGCCCATGCGGCTTCATGACCTTGTCGATCAGCGGACGAACCGAAACGGGCAGCACAAAACCGGAGAGCGTATTGATGACCATCAGCATAAAGCTGAAGGAGAGCAGCTTCCAGCGCGGCCTGAGCAGGTTCCACACCTCCGGCAGCACCTTCCGGATGGGCGGCTTGGGCTTCTGCGAGAGATCATGGGCTCGATGGCGCGCATTGCCGCCGCGAGACGGGGCTTCCGCACGCAGATTGCCCGGATTAAACCCGCCCATGGTTCCCATACTGTTTGGATTCACCTCGCAGTCCTGCGATTCATTACTCACGGACCGCGCCCTCCCTATCTATCCCAGCCGCGCCTTGCGCGCCGCGATAAACGAGCGTACGCAGAGCAGCACCAGCACCAGGCAGATGACGGACATCAGAAGCTCTTCACGGACCGCCATGCCGAAGATAACGCCATTCTTCGCCCAGCCAGCGAGAACTCGTCCCAGCGGAAAGAGGAAGCCGAGCAGGGCTACCGTAACAGCAATGTGCATCACGATCATGCGGCGCCTGGCGTTGTCGGTCCGCGCCAGCAGGCCAAGCAGAAACAGCGCCACGCCGAAGAAGGTCGGAATCAGCGCGGTGGGATGGCTTGACCCGGTTAGAACGAAGAAGAGCACGCCGAGCAGCACGAGGAGGATCGAAAAGCGAATTGTGACGGAAGCCATAATCTCTCCGGAAGATGCAAGGTGCGTATCTACTGCTTGATGCGCGCCTGGTAACGCTCACGCTTATAGCTGTGCCACCGGATGTAGAGATAAACGATCCCGGCAATGACCATCAGCAGTTCAAGACCCTTGTGGTCCTGCTCAAACAGGAACAATCCCGACAGGACGAGCCCAAGAGCGACAGCGATCTTTACATGGACCAGCTTCAAACTCAACATAGATACTCCTCCACTGTTGTTGGACTCTCAGGATACCAGTTGCCGCTACTTCGCTGCTGCGTCCTTCACCGCCTGCAGAATATCCGCGGGCTGCCAGTCGTTCGTGGGGTACCAGTCCGAGACCTTGCCGTCCTTGCCGATCAGGATGGTGGAGAGCGAATGCGTGAGCGAGCCGTTCTCGCCTGGAGTCACGCCCACATCAAAATACTGCGTCACCGCGGGCAGCTCCGCCCTGGGCGGCGCTGCAAAGTCCCAGTGCGCGAACTTCTCGTTGGTGTAATTCTCTGTATACGCGCCGCCGTAGCTGCGCAGCACCGCCGGGGTGTCGTATGCGGGATCGAAGCTGATGCTGAGCAGATGCGTCTTCGCATAGAGCTTGGGGTCGGCGGCAAGCCCCCGGTCGATCGCCGCAAAGTTGCGGCTCATGCGCGGGCAATAATCTGAAAGCTGGCAGCGTGTGTAGATGAACGTAACCAGCAGCACGCGGCCCTTGAACTGGGCCAGGTGGATCACCCTGCCGCTCTGGTTCAGCAGCTTGAAGTCCGGCACGGAATCGCCCGGCTGCGGCACGTGGAACTGGACCGGTGGAAGATAATCGGGCCGCGCCTGCGCGACAATGACGATCTGGTCCAGCAGCGCATCGTGATAGCCGTCTTCGTCTTTCACCACATCGATCTGCCCGGTGACGCGGTCGCCGGGATGCAGCTCGCCGATCACCCCAGGTTGCGCCAGCTTATACGGCATGGTCATCGCGTCCATAAAGCCAGGGATAGCGTCTGCATTGAGCGAGACCTCGCCGGTCGTCGCATCCGTGGAGACCACAGTGCCGCGCACGGGAAAGTGCATGAGATTATCCGGCACAGAGGGCACGACGGTCTGATGGCAGCCCGCCATCAGTAAAACCATTGCGACGAGAAGACCGCGCTGCACAGAAAGCTTCACATCTCCATGATAAAGCTCATCCCGTAACCGCGCTCCTGCACGGGATTCGCCTGTGGGACACTAGGGAGGTGTCTTCCCACCCTGCCAACGCACCGCGCACCACACCGCCGCTGTGGGCGCTCCACATTCTTTTTCTGATGACGGGCACAGGCACCACCCTGCTCGGCCCCATACTTCCGCTGCTGATGCGGACCTGGCATCTGCATGACGCGCAGGCCGGCGTTCTGCTGGCCGCGCAGTTCCTGGGAGCGTTCGCCGGAGGCATCAGCGTGGGCAGCCATGCGCGCCGCGAGCTGCTGACCGCCTCTGCCGCGAGCATCCTCGGCTTCATTGTTCTCGCGCTCGCCGCCTCGCACACCGGAGGCATGCCCGCCGCGCTGCTGGCTCTGCCGGTCGCAGGCTTCGGCATCGGCCATATGATCGCGGCCAATAACATCATCGGCGGCCGGCTCCCGGAAGACCGCCGCGCACGCACGCTCACGCTGCTGAATCTCTCCTGGAGCCTCGGCGCGATTCTCTCGCCCGTACTGGCCGCGTGGCTGCTGCCGGCGGTGCCACTGCGCACACTGCTCGGCTGCTTTGCCGCGCTCTTTGCCTGCGCCGGGGTCGCGGTCTACGCGCGCATCGAAAGTCCGCCTCCCGTAACCGAGGCAGCAGCGGCTGGCTCGCCACGCAGCGTCGTGCTCTTCTTCGGCACCATGCTTCTGCTCTACGGCGGCGTGGAGACCTGCATGAACGGCTGGCTCACCACCTACATCCTTCGCTACGGCGGCCACAGCCTGCGCGGTAGCCAGCTCAGTACTTCTCTCTTTTGGATCGCGCTCATCGCCGGCCGCGGACTGACCGCCGGTGCGCTCTCCTACATCAGCGAGCGCGGTCTGCTGCGGCTCGCCCTCGGCGCAACTACCCTCTTTATCGGCTGCCTGCTGCGCGCCCAGGGAGCCTTGGCGCTGACCGCCTGCGCGGTGCTGCTTGGTCTCTCCATGGCACCGTTCTTCCCCGTCTGCTTCTCGATCCTGATGGGCCATGCTCCCCGTGCGCGGCAGGCCGGCCTGGTAATCGCCGTCTCCGGCATCGGTGCCGCGCTCTTTCCCTGGCTCACCGGGCGCATCTCGACCTGGAGCGGCTCGCTGCATACCGGCCTGATCGTTCCGCTGCTGGCGGCGGCCACGCTGCTGGCCATGAGCCTCGCGCTTCCCCGCCTCCGCACCGCACCCAGCACCTGAAACATTTCCAGATGGGGCCAGCGTAAAGTTGTGGAGATGCCCTCCCAGCCGCCACTGCACACCGCCGTCTTTGCCGCTATGGACAGCGGTGCGCTTGTGCTGACGGCAAACCAGCGCGCCGCGCGCACATTGCACACCGCCTATGCCCGGCGCATGCGGGCCGAAGGCAAGACCCTCTGGCAGCCGCCACCGATCTCCACATGGGAGAGCTGGACCAGCACGCTCTGGCAGCAACTCGTTCTGCGCGGAACTGAGACGCGCGTCCTGCTGAGCCCGATGCAGGAGCGTCTGCTCTGGAAGAAGATTCTCGCCGCCGACGCAGCCGCCAGCACCCTGCGCTCGCCCGAATCGCTCGCCTCGCTCGCCGTAGACGCATGGAGCCTGCTATCCCGCTTCGGCGGACTGGACGCAAACGGTGGTCTCAGCCGGCTACGCGCCCAGTTCGAGACCGCCTCCACCGATACCCGCATCTTTCTGCGCTGGGCGCAGCAGTTCGAGCGCCGCTGCCGCAAGGATCTCTTTCTGCCTGCGGCGCAACTGGACGCCGCGCTCGTCTCACACATCGCGCAGCAGTCGTTATCCATAGAAGCAGCAACCATTGTTCTCGTCGGCTTCGATCGCATGACTCCCGCGCAGACAAAGCTCTGCGAGACTCTCCGCGAATCCGGCATCGCTGTCAGCACGCTGGCATCGGGCCACGAACAGCCGAGCATTCGCATCGCGGAGACAGCGGACGAAGATTCCGAGATGCGCTTTGCCGCCCACGCCATCCGGCAGAGGCTCACCAGCGGCCCGCAGGCGCGCATCGCCGTCATTGTGCCCGATCTCGCCTCTGTCCGCAGCCGGTTGGAGCGCGTCTTCCTCGGCGAGCTTTCGCCGGAGCTGCTGATCGCAGGCGCACGGACCCAGCGTCCCTTCGAGTTCTCGCTTGGCGTCACCCTCAACCGTATCGCCATGACACGCGCTGCGATGAGCCTGCTGCGCTGGACGGTGAATCCCCTGCCGCTCGAGGAGGTCAGCGCGCTGATTCTCTCGCCTTATCTCGCCGGCTCGCAGAGCGAACGCTACGCGCGCGCCGCATGGGATGCGCAGCAACTCCGCAAGGCAAAGCTGCTGGAGCCTGAGATTCCGCTGGCGTGGATGCTGCGGCAGCCGCACCTGCCGCCCATGCTGCACGCACAGCTCGGCGTGCTGCAGAAACTCGCCATGGACGCCGTGCGGCAGCGAAAAACCGCGCCCGCGAGCTATTCGGGCTGGATGGAGCACGCCGCTGCATTGCTGGCTGCCGCCGGATGGCCGGGCGCCTCTGCGAGAGACGATGAGCGCCCGCTCGACTCTACGGAATTTCAACTGCAGGACCGCTGGCAGGAGATGCTGGACGAGATCACCACGCTCGACTTCACCGGCGAACGCGTCGACTTCGCCACGGCCCTCGCCGCCATCGAACGCGCCGCCGCCGAGACGCTCTTCGCGCCGCAATCGCACAATGCGCCGGTGCAGATCATGGGCGCGCTGGAGTCCGCTGGCTCTACCTTTGACAGCATCTGGTTCCTCGGCGCGACCGATATGAAGTGGCCCGCCGCCGCACGCACGCATCCCTTCATCCCATGGACGGTGCAGCGCGACCTCGCCATGCCCGGCAGCGATACCTCACGTACATTAGCCGAGTGCATCGCCGTCACCCAGCGCATCGCCGCCTCCGCGCCCGAGATCACCTTCAGCTTCGCGCGCCACGGCAGCGAGGGGGAGCAGCGCGCTTCCACCTGTCTGCATTCACTCGATGGTGCCGAGTGGCTGTCCGCGGCCGGCGCTGAACCCGCCGCGGAGACAGCCATCCTATTAGAAGACGTGGCAGACGATCTTGCGCTGCCGCCGCTGCCCACGGGCATCGTACGCGGCGGCGCGCATATTCTCGAGCTGCAGGCGCAGTGTCCGTTCCGCGCCTACGCGGAGCGGCGGCTCGCCTCCACTGCGCTCGACGCCGCGGAACCCGGCTTTGATGCCGCCATGCGCGGCTCGCTCATTCATCTCGTCATGGCAAAGTTCTGGGGCGCGGTGAAGACGCAGCGCGCTCTCGTGGCGATGACGCCCGAAGAGCGGAGTAAGCATCTCGACGCAGCGATCCAGACGGCTCTGACCCCGGTACGCACCGAGTCTGAGTGGGACCGCCGCTATCTGCAGATACAGCGCGACTGGCTTGCCCGGATGCTGCCGCAGTGGCTTGAGGTGGAACGGACGCGGCCTCCGTTTGAAGTGATTGCCACCGAGCGCGAGCTGCGCGAGCAGCACATCGGTTCGCTCAGCATTAACGTGCGCGTAGACCGCATTGACCGCGTCGAATCTAAGCCGGGTGAACCGGACGAGGTCATCCTGGACTACAAGACCGGAGATGTCTCGCGCAGTGCATGGTTCGAAGATCGCATTGAGCAGCCGCAGCTCCCGCTCTATGCGGTGCTGACGAGCAGCCCTGAGCAACCGGATCATGCCAGGCTGACCGGCATCGCCTTCGCCAAACTGCGCACCGGCAAGATGGGTATGGATGGCATCAGTTCGCAGCCACACCAGATCAAAAAGACGCGGATGAAGAAGGACGGCACGCCCTATGCCAATAGCGAAGTGCGCGATCTCGAGTATGAGATTGAGCTCTGGCGCAAGAAGCTGACCGCTCTCGCCGAGGAGTTCGCGGCCGGACACTCCGCCGTGACACCGAAGCACTACCCAAAGACCTGCGAATACTGCAGCCAGATGCCGCTCTGCCGCATCCAGGAGAACGCCGCGCGAACCGGGATCGAGGAGGGACTCGATGACTGAGCTTGCAGACGCAAAAGCGCGCGCCGCCAGTCTGAATGTGCGAAGCTCCTTCATCATGGAGGCGCCCGCCGGCTCCGGCAAGACCGGCCTGCTCATCCAGCGTTATCTAAAGCTGCTGGCCGAAGGCGATGTGGACGAGCCGGAGGAGATTCTCGCCATCACCTTCACGCGCAAAGCCACCGCTGAACTGCGCGAGCGCATCATGAAGGAGCTGAGCGATGCCGCGGAGCCGGCAGACGCATCTCTGCTGCAGCCCTTCAAGCTGGCCTCGCGCACGCTGGCGCAGACCGTGCTCGCACGCAGCAGCGAACGCAATTGGGACATCCTGCGGCAGCCGCAGCGCCTGAAGATCCGCACCATCGACTCGCTCAGTCATGAGATTGCGCAGCATCTGCCGCTGCTCTCCGGACTCGGCGGTGGCCTTGCGCCCGTCGACGATGCTTCGCTCCTCTATAAAGAAGCGGCGCGGCGTACTCTGGGCGAGATTGCCTCCACCGACGCAACACTGGCAGCCGCCGTACGTACGCTGCTTCTGCATCGCGATGGCAGCCTGCGCGAGTGCGAGCGCATGCTGGTGGAGATGCTGGCGCGACGCGATGAGTGGGCGCGCGCCCTCCCGAAGGGTGCGGAGTGGAACGATGCGCATCTGGAGGGCATGCTGCGGCCCCGGCTTGCTGCGATGGTGCGGGATCTCTTTCCCGATGCGCCGGAATGCTCCGGCGAAGAGTGGGAGTTGCTGCGTGCCTGCCTGTATCTGCTGCGCCACGCGATCGCACATCTGAAGATCATCTTCGCCGCGCACGGGCAGTGCGACTTTACCGAGATCTCGCTCGCCGCCATCGATGCGCTCGACCAGGGGGGCGGTGAGCTGGCCGCCGCCATGGGCGTACGTTTCCGCCATCTTCTGGTGGACGAGATGCAGGATACCTCGCTCTCGCAGTATGTGCTGCTCGAACTTCTCACCGCCGGATGGGACGGTGCCAGCCAGACCGTCTTTCTCGTCGGCGATCCGCGGCAGTCGATCTATCTCTTCCGCATGGCGCGCGTGGAGCGCTTCCTCGCAGCCGTCAAGACCGGACGGCTCGGCGAGGTACCGGTCACGCACTTGAAGCTCACAACGAACTTTCGCTCTCATCCCGGGCTTGTCGACGCCTTCAACCAGCACTTCGCCGTCATCCGCCCGCATGAGATCGGCGCAGACGCCGAATCGCATACCGATGCCGTAGCCGGACGCGCAGGAGAGAGCGCAATGCCGCCGCGCATGCGGCTCCACTGGCACGCGCTTGTGCTGGACTCCAACGATGGCCGTGAGCGGGAGACGGCGGATGCTGTAGCCGTGATCGACGCCGCATGGCAGCGTCTGCGCACGACGGAACACGAACACCCGCCGATTGCTGTACTTGTCCGGGTGAAAAGCCATGCCATGCGCATCGCCGCGGCGCTCCGGCAGGCGGCCATTCCCTATCGCGCCACTGAGATCGAATCGCTCGCCGGGCAACAGGAGGTTCTCGACGCGCTCTCGCTGCTGCGGGCGATGCTGCATCCTGCAGACCGCGTAGCGTGGCTCGCCGTACTGCGCGCTCCGTGGTGTGGTCTGAGCGTACGCGACCTGCATGTCATGGCCGGCGAAGATGATCCCTCTCTCGCCACGCACTGTATCGACGAGCTGCTGACCCAGCGCGCGGCCCGGCTGAGTAGCGAGGGGCGCGCGTGTGCCCTGCATATGCAGGCCATACTGCACGCCGCACAGACACAAGCTGGGCGGCAAGCCATGGCGCTCTGGCTGCGCAGCGCATGGCACACGCTGGGCGCGCCGCTCTATCTGGATGCGCAGCAGTGCGCTAATGTGGAGGCGCTCTTCGATCTCATCACCGCCAGCGAGGAGCGCGGCGAGATCATCGACGCCAACCTGCTGCTGCAGCGCCTCGAAGACCTCTGCGCACGCGACCTGGCGACACAGCTGTGCGCCGTCGAGATCATGACCATCCACAAGGCCAAGGGGCTGGAGTGGGATACGGTCATCGTACCCGGACTCGATCTCCGCGGCAGAACCGGCTCCGCTCCGCTTCTGCATGTGCTGCACGAAGGCGATACGCAGCTGATGGCGCCGGTCTCGCCCAAGGGCGACGACGCGGACTCGCTGCATCGCCACCTCGGCGAGCGCCGTCGCGACTCGCTGCGGCATGAGCTGCGCCGTCTCTTCTACGTGGCGGCCACACGCGCCCGTGAGGAGTTGCATCTCTTCGCCCAGCTCATCCCAAACGCAAAAGACGAGCTGCGCCCGCATCCGAACTCCCTGCTGCATGCAGCGTGGCCCGCGGCGGAGCCGTACTTCGATGTGCCGGTCACGGAGCAGACGCTTGCCATCGCCGCGCAATCTTTCCCATCGCGAACCGTTCGCCGCATTCCCGCTTCAGTCGATGTCGCGGCGCGCTATGCGCGGCATGCGTCCGCGCCGTTGCCCGCCGGCGATGCGTCTGGGCCTCCGCAGCGCACCTACCAGCGCGCCGAAGGCTCGCCGAGTGCGCGCGCACTCGGCTCCGTCGTACATGCTTATCTCGACAAGCTCGCGCAGGAGTTCGCCGCAGGCGCTGCTATCGAAACGAGTGCGCTCGAGAGCTGGCTACCCGGCATCGCCGCCATGCTGCGCGCGCACGGACTTGCGCCCGCTGAGTTGAAGCCGCGAGCGGATCAGGCGCTGGCTGCTCTACGTTCCACGCTGGCTGATCCACAAGGCCGGTGGCTTCTCGCGCCGCATCCGCAGGCCGCCAGCGAGTTCGCCATCAGCACATGGATGGGCGACGGAGCGCTTGCCACCTACCGCATGGACCGCGTCTTTCGCGCAGGAGATGCCCCGCTTGCCGATGGTGAAGATTTTCTGTGGATCGTGGACTACAAGATCTCCGCGCACGGCGACGATGCCAATGACGCCTTTTTTGCCGTGGAGTCAGAGAAGCATCGCAGCCAGCTTGAAACCTACGCCCGCGCACAGCAACCTGCGCTGGCAGATGTAAAAGGCATCCGTCTCGCCGCGTTCTATCCCCTGCGCAAAAGCGGCGAAAAGTTGAAGGTGTGGAAGTACGAGCCTTAGGTGTCCGTAGGCTCGGAAGGCTCTGTCGCATTCGCTGCGGCAAAGCTGCCGTGATGCCGCACATCGGCGCCGCGTACCCAGAAGATGACGTCTTCGGCGATGTTGGTGGCATGGTCACCCACGCGCTCCAGGTTACGCGAGATCATCATCGCGTTCAGCGCCTGCGGCGTCACCGACGGCGTGTTCTTGATCAGCGTGCTCAGCGCATAGAAGGCCGCGTTATTCATCTCATCCACACGGTCATCCAGCTTCAGCACCGCGGCCGCGGCCTGCGGGTCAGCGTCGATAAAGGCCTGCAGCGCCTTGCGCACCATGGCCGAGGCGAGTGAGGCCAGCCGCGGTATGTCTACCGGCAGGTCCACATTTGAAAACGCGAGCATCTCGCGCACGCGCACGGCGATGTTCACCGCCTGGTCCCCCACGCGTTCCAGATCAGCATTGATGCGGATGACGGAGAGGATGAAGCGCAGGTCGACCGCCGTCGGCTGCTCCATCGCGAGCATGTCCAGCGCCATCTGGTCGATCTCGCGCTCGAGATGGTTGATGGAGGACTCACCCTGCAGCACGAGCTCCACCATGGAGATGTCGCGGGTGCGGTAGGCCTCGGTAGAGCGTTGGATCGCCTGCTCGGCCAGACCGGCCATCACCAGCAGCTTCTCCTTCAGGTCGCCGAGGCTCTGTTGAAAGCGTATGCGGCTCATCCGAACCTCCCGGTGATGTAATCTTCTGTGCGCTTGTCCTGCGGATTGGTGAAGATCTTGTGCGTCTGGTCGAACTCCACGAGCTTTCCGTTCAGGAAGAAGCCGGTCTTCTCCGCCACGCGCGCGGCCTGCTGCATGTTATGCGTCACGATCACGATGGTGTACTGGCTCTTGAGCTGGAAGATGAGATCCTCGATCTTTGAGGTCGAGATCGGGTCCAGAGCCGAGGCCGGCTCGTCCATCAGCAGAACCTCGGGGTCCACCGCAAGCGCGCGCGCGATGCATAGTCTCTGCTGCTGGCCGCCGGAGAGGCTGGCTCCGGATTTTTTCTTTAGATCATTTTTAACTTCGTCCCACAGCGCGGCATTGACCAGCGAGCGCTCCACCACCTCATCCAGCACACGGCGGTTGCGGAAGCCGTTGAGCTTCAGCCCGCTGGCCACGTTGTCATAGATGGACATCGTGGGAAACGGATTGGGCCGCTGAAAGACCATGCCGACGCGGCGGCGGATCTCCACCGGCGTGACGTCCTTGTAGATGTCCAGGTCGCCCATCTTCACCACGCCGGTCGCTCGCGCGATGGGGTTGGTCTCATGCATGCGGTTCAGGCAGCGCACAAACGTGGACTTGCCGCAGCCCGATGGCCCGATCAGCGCCGTGGCATGGTTCGCGGGAATGTGCAGGTTGATGTCCTGCAGTGTATGCGTGGAGCCGTACCACGCGTTAAGATTCTCGACCTGAATACCGACGCCCACTATTGATTTCCTTTCAGTATGCCGCGGCTTGCCACCACGCGCACCAGCGTGACCGAGACCATGATCAGCACGATCAGCACCAGCGCGCCCGCCCATGCCAGCCGGTGCCACTCGTCATACGGCGAGATGGCGTAAACGAATATCTGCAGCGGCAGCGCGCCGATGGGCTGGTTCAGGTCCGAACTCCAGAACTGGTTGCCGAAGGCGGTAAAGAGCAGCGGTGCCGTCTCGCCAGCCACGCGCGCGAACGCCAGCATACAGCCGGTGATGATGCCGGGCGAGGCCGTGCGCAGGCTCACCGACATCACCGTGCGCCACTTGGGAACGCCCAGCGCAAACGCCGCCTCCCGCACCGCATGGGGCACCGTCATCAGCATCTCTTCCGTAGTCCGCGTCACGGTGGGGATCATCATGATCGCCAGTGCCACGCCGCCGGCGAAGGCGGAGAAGTGTCCCTGCCGCACCACGATCAGCGAGTAGATGGCGATGCCCATCACGATGGACGGCACGCCGTTCAACACGTCAGCCGTGAAGCGAACTAAATTCCCCAGCATGCGGCCGCGGCCGTACTCGGCCAGATAGACGCCGGCAGCGATGCCGACCGGCACGCCCATCGCGCTCGCCAGCATCAGGATGATGCCGGATCCAACGATGGAGTTCGCCATGCCGCCGCCCTCTTCGCCGACGGGCGCCGGGATCTTCGTGAAGAAGGCCAGGTTGAGCGAGCTTGCGCCCTTGAAGATCAGATAGACAAGGATCGCCACCAGCGGCGCGATCACCAGTATCGTGCTCAATATCGCGAGTCCGCTCACCAGATGGTCAGTGATGAAACGGTGGTGATAGTTGAACTTGCTGCTGCGCAGCGGCTCCGGCCCAACCTTCAGCGGTCCGCCGCCCATCATGTCCAGCTTGGTCTGTTCCACGCCCTCGATCATGCGGACCTCGCCGGGGTTCCGCGCGTTACCGCCCACACCAGAAGCCGCGCTATGCCGTTCACCACGATCGTCACCAGGAAGAGCGCGAGGCCGATCTCCACCAGCGCGCTCAGGTACATGTCGTCGGTCGCCTCGGAGAACTCGTTGGCGATCACGCTGGCCAGCGTATATCCAGGTGCAAAGAGCGACTTCGCGATCACCGGCCGGTTGCCGATCACCATCGTCACCGCCATGGTCTCGCCAAGCGCGCGGCCCAGCCCCAGAATGACCGCCCCCACGATGCCGATGCGCGCATTGCGCAACACGCCGATGCGGATCATCTCCCAGCGCGTGGCGCCAAGCGCCAGCATGCCCTCGCGTTGGTTGATGGGCACGGCGCGCATCACGTCGCGCGTGATGGAGGAGATGACCGGCAGGATCATGATGGCCAGAATGATGCTCGCCGTCAGCATGCCGATGCCGAAGTTGTCGCCTTCGAAGAAGCCGGTCCAGCTGAAAAGTTTATAGAGCCCGGGCCCGAGATGGTCGCGCATCAGCGGCACCAGCACAAAGACCGCCCACAGGCCGTAGACCACGCTGGGAATCGCCGCCAGCAGTTCGGTTAAAAACGAGATGGGCGCGCGCAGCGGCCCCGGGCACATCTCCGTGATGAAGATGGCGACGCCGATGGCCAGCGGTACAGCCATGCAGAGCGCGAGCAGCGACGAAACGACCGTGCCGAAGATGAAGGGCAGCGCGCCGAAGCTTCCGTCGACCGGATCCCAGTCGCTCTGGACGAAGAACTTCCACCCAAACTCATGGATCGACATCTTCGAACCCGAGGTCAGCGTGTAAACGATCAGCGCAACGATACAGAAGATGCTGAGCGCGGCCAGAAGCATGGTGACGCCGAAGGCGCCATCGATCAGCCGGCCGGAGCTGCGCTTCTGCAGATACTTCCGGACGATCGATCCTTCGCCTTCCGGCTCCAGTAAAGGCGTTGCAGGAGGCAGAGGCTCGCTCACCACGATCTGCGGTACTTGTATTCGGGAGGGATCGGTCATGTGGGGTGAAGTGGTCACTAAAGTCCTGAGCCAAGACTAGAAAATGAATGTGAATAGGAGGTTAATTTATGTGAATAGAAGGCGAAAACCGCCTTCTTTTGTTGGACTTTGCCCATTAACCTTGCTGCGCCAGAGGCAGCGTGAAGATAAAGGTGCTTCCCTGGCCCAGTTCGCTCTCCGCGCGGATGGTACCCCCGTGCATGGTCACAATATACTTGGCGATGGCCAGGCCAAGCCCGGTGCCCCCTGATTCCCGCGACCGCGCTTTGTCCACGCGATAGAAGCGCTCAAATATCCGGTCCAGGTGTTCAGACGGGATGCCCGCGCCGAAGTCGCGCACTCTGAACTGCACCATGCCCTCACTTTCAACCGCGCTGAGCTCCACGCGTGTGCGCTCCGGCGCAGGCGCGGGCTCCTCGCCGCCGAGAAAGAGGCTGGGGCTGTAGCGGCTGCCGGGATTCCCATACTTGACAGCATTCTCGATCAGGTTCGTCAGCACCTGGTGCATCGCGTCGCGATCGGCCAGTACCAGCCGTCCGCTGATCGGACCAAAGCTGAGGAGCGCGCCGGAGTCCTGTATCAGCGCGCTCATCGCATCGGCAGCGTCGCCCAGCAGCTGCGCGGCCGCCACCGGTACCGGATTCAGCTTGGACTCCTCGGACTCCACATGCGCCAGCGCCAGCAGATCTTCGATCAACCGGTTCATGCGCGTGCCGTTCTTCAGAATGATGCCGAGAAACTCCTGCGCCTGCGGCGAGAGATCGGGCTCGTGGTCGAGCAGCGTCTCCACGTAGCCGGAGATCGAGGTCAGCGGTGTGCGCAGCTCGTGTGACACGTTCGCTACAAAATCCCGCTGGGTCCGCTCCACCTGCTCGATCTGCGTAATGTCGTGCAGCACCAGCACGGCACCGCCCGCTGGTGTGGGCGCCGCCGTGATGTCAAATATCCTGCCCGGAGCAAGCGACTGCGACTTCCGCTCGCAGACCGCGCGCTCCTCCAGCGCCACGCGAACGCAATGCAGCACCTCGGGATCGCGCAGGGTATGCACCAGGGCGTCGCCCAGCCGCACGCTGCCGCCAGCGATGCGCCGCATGCGGTCGTTCGACCACTGGATGCGGCCGCCTGCATCCACGGCCACGACGGCCTCCTGCATCGAATCGAGCCACGACTCCAGTTCGAGGCGGCTCTGCTGCATGGCGAAGATACGGTTGGAGGCGCGCTGCACTCCAGCGTTGAGTTGCGCGCTGATCGCAGTCAGCTCCGGAACGGCACTCTCCACGCGCGCGTCCAGATCGCCGCCCGCCAGCGCTCGCGAGAAGCGCCGCAGCGCGCCCATGCGGTTTTGCAGATTCTGTGCCGTAAGAAACGCGGTCGCGCCGCAGAGCACGAGCGCAAGCAGAACTGCGGCAATGGAGTGTACTCGCCATCCGCCCCAGTGCAGGAAGAGCAGATCGATGCAGGCCGCCTCCGCCAGCACAAGCAGCATGGCGAAGTAGAGTTGCAGGCTAAGGCGTCGGGTCACAGGCTCTCCACGATTCTGTTATAGCTTATGCTTCGCGGGGCAAGGCTTACGCCTTTTTCGGCATCTCGAAGCGGTAGCCCGCGCCACGCACCGTCTTCAGATAGCGCGGCGTCTCCGGGTCGGTCTCGATTTTTTCACGAATGCGGCGCACATACACGTCTACAGAACGCGGCGTAACGAAGCGGGCATCGCCCCAGACAGCGTCCAGCAGGTGATCGCGGCTGAAGACGCGTCCCGGATGCCGCGCCAGGAAGTCCAGCAGCCGGAACTCGGTCGCCGTGGTGGTTGCCAACTCACCGTTCACCTTCAGCTCCATCGCGTTGGCGTCGATCTCGATCTCGTCGAACTTCGTCACCGAAGGCGCCTCCGGCCGCTCGAAGCGCCGCAGAACCGCCTTCACCCGCGCTACCAGTTCGCGCGTGGCGAAGGGCTTGGTGATGTAGTCGTCGGCACCCAGTTCCAGCCCATGCACGCGGTCATTTTCGCCGGCGCGCGCCGTAAGAAAGATGATAGGTACTGTGCTCAGTGCGGGGTTCTGCCGCAGGCGGCGGCATACGTCCAGTCCATCGCCGCCGGGAACCATGATGTCCAGTAGAAAGAGTGCGGGTGCGCTGCGCTCGGCCTCGGGCAGAAGACCCGCCGGCGTATTGAAGAGACGGACCTCATAGCCTGCAGCCTGCAAGTGATACTGCACCAGACGAGAGATATCCGCGTCGTCCTCAAGCACAAAGATGGTTCTGGTCATTCCGTTCGCTTCCCTCTCAGCAGTCCTTCCTGCCCAGCCTATCTCATTGAAGCAAAACAATTGCTAAAGGACGATGAATCCTAATATTCGATATACGGTTGCTCCATGTCAGAACAGACCTTATCCTAAAACGACTACGAACTGCCCTGGGGAAAATATCATGCCTGCCTCCAGCCATCTGGTTCTTTGTGTAGACGACGAGACTGTCGGCCTTCTTGTGCGCAAAACGCTGCTGGAGAAGGCAGGCTATCGCGTTCTGACCGCGCCTGATGGCCCCACAGGCCTCCATATCTTCGACCAGCATCCGGTCGAGGCCGTGATCCTGGATTACTCCATGCCCGGCATGCATGGCGGCGAAGTGGCTCTCAAGATGCGCGAAAAGAAGCCCGACGTCCCCATTCTGCTTCTCTCTGCATACACCAGCCTGCCCAGCGAAGTGCTGGAGAATGTTGACCACTACATGACCAAGGGCGAAGGCCCGCCGGTTCTGCTGAAGAAGCTGACCCAGATGCTGTCGCGCGCATCCAATGGTGCACTGTGAACCTGGAAGAACTGAAGCGGATACTGCAACGCACGCTGCTGCTGCCGGTGGTAGCACTGCTGCTGGTGGCTGCGGTGCTGGCACTGCTGATTCGCAATACGACGATTGCCATGGACCTGGTCGAGCACTCTGACCAGGTAATTGCGAAGACGACAGAGATACAAAAACTCATCGTGGATCAGGAGACAGGACTGCGAGGCTACGAGGCCACCGGTAATCGCATGTTTATGCAACCCTACAATGACGCCGTAGCGCCGTTGGCGCGGGACTTCTCCGATCTGGAGATACTGATCAACGACAAGCGCACGATTGAGGGTCAGCCAGAGCGGTTCTACACCATGAAAGCGCGCTACCAACTCTGGCTGTCGGGCTTTGCCGAACCCGTGCTGAGCATCATGGACTCTGGCGGCAACAGCTCCGGCGTCGCGCTGAATCAGAGCGGCAAAGACATGATGGACTCCGTGCGCGAGATGAGCGATGCCATTGTGCGCACGGCGGAGGCACGCCGTGAAGACCGGTTGCAGAGACTGCATTCCTGCATCCGGCTCTCTCTAGCCGCGCTGGTACTGCTTGCGATTCTCGCGGGGTTGACCATTGGCTTCTATACGCGGAGCGAGATGCGGCAGGTCTCCGGAAGCTTCCAGAAGATACTGCACGAACTGCAACAGTATGCCGACGACGTCTACGCCTCCGAACAGCGATTGCGCACGACCCTGAACGCCATTGGCGATGGCGTGATTGTCTGCAATGTGGAGGGCGGAGTGGAGATGATGAACCCCATCGCAGAGGACCTCTGCGGCTGGACGTTCAAGGATGCATGCGGGCATCCGCTCGAGGAGGTCTTCCACATCGTCAACGAAGACACGCGGATGACCGTGGAGAACCCCGTCATCAAGGTCAAGAGACTGGACCGCATCGTCGGTCTCGCGAATCACACGGTACTCATCCGCAAAGACGGCGCGGAACTTAACATCGACGACAGCGGAGCGCCCATCCGCGACCAGAGCGGCACGATGGTCGGCATCGTTCTCGTCTTCCGCGATGTCACCATGGAAAAAAAGACGCAGAGCGCGCTCCTGGCGAATGAAAAGCTTGCGGTCGCGGGCCGCCTGGCCGCGACCATCGCGCACGAGATCCATAACCCGCTGGACTCGGTCTCCAACCTTCTCTATCTCTTGCGCAGCGAGCCGGCGGCTGCCGAGTCCCTGCAGTATCTCGATCTCGCGCAGCAGGAGCTTGCACGCGTGACCCAGATCAGCCGCACCATGCTCAGTCTCTACCGCGAGGCCAAGTCGCCTGTCCCCGTCTCCATGAAGGACATGCTGGAAGGCATCCTTCTGCTGCTGGAGCGGCGTCTGCTCGATATGCACGTAACCGTGGAGCGCGATATGCCGCAGGAGTTGATCGTGGAAGGCTTCCCCGCCGAACTGCGGCAGGTATTCAACAACATGATCATGAACGCAGCCGAAGCCGTGGAGAACGGCGGCGAGATGCGCATCAGGCTCTCAGCCGTTCCGGCGCGCATCGCCGGCAACAAGCGTTTGAAGCGTGGCGTGCTGGTCGAGATCACCGACAACGGTCCCGGCATTCCGCCGGCCACCATGAAACGGCTCTTCGAGCCCTTCTTCACCACCAAGGGTGAGCATGGCACTGGGCTCGGCCTGTGGGTAAGCCGCGGTATCGTGGAGAAGCACGAGGGCACGATCGAGATCAGCAGCAATGAAGAAGCGCCCACTCACGGAACCACGGTGAGCATCTACCTTCCATCCAAGCCGGCTGTGATGCGCGAGAGCGCCACCCTGCCGCATAGCGCGCCTCCTCCTGATTCTGGAAACGGTGCGCCGCAACCCTAGCCCGCTAAGCCGGAACCGCCTCCAGCAGCCGCGCAAAGACCTCATTGGAGAGTAGCCTGCCGCGCGCGCTAAGCCGGACACGTCCCGCTACGAAGACAAGCATGCCCTCGGCCTCCAGCTCCAGCAGGACATCCTCGCCAGTACAGGCCGCCAGTTCTCTGCGTTCCATGCCCGCATTGAGACGCAAACCGAGAAATACTCTCTCTTCCGTAGCCGCATGCTCCGTAACGAACTCCGGCACAACCTTTGCTGCCAGCGCAGCAAATACGCTCTCGCCGCCGATGTAGCGGTCGAGATCGTCCGTGTTGGCAAAGCGCACAGCCGGAGTCTCCGCATCCTCGCGCCGCAGCATCGAGTGCGCATCCAGCCCCAGGCCGAGATACGGCTGCCGCAGCCAGTAGCGCAGGTTATGGCGCGACTCCTCGCCCGCGCGGGCGAAGTTGGATATCTCATACTGCAATACGCCGGCTCGCTCCAGGTGTTCGCATGCAGCAAGGTACAGATCGGCAGTAAGCTCCTCATCAGGAATAAAGTGCGCGTGGTAGCGCACACCGCCGGCCAGCACCTCGCGGCCGAGTCGCGAATCCTCATCCACCTCCAGCATGTAGACGCTGATGTGCCCTGCCCCGCTGGCAACCGCTGCATCGAGCGAGTGCCGCCAGCTTGCGGCGGTCTGGTGCGGCAGACCGGCGATCAGGTCCACGTTGATGAAGCGCACACCCGCGCTGCGCACGCGCTCGATCTCTGCCTGCACGATCTCTGCCGTATGCTTGCGTCCCACCGCCGCGGCCTCGGCATCCACGAAAGACTGAACCCCAAAGCTGATGCGGTTCGTTCCCTGCGCGAGCATCTCCATCCATACAGTGTCAGCTATCTGCCCCGGTGCGCACTCCATGGTGATCTCGGCGTCTTCGGCCACTTCAAAATGTTTGTGTATCGCAAAAAATATCTGCCGCAAATGCCGCGGTGCCAGCAGACTCGGCGTTCCTCCGCCGAAAAAAATGCTCTCCACCCGCTGCGGCAGCACAGCCTGCATCGCCGTGGCCCGTGCGCCCGCGCCGGCTATCTCCGCACAGAGCCGGTCGACATAGGCCTGCATGCGCGATTCCGCGAATACGCCAGAGGCGAAGTTGCAGTAGCTGCATTTGGCGCGGCAGAACGGCACGGAGACGTAAAGTCCCAGCCCCTCCGGATGTGGTGCCCCATCACGCATTCCACCATTTTCCCACGGGTTAGGGCCACGCAGCGTTCTACCCGCTCGCGCATCTACAATGAAAGCTAAGAAGGCGAACATGGCAGAACAGACGAAAGAGCAGGAAGCCAAACGCTCCGCCCAGGAAGAAGAGGTTCTGGGGAAGGCGTATGACGGCCGCCTGATGCGGCGGTTACTTGTCTATCTGCGCCCGTACAAGCTGCAGGTTGGCATCTCCATCGTGGCCATTCTGCTCAAGGCCGCCGCCGATATCCTGGGGCCGTTCCTGACCATGCTCGCCGTCAACAAGTACATGGGCGGCAACGTAGGCACCAGCCCGTCGCACACGGCGCGCTTTCTCCATCTTCCGGACACATCGCGTCTCACCGCGCAGCTGAGCCCCAGGCCGCTCATCGGCATCGCGCAGCTTGCCGGCGTCTATCTGCTCGCCATCACGCTCACCTTCATCCTGGAGTTCCTGCAGACCTACCTGATGCAGTGGACCGGGCAGAAGGTGATGTTCGACCTGCGCAGCCAGATCTTCCGTCACATCCAGCGCATGCACGTCGGCTTCTTTGACCGTAATCCCGTCGGACGCCTGGTCACGCGCGTCACCAGCGATGTAGATGCGCTGAACGAGATGTTCACCTCCGGCGTGCTCGCCATCTTTGAAGACGTCTTCGTTCTGCTCTTTATCGTGATCATCATGCTGGCGATGAACTGGTGGCTTGCCCTGATCACGCTCGCCGTCATCCCCGGAATTCTTTACGCCACGCAGATCTTCCGCACCTACGTGCGCGAGTCTTACCGCCGCATCCGCACCGCCATCGCGCACATCAACGCCTACACGCAGGAGCACGTGAGCGGTATGAGCATTGTCCAGCTCTTCAACCGCGAGCAGCGCGCCTTCCGTGACTTCTCCGCCGTGAACCGCCTGCACATGGAGGCGTTCAAGGACACCGTTCTCTCCTACTCGCTCTACTACCCCGCGGTGGACCTGCTCAGCGCCGTCGCCATCTCCTGCGTCATCTGGCTCGGCGGCGGCTCTACGCTGCATTCGTATCGCTTCTTCAGCACCGTCAGCATCGGTGTTGTGGTCGCCTTCATCCAGTATGCGCAGCGTTTCTTCCGGCCCATCCAGGACCTAAGCGAGAAGTACAACATCCTGCAGGCCGCCATGGCCGCGAGCGAGCGCATCTTCAAGCTGCTCGACACGCAGACCGGGATCGTCTCGCCGGCGCACCCCATTGCAGGCGACCGCTCCGGCCGTATCGAGTTCCGCGACGTCTGGTTCACGTATGAATCTTTAAGCGAGATGCAGTTGTCTCTCATCTCTAATGCAACAGAAGACGAGCTGCGCGAGATGACCGGTATCGAATGGGTTCTCCGCGGCGTCAGCTTCGTGATCGAGCAGGACCAGACCGCCGCCATCGTGGGCCACACCGGCGCGGGCAAGACCACCATCACCAGCCTGATGATGCGCTTCTACGACATTCAGCGCGGCAGCATCCTCATCGATGGCGTCGACGTGCGCGAGCAGGAGCTCACCGCGCTGCGCCGCCGCTTCGGCGTCGTCCTGCAGGACCCATTCCTCTTCTCCGGCACGATCGCCGACAACATCCGCCTCGGCTCGAAGATCACCGACGAGCGCATGAAGCGCGCGGCTGAAGAGGTCAATGTCGCCGACTTCATCGAGTCGCTCCCCGGCCAGTACACCGAGCCCGTGCGTGAACGCGGCAGTACGCTCTCCACCGGACAGAAGCAGCTCATCAGCTTTGCGCGCGCGCTGGCGCATGACCCCGGCATCCTCATTCTCGACGAAGCTACCTCCAGCGTCGATACCGAGACCGAACTGCGCGTGCGCTCCGCG
>DATMLK010000146.1:0-6830 GCA_035570215.1 Acidobacteriaceae bacterium
CGAAGCTTGCGGGCGTGACCGATCCGGAGACGAAGAGAAAGATCATTGGCAATGAGTTCATCGAGGTTTTTGACGTCGAGGCAGCGCGGATCCTGAAGGACACGGGTGACAGCGCGGACGTGGCGTGGCTGGTGCAGGGAACTCTGTACCCGGATGTGATCGAGTCATCGAGCGTGAAGGGGCCGAGCCAGACGATCAAGAGCCATCACAACGTCGGCGGTCTGCCGGAGAATATGAAGCTGAAGCTGATCGAGCCACTGCGCGATCTCTTCAAGGATGAAGTCCGGCGCATCGGGCGCGACCTGGGCATGCCGGAGGAGATCCTGGAGCGGCAACCGTTCCCAGGGCCGGGGCTGGCAGTGCGCATCCTGGGCGAGGTGACGGCGGATCGTGTGGCGATCCTGCAGGAGGCGGATGCGATCGTGGTGGCGGAGATCAAGGCGGCGGGACTCTACCGCAAGGTGTGGCAGAGCTTTGCCGTGCTGCTGCCGGTGAAGACGGTGGGCGTGATGGGCGACCAGCGGACGTATGCCTACACCTGCGCGGTGCGCGCGGTGCATTCGGAGGATGGCATGACAGCGGACTGGGTTCCGCTGCCGTATGAGGTGCTGAAGACCATCTCCAGCCGGATCGTGAACGAGGTGCGTGGCATCAACCGCGTGGTGTATGACATTACCTCGAAGCCGCCGGGCACGATCGAGTGGGAGTAGATCCCGGCAAGGTGCCTCGGCGAGCGATACTGCATTTCACAGGAGTAATATCGAGTCAAAATCGCCATAAACCGGCTGGAACAGCAACAATTGACTGGTTTGACGGGTATAGCTGAGGTAACCTCTTTAAGGATTACCCCTGCATGGCCATCTACCCCATCTACGTCGCGAACTTTCTGCTGGTGAGCTGCTACACCATAGCTCTCTGGCTGATTTCGATCACGAACCGGAAGCTGCAAGGGATGCGTCTGCTGGCGTGGGCATACTCTGCTGCTCTTTTTGCCGGTGTGATCGCGTCCATCAGCCTGCCCGGGTTTCATTGGTTTACCTATGCGATCGCTCCAGAGCTGCTGCTGGTAGGCTTTACGCTGCTGCACTACTGCTATTTAAACTTTGTACGGCGGAAGCCGCAGCGTCCCTGGGGCTGGATGGCACTGCTTCTCTTCGGATTTGCGGGATTTGCCTACTTTGGCATGGATCCTCAGCGTTACCTGGAGCGCGCGGTGTTCACGGCAGCGCTTCTCGGTTTCCAGACAGGACTGAGCGCGTATGTTCTGCTGCGCTACTCGGACCGGGCCATCAGGATACCTGCGCGGACCATGGCGCTGGTGTATGCATCGTTCACTCTGCGCTCCGTGGGGCGCTGCCTATGGATACTGCACTATCACATCATGCCGGAGCAGATGCCGGGCTGGTGGCAACAGATCTCCGGCGTGACGGCCTACGTGATCATTAATGCGTTCACGCCGCTGGGATACCTGTGGATGGCGGCGACGCGGCTGCAGGACGAGTTGGAGTCGCTGTCGTCGACGGACTCGCTGACCGGCGCGCTGAATCGCCGGGCCTTTGATGAGAAGGGCAACCAGGAGATGGAGCGTTCGCAACGCTATGATCTGCCGATGTCGGTCGTGGCAATCGATGTGGACCACTTCAAGGAGCTGAACGACGGCTTCGGCCATGCCGGCGGCGATCGCGTGCTGGTGGCGCTTGCCGATGCCATGCGCAGTCTGCTGCGCTCCAGCGATCACCTGGGACGCTTCGGCGGCGATGAGTTCATGCTGCTGCTGCCGGCGACGGGTCTGTCCGGCGCGCGCGACCTGGCGGAGCGCCTGCGCGAGCGCATCGATGCGATTGGAGTCGAGTTCGGGGGAGACTGCCTGGAGGTACATGCGAGCTTCGGCGTAGCCACATTGGAGACAGCGCGGCTGGGCAGCCCGACAGGGAACTCGTGGGAGATGCTATTGCAGCGGGCCGATGCCGCGTTGTATCGCGCGAAGGAAAGCGGACGGAATCGCGTGGAGTCCGCCGTGGACTCAGCCGTTCTCCAGTAAATGCCGCGCTTCCACCGTACGCTGGTTCGGTTAGGATGAGTGTGATGGCGCACTCGACAACAGATACACAAGACTCCGGCACAAAAGCAGCTGCGTTCGCCGTGAAGGCCGGTGGAGCACCGTGGTATCTATGGTGCGGGGCGATTGCGATCACATCGGCCTGCACCGGCATGGCGTGGGACATTGCATGGCACCGCTCCATCGGCCGCGACGCTTTCTGGACGGCGCCGCATATCACGGTCTACCTGTGCGCCGTGCTCGCGACGATCATGTCCGGCTATCTTATTTTGACCGCGACGTTTGGCCGCTCCACAGAGGGACGTTCCGAAGAGATCAGGGCCGTCTCGGTAGGCGTGCTCGGCTTTCGCGCGCCGCTGGGCGCTTTTATCGCGGCATGGGGCGGGATCGCGATGCTGACCTCCGCGCCGTTCGACAACTGGTGGCATGCGGCCTACGGTGTTGATCTGAAGGTGGAGAGCCCGCCGCATGCGGTGGCGATCCTGGGCGTCTTTGCCATCGCGCTGGGAGTCCTTTATCTCATTCTTCCCGCTATGAACCGCGCCGCGCCTGCGAAGGACAAGGCCGCGGACGCCAACTACAAGGTGCTGCGGCGTCTCTTTCTGTATGTCGGCGGACTCATCGTGACGCTGGAGATGTTCTTTCTGCTCAGCTACACGTGGGAAGGCAAGCTGCACAGCGTCAGCGCGTATACGGACATGGCTCTGCTGATCCCACTCATGGCGGCGACGCTGTCATGGTCTTCGCGCCACCGCTGGGCCGCGACCTGGGCGGCCGCCGTCTACACCACGCTGCGGCTGGCGGAGCTATGGATACTGCCGCTGGTCCCGGCGCAGCCCAAGCTCGGGCCTGTTTATATACCGGTGACGCATCTTATTCCGGCAAAGTTTCCCGTGCTGGTTATTGTGCCGGCCATTGCGCTGGATATTCTCTGGCATCGTACACGCTTGTGGAAGCCGTGGAAGATCGCTCTGCTCTCCGGCATCGTGTTCGTAGCCGTGCTGCTTGCGGTGGAGTGGCCCTTCGCCAGTTTTCTGATGACCAGGCACTCGGAGAACCGCTTCTTCGGGACGATGTACTTCAACTACAACATGCTGCCCAACAACCCGGACCGGCTGCGCATCTTTGTGAACCCAAGTCACGGCCTTGAGCTTGTCTGGGGCATTCTGCGCGCTGCGTTGTACGGCGCTGCCGGCACATGGTTCGGCATCCGCTCGGGCCGGCAACTGCGGAGGCTGCAGCGATGAGGCTCCGTACGAAATTCCGCGTAGCGACGCGCCTGCTGCTATGTGGCTTCTTTGTATTTGCATGCGTCCAGCCGGCGAGGGCGCATGTGGGCAGCAAGGACGTCTTTGAGGAGCTGAATGCCGGCGGGTACAAGCTCTTTGTCACGGTACGCATGCCCACGGCGATACCGGGGGTTGCAGCGGTTGAAGTGCGGGCGACGGGTGACGCCATTGACCAGATCCACATCATCCCGTTGCCGGTCACCGGCGAGGCCTCACTGCATCCGCCGACGCCGGATGTGATGGTCCGCTCCAAGGATGATCCGGATTACTACACGGGAAATCTCTGGATGATGGCTGCCGGTTCATGGCAGGTGCGCTTCGAGATATCCGGAGCGGACGGCGATAGAACGGTCTCCGTGCCGGTTCCAGCCATTGCGACCACGGTGAAGAAGATGAACCGCGCGCTGGGAGCGCTACTGGCTCTGCTGGGGATCATCCTTGTAGTCAGCATGGCCGCGATCATTGCCGCCGCGGTGCGCGAGGCCGATCTAAAGCCGGGACTTATCGCTGGGCCAGATCGCAAGCGCCAGGGCCGTATCGCAGGTACCGCCACGCTGGTGATGATGAGCCTGATCGTATGGAGCGGGATGCACTGGTGGAATATTGACGCGATGGCCTACGCCTCCGACCTCTACCAACCGCTCAATGTGCAGCCGGTTCTGCAGGGGAACGTTCTCGATCTCATGGTCTCCGGCTTTGTGCCGAAGAACAGATACAACTACATGCTGACGCGCATGAACAGTGATTTTCTGCCCGATCACAACCACCTGATGCACCTCTACATGATCCGCGAGCCGGAGATGGATGCCGTCTTCCACGTGCATCCTGACTTGGTGGCGCAGGGAGACTTCCGGATGCATCTTCCCAACATGCCGGCCGGGGAGTACAAGCTCTACGGTGATGTGGTGCATGCGAACGGCTTTCCGGAGACGCTGCTGGCGACCATCAATGTTCCCGCAGGCATGGTGGGCAGCGTACCCGGGCCGGATGATGCCGCGGCCTTTCCGGCACCGCTTAGCGCGGGAATGCTGGGGAGTTCGTACCCGTTGCCGGATGGTTACACGATGGTATGGACTCGGCCACCGGTGCTGACGGCAGGTACGGCGTACATCTTCCACTTCGCGCTGCTGGATACGAAGGGAAAGGCCGCGGGTGATGTGGTCCCGTACATGGGAATGGCGGGACATGCCGCGTTTGTGAAGACGGACGGTACGGTCTTCGCGCATACGCATCCGGAGGGGTCGGCTTCGATGGCCGCGATGATGCTGGCGAATAGTTCTAATGGTGCCGGCAACGACACCAGCGGCGATGCGATGGCCGGCATGAATATGAACATGCCGATGGGCATGGCGATGCCGGGCGAGAACATTCCCAACACGGTGGAGTTTCCGTACGGTTTCCCGGCGCCGGGGCGGTATCGCATCTTTATCCAGATGAAGCACGGCGGCACGATCGAGACGGGGACGTTTGACGCGATCGTGAATTAGGAGCAAAAGCAAAGGCTTACCGCGGATGAGCAGGGATAAAAAACACGGATTGCCATGGATCTAAAAACAAAAACGGATTTAAGAAGAAAACAAAGCCGCGGCAAGAGCCGCGGCTTTGTTGTTGCTGCGAGTGCTGTGTCGAGGTTTAGCTCTTTTCGACCTTGCTGTGCCAGGAGTGCGCGCCCTTGAGGGCGTTGTTGACGTTGCCGATGTTCTCGACGCCGGTGGTGTTGAGCCAGTCCTCAAAGGCCTTGGCGCCCTGCTTGGCGTAGATGGCGATGCCGTCTTTCCACGTAGCGCGTCCGCAGAGGACGCCGTTGTAGGTGGTGCCGGCTTCGTTGGCGAGCTCGAGGGTCTCGATGAAGGTGGGGTTGGAGACGCCCGCGGAGAGATAGATGAAGGGCAGGTGGGTCATGCCGGCGGAGTCGCGGAAGTGCTGCAGCGCCTCCTTGCGGGTGTAGGCCTCGGCGCCCTTGAAGGCCTTGGTGCCGGAGACGAAGGCCATGTCGATGGGCACTTCGACCTTGAGTACGTCGACGTTGTACTTCGCCTTGCCGAACTCGGCCATGGTGCCGGAGACAAGCAGCGGCTTCTTCCTGGCGAAGGCCACGGTCTTCTCGTCGCCGCCGGTGTGGTCGTAACAGATGAACTCGGCGAAGAAGGGGATGTCGTTGGCGACGCACTCGTCACCGACGCGCTCGATCCACGCGTGCTTGATCTCGTTCACTTCCATCTTGTCTTCGGGGGTGTAGTAGAGCAGGATCTTGATGGCGTCGGCGCCGGCTTCCTTGAGGCGGCGGACGCTCCAGACGTCGAGCAGATCGGGCAGGCGGCCGGGGGTGTTGGCGTCGTAGCCGGTCTTCTCGTAGGCGAGCAGCATGCCCTTGCCGTTGCGGCGCTTGGAGGCGGGCAGGCCGAACTCGGGGTCGAGCAGGATGCCGGAGGCGTGCTTCGTCAGAACTTCCGTCACGAGGGACTTGAATTCTTCCAGATCGTGGGCGGTGGCGGCAGCGCCGCGTTCGCTGGCGATAGACTTCTGCAGGGAGCCGCGCTGGTCCATGGCGGCGGCGGAGATGACGCCGCGGGCATCGGAGAGTGCGTTCATGCCGGCGAGTTTTCCAGGGGTGAGCTTCAGCTTCATCGTTCGTGTGCTCCTAGAGATTCAGTTGGGGTGGATTTTGCGTTCGATTTCATTTTAGCTCAAGCAGGTTTTGCCGGGACGGAAGTACAGAAACTCACCACGGATAAAGGCAGAAGACACGGATTTGCACGGATAAGACCTTTGGAAGGTCTTTAATCCGTGTCGCTTTTAAAATCCGTGGCAGGTTTTTGCTTTTGCGTCAGCCGGCGGCGATGGCGGCCTTCTGCAGTGCGAGCAGATCCTTGATGCCGGCTTCGGCGTAGTCCATCATTTCGAGCATTTTGGCGCGGGAGAAGGGGACTTTTTCCGCCGTGGCCTGGGCTTCGACGAAGAGGCCGCCGGCGGTCATGACGACGTTCATGTCGACATCGGCGCGGGAGTCTTCTTCGTAGGCGAGGTCGAGGAGGACGTGGCCGTCGACGATGCCGACGGAGGTGGCGGCGACGAGCTGCTTCATGGGCGAGGCCTTGAGCGTGCCGGCCTTGACGAGCTTATTGAGCGCGATGGCGAGGGCGGCGCAGGCTCCGGTGATGGCGGCGGTGCGGGTCCCGCCGTCGGCCTGGAGAACGTCGCAGTCGAGGATGATGGTGCGCTCGCCCAGGGCTTCCATGTCCATCACGGCGCGGAGGCTGCGGCCGATGAGGCGCTGGATCTCGTGGGTGCGGCCGCCGAGCTTGCCCTTGACGGACTCGCGCGCGGTGCGGGTGAGGGTGGCGCGGGGGAGCATGCCGTACTCGGCGGTGACCCAGCCCTTGCCGGTGCCGACCAGGTGGGGCGGCACGCGGTCCTCGACGCTGGCGGTGCAGAGCACGCGGGTGTCGCCGAACTAGACGAGGACCGAGCCCTCGGCGTGC
>DATMLK010000147.1:0-25232 GCA_035570215.1 Acidobacteriaceae bacterium
TCCCGAATTGCGCGACAGCAGAGTGTTGCACTTCTCTGAGCTGATCGACGATGCTCTGGAATACGTTGCGGACCACAAGGACCGTCGCAGCTACATCAGCAAGGCAGAGATTGTCCGTAAGGCAATCGGTTCGCGCCCCGCTGCAGAGATCACACCACAAGAGCTCGAACGTTGGCTTCGGTCGCATTGCAAAACAGCGGCAACTACTAACCGCTATAAGGCCTTCATCTCACTTTGCTATCGGGAAGGGCTGCATAACGGCAAGGTGACGGTGAACCCCGCCCGGCAGGTTCGCCATCGTCGGGAGAGTGTCGGACGTTTGCGCTTTCTGAGCAGAGACGAATACGACACTCTTTACAAGGCCATCGAGGAACGGTTCCCAGAGCATTTAGCTGAGTTCATTGTGTCGGTGAATACGGGCATGAGGCTGTCGGAGCAGTACTCGCTTACTTGGGGCCAAGTCCATCTCGACAGGCGGACAATCGACCTTACGAAGACGAAGAATGGCTCAGCTCGCACAGTTCACTTGAACGCAGATGCGGTTACGGCCCTCAAAACGATTCACAAGAAGACCTCTAAGCAATCCGATATGGTTTTCCCGCGCCAAGGACCGCGATTCGATACGAGGTCGTGGTTCGTCCCGTCTCTCGAAGATGCAAAGATCTCAGGGTATGTTTGGCACTCGAATCGCCACACCTTCTGCTCGTGGCTGGCAATGGCGGGAGCGTCCATCAAGGAGATTCAGGAGCTCGCAGGCCACAAAACAATCACCATGTCGGCCCGTTATAGCCATCTCTCTCCCGAGCACAGACTTTCCGTGATTGATCGCATATCCGCAAGCAAGCCTACATCGACTACTGATCCAGGAAAGATAGATCACTTATGAAACCGTTATCGGTAGCCCAGACAAGAGATAGTGGTAGCTGGAACTGCTGCCTCAGTGCTTCGAGGTAAGCAATATCTTCTGTCGATGGTTTGGTGTCGAGAACGATCAGCCAAGAATCGGCTGATGTCCGCGGGGGATACAAGTTGTACTCGAAGATCTGCCCCAACGCTTCCCGAATTGACGCTCGGGTCTCGCCTCCATAGCAAATCTTCAGTTCAGCGCGATGTGTCTTCCCGTTGTGGCTGAAGCCAACATCCACACGCCTCTTTTCTTGTTGTGCTGCGATCCCGTGTGAATTGTTTAGCCAAGCACGAAACCTATTTGAAAGTGTCGCGTGAAGCCGTTTGATGTTTCGGTCGGACGCTGGGGTCTCTCGTCGATAAGCTGTGTCATCAAGAAAGTCTTCTGAGACATCTGAAGGCTCGACCTGGAGTGAATGCGGGGCCCATGAGGGGTCGAAGTGCATGACAGTGATACGCGGCGCTCCGTCAACGTAGGTGAATGGGACAAAGTCCGGGTCCCATTTGACCGGCACCTCATGCCGCCACGCGATTTCCAGATTGCCCGGCTCGACGATTGGATCGACCGAGTTGAACCGGTACGCGCGTTCGCCAGGTGCAACATCAACGAATCCACGCGCAATGATCGAACGTTGCAGAGAGTCGCCAACAAGGATGACGTCTCCACCAACTATGTCCCAAGCGAACCTCCAGATGCTCGTCCTTGCAGCCGTTCGGACAGCCTCCGGAACGTCCCGCTTTTGAGAGTTTGATAGGTCGGTGTCGTATATGGGGGGATGGGTCATTGAGGCGATTGCCCGCTCGCGACACTGAGGCCACATATCGTCCCCGTAATCCCCGGCGCGAAGCTTCATTCTCCAGATGTTCATCGGAACCTTTGAGCCATTCTACGGCCGGATCGCACAACAGCCATCAAAACAGCCACCAAACAGTCTTGGCCTCTCGCTGAGGAGAGGCCAAAATCGCATAAGTCCTTTATTTATCATGGTGCCGGGAGGGGGGGTCGAACCCCCACGAGGTTGCCCTCGGCGGATTTTGAGTCCGCTGCGTCTGCCAGTTCCGCCATCCCGGCTCTTGGGTTGGTTGTTCAAGTTTATTACAGGCGGGGGCGGGTAGCCTGCCTACGAGCTGCCGATGAGAATTCCCGCCACAAAGACCAGTCCCCCGCCGACGACCACCTGCAGGCAGGAGATGGCAAATCCCGACTTGAAGAAGCGGTGCCGTACCCACGCGATGATCAGGAGTTCGACTCCCACCACGGCATAGGCCCAGGTCAGCGCGGTGTGGACGTTCGACAGCAGGAACGGCAGCGTGTGCAGAAAGCCGCCGAGAAACGTCATCAATCCGGTGACGATGCCGCGGAAGACCGGATTCCCCCGGCCGGTGAGAGCACCGTCATCCGATAATCCCTCGGAAAACGCCATGGAGATTCCCGCGCCCACCGCCGAGGCCGCGCCGACGAGAAAGACCACATGCGTCCTGTGCGTGGCGAATGCCGTGGCAAAGATCGGCGCAAGCGTCGAGACCGATCCATCCATCAATCCGGCGAGCCCGGGCTGGATCACCTTCAGCATCCAGCCGCGTTCATCAAGCCCGGCAACAGGGTTATACGCAGTAATGAATTTTGTGTCAGCCATCGGGATGCAGACAGTTTACTGTCTGCGCAGGCCGCGACACAAAATTCAGAGCGCTAGCAGTCCGCGTCCGCGGGCAGCGGCGGCGGCTCGCTCCCTTGCTTGCGCGGCGAGAACCTCTCCAGCAGCGTCTTCAGGATCACGTACAGCACGGGGATGAAGATCAGGTTCAGGATCGTCGACACGATCATGCCGCCGACCACCGCCGTACCCACCGAGTGGCGGCCCAACATACCCGCGCCGCTCGCAAAGACCAGCGGCAGCACGCCGAGGATAAACGCGACCGAGGTCATCAGGATGGGACGCAGGCGAAGCTCGGCCGCGAGAATCGCCGCTTCGGAGATGGACTTGCCCTGCGCGCGGATCTGCTCGGCGAACTCGACGATCAGGATGGAGTTCTTGGCCGAAAGCCCGATAAGCAGCACCAGGCCGATCTGCACGTAGATGTTGTCGTCCAGTCCGCGCAGCGCCACCGCGCCGAGCGCGCCCAGCACCGCCATGGGCACCGCCAGCAGAATGATGAACGGCAGGGCAAAACTCTCATACTGTGCGGATAACGTCAGGTACACGACGAGAATGCCGAGGCCAAAGATGATCGCCGCCTTGCCGCTCGACTCGATCTCCTCCAGCGCCAGGCCGGACCACTCGAAGCTCATGCCCTGCATCAGGTTCTTCCTCGCGAGCTTCTCCATCTCCGCGATGCCTTCGCTGGTGCTGTGACCCGGCGAGGACGAGCCCAGGATCTCCGCCGAGCGGAAGAGGTTGTAGTGGCTGATGACCTGCGGGCCGGAGCTATTCTCCACGGTGATGAGATTGTCGAGCGGGATCATCTGACCGGTGTTGGAGCGCACATAGAACTGGCGCAGGTTCTGCGCCGTCGCGCGGAACTGCTGGTCTGCCTGCACGTAGACGCGGTACGAGCGGTTGTTGTAGTCAAAGTCATTCACGTAGTCCGAACCCATGAAGACGCCGAGCGTATCCGTAATCTGAGTGAGCGGAACGCCGAGGCTCTTCGCCTTGTCGCGATCGATGCTGACAAGGATCTGCGGATCGCTGGCGGTAAAGCCGGTGTAGAGACCGCTGAGCACGGGATCGGTGTGACTTTCGCCCACGATGGTGTGCGCCACGCGGTCCAGGTCACCGAGCGTATTGCGCCCGTTGTCCTGCAACTCAAACTGAAAGCCGCCGAAGTTGCCGATGCCCTGGATCGCCGGCGGCTCGAACGCCACGATGATGCCGCCGGGAATGCCGAACATCTGCGGCGAGACGGCGGCCACGATCTCCGCCGCGGAGTGACCCTTGCCCTTGCGCTCATCCTGCGGCTTGAGCGGAACAAAGATCAGCCCCTCGTTCGGCGCCGCGCCGCTGAAACCGAAGCCCATCACGGAGAAGGTGCCGAAGACGTCCGGGTTCTTGTCGAGGATCGCCTGCGCCTGCTCCGCGAGATGCGTCGTATACGCCAGCGACGCTCCCTGCGGCGCCAGCACCTGCATGATGAAGTAGCCCTGGTCCTCACCCGGAACGAAGGCGGTGGGCACGTAGTTGTAGATGAATACGGTGGCTGCCAGGCCGGCGGCAAAGACCAACGCAACAATAAGCTTGTGCCGCAGCACCGCTTGAATCGCATTGGCATACCAAGCGCTGGTGGCCTTGATACCCTTGTCGATCTCGCCGAGCAGACCGCCGTGGTGTTGTTCTTTTCTCAGCAGCAGCGCGGCCAGCGCGGGCGAGAGCGTGAGCGCATTGAAGGCCGAGATAGCGATGGAGAAGGCGATCGTCAGCGAGAACTGCTTGTAGAGAATGCCCGTGGTTCCCGGGAAGAACGATACCGGCACAAAGACCGAGATCAGCACGAGCGAGGTCGCGATCACCGCGCTGGTCACCTCGCCCATGGCGATGGAGGTGGCCTCCATGGAGTCCTTGCAGCCCTCGGAGATGTGGCGCTGCACATTCTCGATGACGACGATGGCATCGTCCACCACGAGACCCGTAGCCAGAGTAATGCCGAAGAGCGTGAGCGAGTTGATGGAGAAGCCGAAGGCGCGAATGAAGAAGAAGGTCCCGATGAGCGAGACCGGGATCGTGACCGCGGGAATGATGGTGGCGCGCCAGTCCTGCAGGAAGAGGAAGATGACGATGATCACGATCACGATGGATCCAGCCAGCGTCTTCAGCACCTCGCGGATCGAATCGCCGACGACGGTGGTGGTATCGAACGCTACCACGGCGTGCAGCCCCGGCGGAAAGGACTTGGAGAGTTCGTAGAGAACGGCTTTGGCCTTGCGGTCCACATCGAGCGCGTTGGCGTTCGAAAGCTGCTGCACGCCGACGCCGACGGCGGGATAGCCGCTGAAGTTGAGATCAGTGCCGTAATCCTCTGCTCCAACCTCGGCGCGGCCCACGTCAGATAAGCGCACCAGACCGCTGGGCGTCTGCTTCAGGATGATGTTGCCGAACTGCTCCGGATCGGTGAGACGGCCGGAGACGTTGACGGCGATCTGGAAGTCCTGGTGCTTGTCCGCCGGCGGCTGGCCCGCGGAGCCTGCGGGTATCTCGACGTTCTGCTCCTGCAGCGCCGCGACCACGTCCGTCGCGGTAATCTGGCGCGCCGCCATGCGGACGGGATCGAGCCAGAGCCGCATGGCGTACTTGCGCTCGCCGAAGATGATGACGTCGCCCACGCCCTGAACGCGCTTGAGCGAGTCCTTAACATAGACGTCGATGTAATTGCTGACGAACTCCGGCGAGTAGAGACCCTTGTCCGCATAGAATCCGGCGGCAAAGACGAAGTTCGGGTTGGCCTTGGTGATGGTGATGCCGGTGTTGTTCACCGTCTGCGGCAGCCGGCCCTGCGCCGCGGCTACCCGGTTCTGCACGTCCACGGCCGCGATGTTCAGGTCATAGCCGGTCTGGAAGGTGATGTTGATGGTGCTGGTGCCGTCGTTGCCGCTGGACGACGTCATGTAGCGCATGCCTTCCACGCCGTTGATGCTCTCTTCCAGCAACGTGGTCACATCGTGCTCCACCGTCTGCGCGTTCGCGCCGATGTAGACGCTGGTCACGGTGACCTGCGGCGGCGCAAGGTCCGGATAGAGCGAGACCGGCAGCCCGGGGATCACCACGGCACCGGCCAGCACGATCAGCAGCGCGCAGACGGTGGCGAAGATGGGCCGCTTGATAAAGAAGTCAACGAACAAGCTTGCAGTCCTTTCGAACGGTGGCACGAAGTACAGAAGCAGATTCCGCCGCTACGCAGCGGAATGACAAAAGTTGAACTGTTACTGACCCATCGGCTGAACGGGAACACCGTCAGCGAGGAACTGGATGCCGGAGATGATGACCTTTTCGCCGGGATTAAGGCCGGAGAGCACCGGGTAGCTGTTGCCGATGGTGTCGCCCAGCGAAACCGGGGTCTGTTTGCAGATGTAACCGCCCTTGCCGTCGCTCTGGGCTACATAGACGAACGACTGTCCGCCGATGCGCGTCACGGCGAGCACAGGTACGGTGGGCGTCGGCGAGGTACTCCACACAATCCGCGCCTTCACCAGTTGTTCATTGCGCAGCGTCTGTGCGGAATGCGGTATCTCGGCCTTTACCAGCACCGATTGCAGGCCGTTATCCACCTGCGGTGAGATGAAGCTGACGGTGGAACTGACAACCACCTGGCCGTCATCGCCGAGGATCTCGACCGGCAGGCCCATGTGGATCTGCGTGGCGCGCTCAGCTGGAACGTCAATATAGGCTTCGAGGTCTGTGATTTCATCGACCGTGGTCAGTGTCGCGGCGCCGACCACAGGATCCGGCTGCACAAAGTCGCCGACGTGCACGGGGATGTCGCCGACGATGCCGGCGAAGGGTGCGCGGATCTGGTAGTAGTTCAGCAGTGCCTTCTGCGACTGCGTCTGTCCGACGGAGGAGTTGTAGTCTCCCTGCGAGTTGGAGTACGCCTGTTCGGCGGCATCCAGCGTGTCCTTGGAGGTCACGCCTTCGGCATAGAGCTTGCGCTGCCGCTCCACTTCGATCTTGTTGTAGTCGTAGACGGCTGCCTTCTGCGACTGCGTTCCCTGCGCCTGCTGCACGGAGGCGATCTGCTGGAGCGGATCGATGGTCATCAGTACCTGGCCCGCGCGCACCATGTCGCCGGACTTGACCAGGATGCGGGTGATGTTGCCGCTGACCTGCGGCTGCAGCGTGGCCGAGCGGCGGGACTTGATGGTGGCCACATAGGCGTCGCTCTGTGGCACGGGGTTCAGGGTGACCGGCGCCACCTGCACCGGCATGGCCTGCGGCGGAGCCGCGGGGGGAGCGGCGTGGCATCCGCCCAGTAAGAGCAGCGTTCCGATCACCAGCATTCCGGTCACCCGCATTTTGGTTAGAAGCGCGACGGTGCCCTGTCTCTGCGAACATACGTTCAAGGTTCCAGCTCCTGATCGCGCAGCATGGCGCATGGGCGCGCTGCGGAGTCTTTGGGTGAAAAAAATAGTCTATCCTGTCCGGCAAAACTATGGCTTCCCAATGCAATATCGATTGGATTACCGGTATCAGCTATAGGATGCGATATTTCTCCGGTTCGGCGCTAAAGGTTCACGCTGCGCACCATGCTGCCGCGGAATAATGCGGGCCGGCGCGTTGGGCTATCACGTGACAGTGCGTTGACCGGGGTTCGACGTGCCGTTATACTCAGTATCTGTGAGCGGGAGTAGCTCAGTGGTAGAGTGCTTCCTTGCCAAGGAAGATGTCGCCGGTTCGACCCCGGTCTCCCGCTCCATACATAGCTCGTCTGCGATACACTTTCCGGACAACTGAAGAGCCGGGCAGTTTGCAGGCGTTCCCTCTCCGGGAGCGTGACGGCCCAAGCGAGGCGCGGTACCCAAGTGGTAAGGGAGAGGTCTGCAAAACCTTTATGCGTCGGTTCGATCCCGACCCGCGCCTCCAAATTTCTCCTGATTCCATAGCCGCTGAGATCCTTCCACTTCGCTACGCTCAGCATCAGGATTTCGCCTGCGGGCTCAGATGCCCACAAAACGGCTCAACTTACAGCTTCTTAATACTCTTTCTACGGACTTCCAACCGCCTGCGGCGTTTCAATCGCAGGGATGGAAGCCACGCTACATCTCGCCCCCCGGCTGCTGCCGTGGATGATGCTCCCAGCAGGGCTCATGGTCTTCTGCGTATTCTTTGCAGCAGTTGCAAAGGGGCGTCAGAGCCGGTCACAGAAAGCCACCAGCGCCGTGCGGGGCTTCTTCCAGCAGCTTCAGGATGCACACGGCTCCCGCTACGCCTATGCCATGGAGCAACAGAAGCGCGAGCCACTCCTCTGCCAGCAGATTCAGCCCATCTACTTTCGTGGCCGCAATCTGGCACCGCACAAAGAGTACTAGCGCACGCCATCGCTGTTTCTTACATACTCCTTACTACCTTCTTGCGATTCTTCTACCTCCGCCTTCCTGATTCTTAATCTCCTGTTAACTGACTTTCAACGGGGCTCCAGCGTCTAATCAGAGACATGGATGCACTACTCCACAACCCGTTCCGGACACTCTGTTTCCTGATCGCACCCACCGCGCTGATCCTGGAGATCACGTTCATCGCCCTGGCCCGGAGAACTCGGAGCCGCTTTGCCCAGACGGCGGCTCCGGCATCCACCATGCCCGAGATGCACGAGTCCATGCCGCTTCTCTACCAGCGCGGTCACACTATCTTCATCCACGGCCGCAAAGCCACGCAGCACGGACGCTAACGCACCGCCATCGCCTCCTGACACGTCCATCGGCTGGGAGATCCCGCTTCCAAGTACAATCGAATCTGGCCGGCATGCCCTAAGCGCGCCGGTTCTGCGGAAGTGGCGAAATTGGCAGACGCACTAGCCTTAGGAGCTAGCGGAGCAATCCATGGGGGTTCAAGTCCCCCCTTCCGCACCAATTTATTATTAGGCGCTTGCGCGCATAGGCATTCGTACCGCATGAAGCAAGCCATAGGTATATCCGAAGGAGAACCATGAGCCAACCGAAGCAGCCCACCATCCAGATCGCCCAGACCCCCGAGTACCGCGACGGCTACTCCAACAGCGTGCAGGTGCGCATGAGCGTGTGGGACTTCCACCTCGTCTTCGGCACCATGCAACAGGAGTCCGCCGACCTGATGAAGTTCAACGCCTTCCAGGGCGTCTACCTGAGCCCGCAGCAGGCCAAGGCGCTGCTGCAGGTGCTGGGGCAGAACCTGGCCCAGTACGAGCAGGACTTCGGTCCCATTGCGCTGCAGCCGCACATCATCCCGTCGACGGGACCTATTCACTAAAAACTTAACAGTGATGACGATGATAAAAGCTGATCTCAGTGATTTTAAAGATTTTTAGATCGTTTTTGTTTTATCACTGTCATCCCAAAATCACTGCGCTCACTGTTAAATCTGGGTGCACGATAGACTTCTTCTGTGCGACTTACCTTTCCATCCCTGAAGAACCCGGAACGTCCGTTGCCGCTGTGGATGCTCTTTCCGCCGATCTTCGTCTTCGTCTATCTCACGCACATCACGCTGCTGCGTCTGCCCTACTTCTGGGACGAGGCCGGCTACTACATCCCCGCGGCGTATGACTACTTCCGCACCGGTACGCTGATCCCGCAAAGCACGCTGAGCAACGCGCACCCGCCGCTGCCGTCCATACTGCTGGCCGCATGGTGGCATCTCCGCGGATTCACGCCCATCAGCACGCGCACATTGGTCTGCGTCATCGCGTCGTTTGCTCTGCTCGCCGTCTATCGGATCGCGCGACCGGTCTGCGGGGATCTGGGCGCGGCTGCCGTCACGCTTCTCACTGCGCTCTATCCCATCTGGTTCGCGCAGAGCACGCTGGCACACGCCGACATCTTCGCCGCCTCGTTTACGCTCTGGGGAATCTGGCTCTACCTGGACGACGCGAATGAGCCACATCCGCAGAGACTGCCTGCGATGGCACTCCTCTTCTGGCTCGCCGTACTCTCAAAAGAGACCGCGTTGATCACGCCGCTGCTGCTGGCATTGATAGAGCTGCGGCATCGGCGATACGGAAGTACGGCAGCCCTGCTCTCGCCCATCCTGCCGCTTGCCGCATGGTTTACCTATCATCGCCACGTCACCGGCTACGCCTTCGGCAATCCCCAGTACCTCCGCTACAACGCCACGGCAAACTTCGGCCTGCAGCGCATCGGCTTCGCGCTCTTCCACCGGGCGATCCATCTCACCGCGCACATGAACCTCTTCGTGCCGGCGCTGTGCGCGCTGGCATGTCTCTTTCTAGCGCCGCTGCCGGAGCGCAGGCCGCTGCCGCGCAGTATCCTCATCACGCTCGGCACTCTGCTCACCGGCTACTGGATCTTCTTCTCCATCTTCGGTGGCGCTCTGCTCACGCGCTACCTGCTTCCCGGCTATCCTCTGGTGATCCTGCTCTGTGTCGCGACGTGGCAGCGCCACCTGCGGCAGTGGTGGCCGCTGGCCGCGTTCTCCGCTGCCGCGTTTGTGGCGGGAATCTTCATCAATCCTCCGTACCACTTCGCGCCGGAGGACAATCTCGCCTATCGCGACATGATCGTTTTGCAGCAGAATGCGACCGCCGCCATCCTCCAGCGCTGGCCGCAGACCACGGTACTGACCGCGTGGCCGGTGACCGATGAACTGCGCAAGCCCGAACTCGGCTACGTCCGCACGCCGATGAAGGTCGTCTCCATCGACAACTTTTCGCTGCCGCAGCTGCAGCAGGCAGCCGCCGAAGAAGATGCTTTCGACACGGCACTGATCTTCTCCACCAAGTACGACCCGCCGAGCCTGCGTGGGCGCAACGTCACTATGGAGACGCAGTACTTTGACTTCCACCGCGATCTCTTCCCGGCGCAGACCGCGGCTATTCTGCACGGCAGCATCGTCTGGCAGGAAGAGCGCAACGGCCAGTGGGCCGCCGTAGTGCGTCTCGACAAGGGCAGCCTCGCCCAACTGCGCGAAGCCGGGGGCGCCACTATAATCAACAGGTGATTTCAAGCCGCACACTCCGCCGCGCCGCCTTCGCTCTCCTTCTCTTTCTGACATGGATCCCACTGCGCGCGCAGAATGTCCCCGGCGGCGGCGGCCGACTCGTTCTGGTGCTGCCGTTCGAGAACCGCTCCGGCGACCCGAGCCTGGACTGGATCGGCGAATCCTTCCCCACCACCATCAACCAGCGGTTGAACTCCGCCGACTTCCTGACCATCACGCGCGATGACCGCATGTTCGCGCTCGACCATCTCGGCCTGCCGCTGGACTTCAAGCCGTCGCGTGCCACCACCATCCGCATTGCGCAGACGCTGGACGCCGACTACGTGATCGTGGGCAGCTTCACCACAAGCGGCACCGCGCCGGACCTGCATATTGAAGCGCAGACCCAGGTGCTGAATATGAGCGCGCTGCGTCTCAGCGCTCCCATTCCGGACTCCGCGCCGCTGGGCCGCCTGCTCGATCTGGAGAACGGGATGGCCTGGAACCTGGCACGGCAGATGGATCCGGCCTACAACGTCTCGCTCACGACCTTTCTGGCCGCATCTGCCGGTCTGCAACTCAATGCTTTTGAAGATTACGTGCGCGGTCTGGTGGATCGCACTCCCGCCGACGCCATGCAGCACCTGACGAAAGCCGTTCAGCTTCAGCCGAACTACGCTGCCGCTATTCTCGCTCTCGGCAAAATGCAGTATGCCAACGAGCAGTATGAACAGGCTGCCGTCACCCTGGCCAACCTGCCGGAAGGTGATTCTCTGGCGCTGGAGGCAGGCTTCTACCGCGGGCTTGCGCTCTTCAACAGCGGCAAGTATGCCGGCGCCGAGCAAGCCTTCGCCTTCGTAGCAGCCTCGCTGCCGCTGCCGGAGGTGATCAATAACGAAGCCGTAGCCGCCAGCCGCCAGAATAAAGACGCCGGTGCGCTCTTCCAGCGTGCCTCTTCCGCCGATCCGCAGGACGCGGACTACCACTTCAACCTTGCGGTCACGCTCTACCGCCGCAAGGACTACAGCGGCGCCCAGCGTGAGGTGGAGCAGGCGATAGATCTGCAGCCCAGCGATACCGAGGCCGTTGCGCTTCGCGATCACATTGCGGTAGCCGCCAAAGCGCCGCCCTCCGCGCAGACCCAGGCGCAGATCGACGCGGCCGGCGATGCCTTCGATCCGCTGGAACGCATTCGCCGCACCTACTCTGAGGCGAGCTTCCGCCAGGCCTCGTTCCAGCTCGACCAGATGCGCGCCATGCGCATGGCCGCGCTGCCGCCCGCGGAACGCTCCGCGCAGCTCACGCAGCTCGGTAATGATTATCTGACGCAGGGTCTTGTACCCGAGGCCGAGCACCAGTTCCGCTCCGCTCTCGCCGCGGACGAGCACAATGCGGACGCGCACGCCGGTCTGGCGCGGCTCGAAAAGCAGAGTGGCTATGTGGACGATGCGCGCAAGGAGGCGACGCTCTCGCTGCAGCTTAGCCCGAACGTGGCCGCCAATCTTGTACTCGCCCAGATCGAGCTGGACGCCAACAATCCAGCCGTCGCCGCCGAATATGTAAGCCACGCTCTAAAGATCGCTCCGAACGATACCGCCGCCCTCGGTATGGAGCGCGCGCTCGAAGCGCGGGGACAAAAACTTCCATGAGCCTTTCTACCCGGCTCCGCGCGGTGCTCGCGCTTGGATGCCTCTTCATCCTTCCCGCGGCCATCAGCGCGCAGGAGCCAGCAGTGCTCAGGCTCACGCTGCGCGATACCATCCAGCCGGTCAGCGCAGGCTACATCGAACGCGGATTGCATGAGGCCGCCGCAACTCACGCCGATGCCGTGCTGATCGTGATGGACACGCCCGGCGGCATGCTCGACTCCATGCGCGGCACGGTGCAGCAGATTCTGCAGTCGCCCGTGCCGGTCATCATCTACGTCGCACCGGCCGGCAGCCGCGCAGGCTCGGCAGGATTTTTTCTGCTGGAGGCCGCGGACATCGGCGCCATGGCACCCGGCACCAACGCCGGTGCCGCGCACCCCATCATCGAAGGCCAGACGATGGATCCAGTTCTGAAGCTGAAGCTGGAGAATGATGCCGCCGCCTTCCTGCGCTCCTACACCGTTCGCCGCAAACGCAATCCGGACGCGGCCGAGGACGCCGTGCGCAACTCCAAGTCCTACTCCGACAGCGAAGCTCTGCAACTGAAGCTCATCGACCTGAGCGTGGACAACGAGGCCAGCCTCTTCACCGCGCTCGACAACCGTCCCATCACACGCTTTGACGGCACACAGACCACGCTGCATCTGAAACATGCCGTGGTGCGCGACTTCCCCCCGAGCCTGCGCGAGAATATCCTGGGCAAGCTGATGGACCCGAACCTGGCCGTGCTTCTGCTCTTCGCCGGCGTTCTGCTCATCTATCTTGAATTCCATGTGCCGGGTACCATCATCCCCGGCGCGGTGGGCACGCTGCTGGTGGTGATGGCTCTCTTCGCGCTCAACCTGCTGCCAATTCATCTCGCCGCCGTCACCGTGCTCATTGCGGCGTTCATCCTGATTCTGCTGGAGGCGAAGTTCCCCAGCCACGGCGTGCTCGCGCTCACCGGCAGCATTGCGCTCGTCTTCGGCCTGCTGACGCTGGTGGACGGCCCCATCCCGGAGCAGCGCATACACCCGGCTGTAGCCATCGCCGTCGGCCTCAGCTTCGGGTTGATCACATCGTTCCTCGCCATGCTCGCCTACCGGGCACGGCGCAACAAAGTGCTGACAGGCGCAGCCGCTCTGCTGGGTGCCACCGCCGTGGCGCAGACAGAGCTGAATCCCACCGGCCAGGTGCTGGTGCGGGGTGAGCTCTGGCAGGCACAGCTAGAGACGGGAGCCAGCGCCATGCTCGCGGGCTCGACCGTGCGCGTACTTAGCGTAAACGGCCTGCTGCTCACGGTGCGGGGCGCGGAATCCCCAGCTGCCTTAGAGTAAATCGCTCCTGTTCGAGTAAACTGAAAGGGACGGCTTTCCACCGTTCTCAGCCCACCGTCTTCAGCGCCATGAGTGCGCACAGGTCAGGAGCAACACCAGGTATGTTCAAGTTCGTCCGCAGTCTCTCCCTTTTTGCCGCATTCGCCTGCCTCTTCGCCGTTGCCGGTGCCCACGCACAGAGCGATACCCCGGTGGAGCACAAGCAGCTTGAGCGTATGGACCTCTTTATGGGCGTTCCCTACGAAGCCACCCGCACCACCTCCGGCAGCTCGGCCACCACCATCGTCAACTCGCAGGTTGTGAGTTCGGCAGCGGGCTTTCTGATGACCTACCGCTACAGCTACTCTCCGCTGATCGGCGTGGAGATGAACTACAAACGCTCGCGCTTTACCCAGAACTACACCTACACGCCGTTTCCCTACACGACCACCAATATCCTGGGCGTGGAGAGCAGCGTAGTGGAGACGAGCTGGGGTTATGTGGCACATGCACTCTCCACGTACTACGGGATCAAGCCCTTTGGCGGAATCGGAGTGGGTTCGATCGAGTTCAAGCCGACGCCGAACGGCGGCCAGGGACTGCTGCGGCAGTTCCGCCTGGTCACTTACTGGAACCTCGGCGCGGACTACGACATCATGCACAGCCACTTCGGTGCCCGGGTGGAGATGCGCCAGCTCTTCTACAAGGCCCCGGACTTCGGCCAGAACTATCTGACCAGCGGCGCGCATACCAGCACCCTGGAGCCCAGCGTGGGCTTCTACGCACGCTTCTAGGTCTGCTTCCGGCATCAGTCGACCAGCAAGTGCCTGCTTTTGCTCTTCATGGTGCCGCAGCGGTGCTGCGTTACAATCAAAGCGTTCGTGCCTGCTTTATAGCGGCGCGTGTGAGGCCTTGTGGACAACCTGAATCTTCCCGTACTAGCAATTATCGTCATCGTCGCTCTCTACCTGATCAACTCCATCAAGATCCTGAAGGAGTACGAGCGCGCGGTGGTCTTCCGTCTCGGCCGCACCCGCGACGCCAAGGGGCCCGGCGTCATCCTCGTCTTCCGTCCGCTGGACCAGATCGTCCGCGTCAGCCTGCGGCAGGAGGCGATGGAGGTTCCGCCACAGGATGTCATCACCCGCGACAACGTGACGCTGAAGGTGAACGCCGTGATCACGCTGCGCGTCGTCGACCCCACAAAGGCCGTGATCGAGGTCTCCAACTATATCTACCAGACCTCGCAGTTCGCCCAGACCACGCTGCGTTCCGTTCTTGGTGAGTCCGATCTGGATGGCCTGCTCGCGCATCGCGATCAGTTGAACCAGCGTATCCAGACCATCATCGACGGCCACACCGCGCCCTTCGGCGTCAAGGTCGTCTCCGTCGAGGTCAAGCAGGTGGATCTTCCCGAGACCATGCTGCGCGCCATGGCTAAGCAGGCCGAGGCTGAGCGGGAGAAGCGCTCCAAGATCATCCACGCCGAGGGCGAGTACAACGCCGCGCAGAAGCTGGTAGACGCAGCCGCTCTGCTCTCCACCCAGCCCATGACGCTGCAGCTGCGCTACCTGCAGACGCTCACCGACATTGGTGTCGAGAAGAACACCACCATTGTCTTCCCCCTGCCGATGGAGCTGATGACCCTGCTGAATAGAACCATCGACAGCATCAAACCGGCGGTAAAGGAATAAGCGACCATGAACGCGGGGCCACACGACCGGGATGACGACTTTATGACGCACGAGCCGCCCGAGCTGCAGCGCGTGCATGGCCAGGAACGTGACCGTGAGATCACGTTAAGCATGGGCGTCATCCTGAGCATCTTCTTTGCGCTCGTGCTGGTCTGCGCGCTCTTCTTCGGCATGGGGTACACGCTGGGCCGCCGCTCCTCGCAGTCGCAGACCTCAGCCGACGGCACCGCCGGCGACAGCAGCAGCTTCAACGGCTTCAAACCATCACCGCAGAGTGTCGCCGCCCAGCCTGTGCCCGCATCTGCCGCACCCGCTACAGCCTCCTCTGGCGGCAGCACGGATAGCTCGGACACCTCCGCACCGGAAGCAGACGGCGATGCCTCCACGCCCGCGGAGGCTGTACCGCCTGCCTCTGCATCTTCAGCCGCTCCCGTGATGCCGGCCTCCACAAAGCCGGCAGCAGCTACCCAGCCTCCTGCGCCGATAGAGACCACACAGCAGTCCAGCATCGTTCAGGTCGCCGCCGTCTCCCACCAGGAGGATGCCGACGTTCTGCTCTCCGCGCTCAAGAAGCAGGGCTATGCCGTCTATGCGGAGCCCAATCCGCAGGATAAACTCATCCACATCCAGCTCGGCCCCTTTGCCAACCGGAATGACGCGAACGCCATGCGCCAGCGCCTGCTGGCCGACGGCTACAACGCCATAGTCAAATAATCTTTATTGGGCTTCTCCACCCTAGCGAACAACTACGTTCGCCGGGAACCCCGGTTCGCGAGGCGCTCGTGTTGCTCGCGAACTTTCATTTACACCAGATCCAGCTGCGGATTCTGCATCTGCGGCGGCAACGCTGCATTGACCGCGCTGCGCACCGCGGCCATCAGCTCCTCGCGCGTCTTGAAGCTCTCGCTCTCGATCACCGGGAGCATCTGTATCCGCGCGGTCCCGGGATGGATGCGGAAGCTTCCCGTGGGCATCATCTTCTCCGTGCCGCTGATAGCGACAGGAATCACAGGCGCGCCCGTCTCCTTCGCCAGATAGAACGGTCCCTTTTTGAACGGCAGCAGTCTGCCGTCCTCCGAACGCGATCCCTCCGGAAAGACAACAATGTGCAGGCCGCTGCGCAGCGCGCCGGCGGCTGCTTCAATGGTGGCCTTCGCCTTTACGATGTCCTGCGTGCGCGCCACGGAGATGAACTGCCCCATGCGCATCGCCGTGCCCAGGATCGGGATCCGCATCAGCTCTTCCTTCAGCAGTACCGAGATGCGTCCCGGGATCAGCGGCAGCAGGATCGGCGGGTCCAGGTTGGAGACGTGATTGCACATGAAGATGCAGTTGCGCCCCGCCGGAATATTCTCGAAGCCTGTCACTTCCACACGAATGCCCGCCGCGCGGATGCCGGCCCGCATAATCCACATGGATACGTTGTAGAGCTGGGTGATGTCGCCGCGCAGCAGCGTCCACGGAATCCCGATCAGACCGGCAAGTGGCCCAAGTGCGGTGTAGACGAACAGAATCCTTAGCGTTGCGAGCATTCAGTAGAAAGGATACAGGAGGGAGAATTCCCGCTCAGGCCGGAGGATGCGCGCGCGATGCCAGTGCCGCCGGCAATTTCTCATAGATGCCGCCAAAGCCGCCGTTGGAGAGCACGGCCACCACATCGCCACGCTGCAGCAGTGGCGCCATGTAGGCCACGATGGCGTCGGCATCCGGCAGCAGAACCGCCGGGATTCCCTCTGCGTTGATCTGGGCCACCACACGCTCCGGCAAAAGCCGCTCGGCCACGGGAATATTTTCGGACTTGAAGACCGCTGCCAGCACGGCCCTGTCCGCCAGCGCCAGGCTCTCGCACAGCTCCTTCTCGAATACATTGCGCCGCAGCGTGTTCGAACGCGGCTCCAGCACCGCCCACAGCCGTGAGCCCTTGTAGGCATTGCGCAGCGCACGCAGCGTCTCGCGGATCGCCGTGGGATGGTGGGCGAAGTCATCGATGACGGTCACGCCGCCGACTACGGCCCGCACCTCCAGCCGCCGCTTCACGCTGCGGAAGCTGGCCAGAGCCTCGGCGATCGTCGCAGCGCTGATTCCTTCTCCAGCGGCCAGTGCAGCGGCAGCCGTGGCGTTCATGGCATTATGCTCGCCTGCCATCGGCAGTTCGAGATTGGCGAAGAACTCACCGCCGCGCCACAGTTCCCAGCGCGTCGAGGCTCCCTCGTGCTGCATCTTTGCTGCGCGCCAGTAGGACTCGGCAGCCAAGCCGTAGCGTTCGACCTTGCAAAACGCTTTCGCCACGCACTCGGTCACATTTTCGCTCGTGTCGTAGGCGATGATCCGCCCCCGCTGCGGGATCAGATTGACAAACCGCTTGAACGCCGTCTTCACCGCATCCAGGTCTTTGTAGATGTCCGCATGGTCGAATTCCACATGCGTAAGTATTGCAGAATCAGGGAAATAATGAAGAAACTTCGGCCCCTTGTCGAAGAAGGCGGTGTCGTACTCATCGCCCTCCAGAATGAACGGCCTCGTCGGTTTTAGGGCAAAGCTGGAGCCAAAGTTCTCGGCCACGCCGCCGATAAGAAACGATGGCGCGAACCTGGGATTCTTCTTCGCCGCGCACTCAAAGATCCACGCCAGCATGCTGGTTGTGGTCGTCTTGCCGTGCGTTCCGGCCACGACAAACGAGTCGCGACCCACCAGAAACTCATCATGGATCACCGACGCCAGCGAGCAGAACGGGATCCTCTGGTCGAGCACATGCTCCAACTCCACATTGCCGCGCGAGATCGCATTGCCCACGATGACAAGGTCCGGCCGCGGCTCCAGGTTCGCAGCGGAGTACGGCTGCGCCATGGGGATGCCGAGCTCCTCCAGCAGATTGCACATCGGCGGATACGCCGCCGCATCCGACCCGCTCACGCGATGTCCGCGCAACTGCAGCAGGCCAGCCAGCGAGGCCATCGCCGTGCCGCAGATGCCGATGAGATAGATATGCTTTCCCTGCTCCATACTCACCTTGCCGCGGCCTCAAGAAAGCTCAGGCGCGGTGAGCTGCTGCCCAACTCCAGAGAGACCTCCACGCCGAGCGGCAGCGTGATGTTCGCGCCGTGCACATGGCCGCTGCGCAGGCCGATGCCCACCGGCCCGGTAAAACCGTGCAGCGCGTGGCGCAGCGACATCTTCATCCGCTCCAGGTCCTGCGGCGATATCACGCACTGCGACATGTCGCCGAAGATGATGCCGCGTACGCTATCCAGTACACCCGCATAGCGCAGATGCAGCAGCTGGCGGTCCCACTGATACGGCTTGTGGCCGATGTCTTCGAGAAAGAGGATGCTGTCCTCCGCATGAAAAGCGTAGAGTGTGCCGAGCGATTCGGCAAGGATGGAGAGACAGCCGCCAAGCAACCTCCCTTTTGCTGCCCCCGGCTGCAGCACACGCAATCCGGAATCCTCACCAAGCTCCCACGATGCCTTGCCGCCCAGCGCATTCGCCCAGCTCGCAGCATCCACTCCGTCGGCCTGGGCAAAATCGGCTGCCACCATCGGCCCATGGAATGTGACCAATCCAACCTCATTGTGCAGCCAGGCATGCAGCGAAGAGTGGTCGCTGTAGCCGATGAACGGCTTCGGATTCTCGCGGAATATCTCCGGGTCAAGCAGCGGCAGTATCTCCGCCGAACCCCAGCCGCCGCGCGTGCAGATCACGCCGCCGATGCTCTTATCGCTGAAGGCATTCTGCAGATCGTCCGCGCGCCGCTGCGCCGGGCCCGCATAGTAGAGCGGCCCTTTGGCTAAGGCATGCGGAAAGATCACCGGCTCATAGCCCATCGCGCGCAGCGCATCCGCCCCCGCCTGCACCAGCTCCGGCTTCGGTGTGCTCGCGGGCGAAACAATGGCGAGCCGCGCGCCTGGTTTCAGTTTTGGCGGCTTGATGGAGGCACTCACAGGCCGGCCACCTCGCCGATGCAGATGATCTCGGCCGGACCGGTTAGCTTCATCTGGGCATCGTTTGCCGTCCAAACCACGCTCTGCGAACCACCCTCGGCATGAGCCGTAAGCGTTCGTGCACAGCCATGCAGCGCGATCGCAGCCGCGGCCGAGGCGCAGGTACCCGTGCCCGATGAGGTCGTTGGCCCGCAACCGCGCTCGTAGATGCGAAAGACTATTTCACTCGCGCTACGGATGAAGACGAACTCCACATTCGTTCCCTGCGGAAACGCGGGATGGGTACAGAGGATGCTGCCGAGCTCCTGCCAGCCCATATCGTGCGAGCGAAAGTCTTCGCTCCCAACGAAGATGACGAAGTGCGGATTGCCAACGTTCACCACGGCACCCTGCACCGCTCCTGCTCCGGCGATCTCCAGCGTGCGTTCGTTCAACCACGGCACACCCATCTCGCTCTCGATCTCGAAGTGCGCTCCCTGCTGATGGACAACCTTGCAGGCGCGCGGACCACCATGTGTTCCCAGCACAACGGTATCCAGCTTCTCGCTGAAGGCCAGCCACGCCGCCACGCAGCGCGTTCCGTTACCACTCAGCTCGGCCTCGCTGCCGTCGGCGTTGAAGAGCCGCAGAAAGAGTCTGCCGTCAGGCCGCATATCCAGAAACTCTATTCCGTCCGCGCCGACGCTGGTATTGCGCGCGCACAACTTCTTTGCCAGGGCGGCATGCTGGTTCTTCGCAAAGCTCTCATCCATGACGAGAAAATCATTCCCGTTGGCATGCGCCTTAACGAAGGGGATCATCGCCGCGGTTTGGACTGCATCGGACATTCTGCTCATGACCTCAGGCTGTGGTAATTTTAGCCGCTATTCGCCGCCCGGCGCGTGGTTCCCGGCTGCCCCGTATACAGTTGACCTATAGATGCGCACCTCGGGCTGTCCGGTCACGCCGAGTACGTCTGTCTCAACGAGCCCCTCAGGGTGCGCCGTCACCGCTTCATCCACCGCATCGCCCGCGATCGCGATCACGTAGGCCGCGTGCTCGGCCGGCGCGGCCAGCGCGGCGTGGAAGCTGTCATAGTCGCTCTCATTCAAGATCTGCTTCAGCGGGATGCCCGCCGCCATCACGGCGCCGGGGTGGTCGGAGACGTACATCAGTATCGGCACGCCGGGCGTCATCTCGGTCAGCTCGCGGGTGATGCCGGCCTCCATCGGTATGCGGGTCGAGGAGTTCTGGATCGCCTCGCGCAGCACCAGCGGCTTCTCGTAGAAGATCACGGCGCAGTTCACCAGTACGGCTGCAAGCGCGACGCCCCAAAGCACCGTCGCGCCATTTTTACTCTCCGCCAGCCATCGCCGCTGCACCCACGCCAGCGCGACAGAAACGCACAGCGCGAAGGCAGGCAGCATCTCCATTCCATAGCGCGAGTTGTAGTACGAGTGCGGCCACAGCTGCGGAATAAAGATCGGCACCGAGCCGTACGCCACCGAGTACACATAGAACGGCAGCGGAAACCAGAGCAGAGCGAGTGCAGTTCGTCCGTCTAACCTAGTTTTGAACGCCGCCCACAGCCCGGCGAGTGCAAGCGCCATCACCAGAAAGCCACTCTCGCCGGCAGCGGCGTCAATCTGCGCGGTGCGTGTGTAGAAGATCAGCGCCCACAGCGGACTATGCCAGCCGCGATAGTGGTCCGCTCCGGGCGGCGAAGTTCGCCTCTCGATCGCCGCCGCCGAGTACGGCCCGCGCATAAAGTCCAGCGGGTCGTGAAAGTAGTGTGCGTTGTAGGCCAGCCAGCCGATCGGCGCGGCCGCGATCAATACTGTAAAGACAAGAAATGCATTGCGCACGGCAGGCGTCTTTGTTCTCTGCCGCAAAAAAATCGCCAGTACGATGCACCACGTCGCCACCGCGAAGATCCAGCCGTCGTAGCGCGTGTAGACCGCTGCCACAAGCAGAAGCGTCAACCAGACGAGCTTCCACACGGCGCGACTGACCGCTCCCGCGCGCAGTGCGAAGCTGAACTCCAGCAGTTGCAGCGTTCCCCATATCACCAGCGCGAGAAAGAGCGGCTCGGTCATTGCCGTTACGGAGAGATAGATCAACGCGGGATTAAGCGCGAAGAAGAGCATCGCCACCATCGCCCAGCGCAGGCTGAGCATATGCCGCGCCAGCCGGTAGAAGCCGACGACAGAGGTGACGTAGCAGATCATCGACGGCCACGCCCCGGCCAGCCCTGTCTGCCACCAGTCCATCCTCTGCACGAAGGGCAGCAGCAGCAGATGCGGCAGCGGCAGCCAGACTCCACCAAGTTGCTGGAAGCCGGGATTACGCGAATCGAAGATGCGGCGCGCGATGTGAAGATGGGCGACCGCATCGCCGTAGAGCAGAAGCATGCCTCGGCTGGCAAAGTACTCGAGCGCGATGATGGTGATCATGCATGCGGCGACTGCAATGGGGAGAAGCTCATCCAGCGTGGCGCGCCCCGGCTGTTCCCAGTCCACAGGCGATAACGCTTCGCGCGGCTTGAGCGGCTTTCTAGGCAAGGTGCGATATCTCTCGGAAGAGATTGAAGCGCGCGTCGATCTCCTGCTGCGAGACGTTCTGCAGCCGCTCCGTTCCGAAGCGCTCCACGGCAAAGGATCCCATCACGCCACCATAGAACATCGCCGTACGGAAGACCGCGGGCGTCAGCACCGGCTGTGAGGCGATGTAGCCATAGAAGCCGCCGGCAAAGGAATCACCCGCTCCCGTGGGGTCGATCACCTCAGCCAGCGGCAGTGCCGGCGCACGGAAGGGATTCACATCCTTCGTACCGGCAAAGATGCGATCGCTGAAGAAACCAGTCGCGCCATACTCGCCATGCTTGATGACGAGTGCCTTTGGCCCAAGCTCTTGCATGATGAAAGCGGCTGCACGCACGGTGTTGCGGATGCCCGAGAGCATCGCAGCCTCTCCGTCGTTGATGAGCAGCACATCAAGCTCCTTCAGCACGGCGCGGAGATTCTCGTTGTGATCGGCGATCCAGTAGTTCATGGTGTCGCCGCAGACCATCTTCACCTTTGGCATCTGCTGGCGCACACGCAGTTGCAGCACGGGATCGATGTTCGCCAGAAAGAGATACTCACTGTCACGATAGGCCTCGGGGATCTTCGGCTCGAAGGTGGCGAATACATTGAGATCGGTCGCCCGGGTGTTGGCGGAGTTCAGATCGTTGAGATAATCGCCCGACCAGTGAAAGCTCTGGCCCTTCGCATGCTCAATGCCGCGCGTGTCGATCCCGCGGCGCGTGAGGATCGCCTCATGCTCCGGAGTAAAGTCCTCACCCACCACGCCGATGACGCGCACCGGCGTAAAGTAGCTCGCTGCCAGCGCAAAGTGCGTGGCCGCTCCCCCCAGGCAGCGCTCCCGCTTGCCATGCGGCGTTTCAATCGTGTCAAACGCCACCGAACCTACAACCAATATCGACAATTTTCTACTCTCCTTCGGGTGGCCCGCGCGCTGGGATTTTTTATTGGACGTTACGTGAAATTAAATTAGTTAGACATACTTACTGAGCAGCAGTGCAAGCTTCTGCTTCGTCGCAGCCGGTATTGCATCCGGCTGCGTGAGAATGGCGTATTTGAGTGCATTCGCATACGGCGATGGTGTCTTCGGCAGCAGCTTCACCGCCTCGCGCACCACCTTGCTGCCGTTATCGGCGTTCTGGTGCAGCACGGCCACGATCTCTTCGATCGTCACTGAGTCGTGGCCTTCGCGCCAGCAGTCATAGTCGGTCACCATGGCGAGCGTAGCGTAACTCATCTCGGCCTCGCGTGCCAGCTTTGCCTCCTGCAGATTGGTCATACCGATCACATCCGCGCCCCAGCTACGGTAGAGGTTCGATTCCGCGCGCGTCGAGAACTGCGGCCCTTCCATGCAGATGTATGTTCCGCCGGGCTTGCCGACCACGCCGGCGGTCTTACAGGCATCCGCGAACGCCTTGGCCGTGACGGCGCAGACGGGATCACCAAAGGAGACGTGACCCACGATGCCTTCACCGAAAAAGGTCGCATTCCGTGCGAACGTCCGGTCGATGAACTGATCGGGGATCACGAAGTCCGTGGGCTTGTGCTCTTCCTTGAGCGAGCCGACGGCAGAGACGGAGAGGATATACTCCACGCCCAGCATCTTCATCGCGTAGATGTTTGCGCGAAAGGGCAGCTCAGACGGCAGCAGCTTGTGGCCGCGGCCGTGGCGAGCGAGAAAGGCGACCTTACGCCCTTCGAGCTCGCCCAGCACCAGCGCGTCTGACGGCGCTCCAAACGGCGTCTCCACACGCTCTTCGCGCACATTGGTCAAACCCGGCATGGAGTACAGTCCACTGCCACCGATGATTCCGATCTCTGCTTTCACTTCTGCCTTTGGCAATGCTCTTCCCTTTAATGATTTTCTTTAAGTATACAAATCAGTGCGTTATAGCCACATGCAGCATCGCTGCCTGCGGTACGCCGAAACGCTCCAGGTCCTGCGCCATGCCAAGCGTTAACTCATGATCCGGAGCACTCGCCTGCTGCACTGGGCCGCCGGCCTGCGCGTTCACAATCGCGTCTGAGAGCTTTCGCGCCAGCGTAAGGTCAAAGCCCTCAGAGACGAAGACGCCGTTGTCCGCGATCTGCACCAGCACATCACCCTCCGGCGTCGTGTAGATCTGCTCGTCTTCATCCTTCTCATCCGCCTGACGCCGCACCAGCGACGTGTACTTCCGCGGAAGCTCGCCCACATAGACGCGCGCGAAGCTGCGGGCCGTATCGCTGTTCTTCCAGCGCGAATAGTAGATCAGACCAAGCGACGCCGTGGACGCCTTCTCCTCATCCGTCTTCGCGGAGCGCCGCTGCGCCGCATAGTAGATGCCGCCGTCCCACGCCGGCGCAAGCGCGTCCGCCTGCTGCGAGCCGGCAAAGAGCTCCGTCAGCATACGCACGTCAAGCTCGCCCATCACGCCCACGTCATACGGCACGTAATCTTTGTCCAGCAGCGGATGCACATCCGGCATGCGCAGCACCGGCACGGGTAGATGCGCAATATACGCATCGGGATGGATGATCTCGTAGCTAGACGACGGCGGACGGTCCAGCACTCCGGCAAAGGCATCGTTCACGCCGCGGCTCGCGAGGATCGCCGCTTCAAACCCCAGCCCTTCGCGATAAGGAAAGATCAGCGACTGCTGCAGTACCAGTGGCGCGCGCGCCATCACCGGCGAATCGCCGTTGTCGCTCATCGCATCTTCCATCTTCTGCGCGATCTCCGGATCGGTGAGCAGCGTCTTGTGCGCCTCCTGTAGACCGTAATCGGCAAAGACCACCATCGCCTGGCCCTCCAGCACGGCCTCACGCGCGGTGTCGGCCTCGTCGGTCTGGATGTGCTCGTTGTCTTCGACCGCATTCCTGGCAACGTCGTAGTGCGTCACCTCGCTCCACTTCTCCAGATCCACATGCTGGTCCTGCAGCGCATGTGTCAGCTCGTGCGCCAGCACCGGCTTCTGCTCCTCGGGCGCAAGCCAGTCCAGCAGGTAGACCGTCTTATTCTTCGGCTCGTAGTAGCCGCCCACCTGCTCGGTGAGCAGGCTCAGCAGAAACGGTCCCAGGTGAAAGTCGTGGTCCAGCAGGCCGAATTTTTTAAGAACGATCTCCGAGCGCTGCAGCCGCTGCGCGCTCTTGTCGTCGCTCATCTTCTTGATCAGCGATTGATTAAAGGTCTCGCGCGAGATGATCACGCGCTTCACGGGATGCAGCAGAGGCAGCTTGGAGTCGTTGCTGGCAAAGTCCAGTATCTCGTCGACGGAGCGCAGCAGCTCCTGCGCCTGTTCCTTGGTAATAGGCCCTGCGGCTGGAGTCACGGGTACAACTGTGACGGTTGGCGAGGGCGCGGTCTGTTGCGTGGACTGCGATGCTGTCTGTGCCGTGAGCGGAATCCCTGCCGCCAGTATCACGAACAGTCCAACCCTTACGCGTACCCTGAATCTCTGCAATCGCCCCTCCGCCGCACCCTGAAAGCGCGAACGTACCGCAAACGTATAATGATAGTGTATCGAGTCGCAGCTTTTGCGCACTATGGACCCTGCCATGCCGTCCCATACAAAATCAGCGCACTCAGC
>DATMLK010000148.1:0-13966 GCA_035570215.1 Acidobacteriaceae bacterium
CGCAGACGAGTTGTCTGAAGGCCACGCGGGCGATATCGCGATCTCGCTGGAGACGGCGGCGCGGCAGGCGGCGGAGTTCGGGCATTCGCTGCAGAGTGAGGTCAAGATCCTGCTGCTGCACGGGCTTTTGCATCTTAACGGCATGGACCATGAGACGGACGCGGGCGAGATGGCGGCGAAGGAGCTGAAGCTACGCGCGCGGCTGAAGCTGCCGGCGGGCCTGATCGCGCGCAGCAAGAGGACAGCCTTGAGCGGAAAGAAGAGACGATGAACGAGTCCATGCTGGTGCTGCCCATCCTGCTGGCTGTGCTGACGCTGGCGGCGTACGTGAACCGGCTCTACACGGAGAGCGGAAAGTTCCTGGCGCGCGAGTTCCAGGAGAACATTGACGCGTGGGAGAAGCTGGTGGAGCCGAAGCTGCACCTGAGCCGCGAGAGCGCGGAGCTTTCGGCGGCGTTGCTGCGGCAGTTCGCGCTGGCGGCGATCGCGGTGCTCTTCGGCATCAAGATATGTCCGGAGATCGCGGCGCGCAGCGCGGGCGGGATGGACATCTTCGGCTCGATTGCGCGCACGGTGCTGGAGCTGGTGCTGATCGTACTGGTCTTCGACCGCCTGCTGCCGTTCGTCTTCTTCATGCGCACGCGCGGGCTCTGGATCGCGCGGATACGCCTGCTGGTGGCAGCGCTTTTTTATCTCGTCACGCCGGCGGCGCTGCTGCTGGGGCTGCTGCTGTCGATCGTTTCGCTGGCTGAGCCGACGGGCGCGGAAGAGGAAGAACATCCTGAGGAGGCAAAGGACGCGGCAATGGATGCTCTGCTGGAAGCGGGCGAAGAAGAGGGAATTCTGGAAGAGAGCGACCGTGCGCTGGTGCGTTCGGTGGTCGAGTTCGGCGACAAGGTGACCCGCGAGGTGATGACGCCGCGGCCGGAGCTCTTCGCGGTGCCGGGGACGATGAGCATCGCGGCGTTCAAGGCCGCGCTGGCGGAGCATCCCTTCTCGCGCGTGCCGGTCTACGGCGAGTCGCCGGACCAGGTAACGGGCATCGCGTTCACCCGCGACCTGCTGCAGATCGCCGACATGGACGCGAAGAGGCGCACGCTGGCGGAGATCCAGCGGCCGGCGGCGTTTGTGCCGGAGTCGAAGAAGGTGAACGAGCTGCTGAGCCAGATGCAGCGGCAGCAGCAGCACATGTGCATCGTGATCGACGAGTATGGCGGCGTGGCGGGCGTGGTGACGATCGAAGACCTGCTGGAAGAGATCGTCGGCAATATCGCGGACGAGCACGACGACGCCGAGAATGCTCCGGTGCGCGAGGCCGATGGCGCGTTCGTGGTGCCGGGAGGGTTCGAGGTCTCGCGGTTGAAGGATCTCTTTGCGGGCGAGGATTGCATTGAGGCCGGCGAGAGCGACGAGACTCCGGCGGTGCGCATTCCGGCAGACTACGAAGCGACGACCATCGGAGGCCTGGTGACGGAGATGGCCGGGCACATCCCGCTACAGGGCGAGGTGGTGGAGGCCGAGGGTCTGCGGTTCGAGGTGCTGGCCTCCACGACGCGGCGCGTGGAGCGTGTGCGGGTGAAGCAGATGCCCAAAGGGTCCTACGCGGACGGCGATTCGCTCGCTCCGCTCGCAAAAACATAAGCGAGCAACGCGAGCGATCTTGCGGTGAGATGGCGCGCAAAGCGCGCATAATAGAAAAATGGCATTTCGTTCCGGTTTTGTATCCATCGTTGGCCGCCCGAATGCGGGCAAATCCACATTGCTGAATGCGCTGACGGGCGAGAAGCTCGCTATTGTGACGCACAAGCCGCAGACGACGCGCACGCGCATCCTGGGCGTGGTGGAGGCCCCAGTGCGTGCGAAGGCTCCGGGCAAGCCGGGGCGGCAGCCGGCGCAGATCGTCTTTGTGGACACGCCGGGCGTGCACAAGCCGGAGACGCAGCTGGACAAGCGCATGATGCAGGAGGTCTACGACGCGCTGGAGTCGCGCGACATCGTGCTGCTGATCGTGGATGCGACGCATCGTCTGCCGAAGGAAGCCAAAGAAGCGAAGCCGTTCACCAAGTCGCGGCAGGAGATGTCGAAGGCAGAGGACGACTTTGTGCTGCAGCTGGTGAAGAAGATCGAGTGCCCGGTGTTTCTGTTGCTGAACAAGATCGACGCCGTGCCGGCGGCGGAGCTGCTGCCGCTGATCGCGCACTGGTCGAGCCTGCATAGCTTTGCGGAGGTGATCCCCATCTCGGCGAAGAAGAAGCAGGGGTTAGAACTTTTATTAGACAAGATCGTAGCGCACCTGCCGGAGGGCGAGCGTTATTTCCCGCGCGATCAGGTGACGGACCAGCCGGAGCGGTTCCTGGCGGCGGAGATCATCCGCGAAAAGATATTGATGCTGACGGGTGAAGAGGTTCCGTATGCGACGGCAGTTGTGGTTGAGAGCTTTGAGGAGCCGAAGCCGACGGGGCGCAAGCCTGCGGCGGGCGCGAAGCTGCCGGTGACGAAGATCGCCGCGGCGATCTACTGCGAGCGGACGGGGCAGAAGGCGATCCTGATCGGCAAGCAGGGCACGATGCTGAAGCAGATCGGGACAACGGCGCGGAAGGATCTGGAATCGCTGCTGGGGACGCGGGTGTTTCTGGAGCTGTTCGTGAAGGTGAAGGACGACTGGCGCAGCTCGCGCGGGTTTGTGGAAGAACTGGATTGGCGGCGGCAGCTGGAAGAGATGGCGGCGAAGCAAACTGGGGAAGAGAAGTAGCCTGCGCGGCGAAGTGCGGTCGTCGCTGCGCGACGATGTCCCACTCATCGCAAAAGCGCGATGAATGGGGCACCCGTTTATTCAGGGTTCTGGAGGTGTGGGCCACCCGCCCCGCAAAGATAAAAGCAGATTCCGGCTTTCGCCGGAATGACAAACAATAAAAACTATTCTTTGACGTTTATTCCCAGCGCCTTCATTTTGCGGTAGAGGTGGCTGCGCTCCAGGCCTAAGGCTTCGGCGGTGCGGCTCATGTTGCCGTGGCACTCCTGCATTTTTTTCATGATGTAGTCGCGCTCGTAGGCTTCGCGGGCCTGCGTGAGCGTGGAGAACTCTTCTGGTTTTCCATGGCGAAGGTTTTCGCGGCCAGTGGCGCGTGCCGTGAGCACGGGCAGGTGCTTCTTTTCGATGCGGTTGATCTTCGGGTTCAGGATGAGGACGCGTTCGATGACGTTGCGCAGCTCGCGCAGGTTGCCGGGCCACTGGTACTGCTTGAGGGAGCTAAGCGCGTCTTCGGCCATCTCCACGCGCGGACGGCCGTAGAGGCGGCCGAACTCGAGCATGAACTCCTTGACGAGCAGGGGAATATCTTCGCGGCGGTCGCGCAGGGGCGGGACGAAGAACGGAATGACGTTGAGGCGGTAGAAGAGATCTTCGCGGAAGTTGCCGTGGGCGATCTCCTCTTCCAGGTCTTTGTTAGTCGCGGCAATGACGCGGACGTCGACGTGAATGGAGTGCGCGGAGCCGACGGGAGTGACGCGCTGTTCGTCCAATGCGCGGAGAACCTTGGCCTGGGTTTTCAGGCTCATGTCGCCGACTTCGTTCAGGAAGAGCGTGCCGCCACTAGCGCGTTCGAAGGTGCCGCGCATTTCTGGAGGACCATCTGGGCGAGCGTTGTTGCGATAGCCAAAGAGCTCGCTTTCGATGTGGTCTTCGGGGATGGCGGCGCAGTTCAACTCAACGAAGACGCGTTCCTTGCGTTGCGAGCCGGAGTGAATGGCTCGGGCGATCAATTCTTTTCCGGTGCCGGATTCGCCGTAGATGAGGACGCGGCCATTGGTCGGCGCCATCAACTTGATCTGCTGGCGCAGTGCTTTGATGGGGACGCTCTCGCCGGTGGGTTCACCTTTGGCTGCGAGCTGGCGCTGGAACTCCTGGTTGTCTTCGCGAAGCTGGCGCGACTGCACGGCGTTCCGGATCAGGATGAGCGTGCGCTCGGTGGAGAGCGGTTTTTCGAGGAAGTCGTAGGCGCCGAGCTTGGTGGCCTTCACGGCGGACTCGATGGTGCCGTGGCCGGAGATCATGATGACCTCGGGCGGATTGCCGGATTCGAGGCGGCGGATCTCGGCGAGGGTGTCGAGGCCGTCGGCGTCGGGCAGCCAGATGTCGAGGAGAACGACGTCATAGGAGGCGTCGCGCAGGAGTTCGAGGGCTTCGGTGGCGGTGCCGGTAGTGGTGACGGCGTAGCCCTCTTCGCGCAGGATAGCTTCCAATGTGTTGCGGATGCCGGTTTCGTCGTCGACGATCAAAACATGGTTCATGCGGGCTTCTTTTCCTTGCTTTGCGTGAGGGAGCCATCAAGGGTTGCATCTTCCTCGCTAAGGCCGTAGACGGGAAGCTCAATGATGAAGATGGAGCCGGCGGGCTGGTTGGGCACGGCGCGGATGCTGCCCTCGTGCTCCTGGACGATCTTGGCGGTGATGGTGAGGCCGAGACCGGTGCCGCGCTCCTTGGTGGAGAAGTAGGGCAGGAAGAGACGCTCGCGCATCTCGTCGGTCACGCCGGAGCCGGTGTCGGCGACGTTGAGCTCCACGCTGCTGCCGTCGGCGACGAGCGCGGTGGAGAGGGTGAGTTCGCGCAGCAGGCAGTTCTGCATCGCCTCGGCGGCGTTGTCGATCAGGTTGGTAAGCGCCCGCTTCATCGCCTCCGGGTCGGCCATCACCAGCGGCAGATCGTGCGCGAGCTTGAGTTTGAGAGTGATGCCATGCAGACGGCCGGCGAAGATGGCCATGGCGTTTTCGACGATCACGTTCAGGTCGGCCGGGCGCAGGCGCGAGGCAGGGAACTGCGCGAGCGACGAGAACTGGTCGACGAGGTCGCGCATGGTCTCGACCGAGCTGGTGATGATCTCGCTGCACTTGCGGATGATGCCGGGCGAGGGCGACTCGAGGGAGTGTTCCTTGAGCTGCGCGTCGAGCCGGTCGATGTGTTTGCGGATGCGTTCGGAGGAGAGTGAAACCGGAGTGAGAGGATTTTTGATCTCGTGGGCCACGCGGCGGGCCACCTCCTTCCATGCGACCTGTTTCTGCGCGCGGAGAAGCTCGGTAACGTCTTCCAGCACGACGACGTAGGCGTGGGCGGCGCTTTCTCCCGGGCTGCCGCCGGCGCCGCTATCGACCACGGCCACGCTGGCGACGATGGAGAGCATGCCTTTCTGGGCATGCATCTCAAACTCGCCGCTGGCCGAGCCCATGCGATGGCTGCGGCGCATGAGTTTGTCGAGCCCCTGGCTGACCTCGGGTGGGAAGACCACCTGCAGCGAGAGGCCGATGAATGGTTGCTGGCCGCCGGGATCCATCATCTCGGAGAAGGCGCGGTTGGCGAGCACGATATGGCCCTCGCGGTCGAGCATCACGACGCCGTTGGGGATCGTCTCCAGCATGATCTCCACCTCGCGGCGGCGTTCGTCGAGCGCGGCGTTCACGGCGGAGATGCGCAGGTTGGATTGTTCGACGAGCGCGCGGCTGCTGGCGAGGTCTTCAGCCATATGGTTGAAGGACGCGCCCAGTTCGCCGAGCTCTTCGGTGGCGGCAGTGTCCACGCGATGCGCGTAGTGGCCGGCGGCGATCTCGCCCATGGCGTCGGCGAGCGCCTCCACGGGCCGGGTGATCTGAGTAGAGAACTGCAGCGCCAGCCAGGTGGAAGCGAAGAAGGTCAGGCCGCTGATCATGAAGAGAAGAAGCATGTAGGTGGCGCGAACCTGGCGGCGCGCGGCGTAGCTGATCCTGTAGGAGTCGATGCTGCTGTGCAAACTCGCGAGATTGCCGGCCATGCCGGCGGGCAGGGGCAGCCCGACGACGATGACGCCTCCCTGCTCGACCCACGCCGTGGCGAGCGCATACTGGGTGGAACCGAGGGCGAAGATGTGGTCATCGTTGCGCTGGGCGGCCTCCAGGATATCGGCATCGGGCCTGTCTTGTGCCGGAGCTACGGGCGTGACTGCCTGGGGCTCTGCGTTCGTGGCATCGCCGGAATCGTCAGAGGCATCTGTGTCGTCGCCGGATTTTCCCGAGAGCCAGGTTTTGACCTCAACGGGAGAACCGTTGGCGACGGGCAGATGGAAGGCAGCGATCTGCCGGCCGTTGCGATAGACGGCGGAGAAGCCTCCCTGCAGCGTGACCTCGCGCTTGCTTAGCTCCTTCTCGATGCCGGAGCGGGTCATGCTGGAGAAATGGTTGCCTGGGTCATTGAAGACGAGCGCCAGCGCGTCGGCCTCGGAGCGGGCATTGTCCGTGTTGTATTGAGCGAATTCGTTGGCGATATTGATGGAGGCGTCGCGCAGGGTGGTGACCGGCTGCGAGAACCAGCGGTCAATGGAGCGGTTCAGCAGCAGGTAGCTGAAGAGAAACATGAAGAAGACGGGGAGGATGGAGATCATCGCCGCCCAGACCAGCATGCGGGTGCGCAGGCGCGAACCGAGAACACGGCTGCGCTGTTCCGCGAACAACTTAAGAATATTGCGTAAGAGGAGAATGCCGACCACGACGCAGAGCACGAACGCAAGGATGCTGAGTCCGATGAAGAGCAGAACCTCATTCGAGGTGGAAGGGTTCAGGATCCTCAGGTTGAAGCCGTTCAGAGCCATCAGGGCGAACAGAAGCACGAGAAAGCACGCGCTCAGTACGGCGACAAGGCCTTTGCGTTGGCGGGAGGGTGGCATTTGGAGGCTCGTCCTCAATCGTGGAATGATTCTAGCGCGCCAAGACGCACCCGACGAGTGGCGATTCCAGCAACAGCAGCACGAAAGGAGCTAGACCAGTGTACCGATGGGCCGGGTAGGCCTCTTCTGCGCCGCCGCGACGGCGGCATAGGTGAGCGTGCCGGCGTAGGTGTTCACGCCTTCGGCGATGCCCGCGTCTTCGCGGATGGCCGCCTCTGCGCCGAGTTTGGCGAGCTTCATCACGTAGGGGAAGGTGGCGTTGGTGAGCGCGAGCGTGGAGGTATGGGGCACGGCCGCGGGCATGTTGGTGACGCAGTAGTGGACTACACCGTCAACCACAAAAGCAGGGTCGCTGAAGGTGGTGGGGTGGGCGGTCTCGATGCAGCCCCCCTGGTCGATGGCGACGTCGACGATGACGGCGCCCTTGCGCATCCTGGCGACCATCTCTTTGGTGACAATCTTGGGAGCGGTGGCGCCGGGGATGAGCACGCCGCTGATGACGAGGTCGGCTTCCGCTGTAGCCCGGGCGATGTTGTAGGAGTTGGAGGCGAGGGTGTGCAGGCGGCCGTTGAAGATATCGTCCAGCTCGCGGAGGCGGTTCAGGTTCAGGTCGATCAGGATGACTTTGGCACCGAGGCCGAGGGCGATCTTGGCTGCGTTGGTGCCAACGATGCCGCCGCCGAGGATGACGACATTGCCCGGGGGTACGCCGGGCACTCCGCCGAGCAGAACACCCCGGCCTCCGCGTTCCTTTTCCAGGTAGCTGGCGCCGACCTGGACGCTCATGCGGCCGGCGACCTCGCTCATGGGAGTGAGCAGGGGCAGGGAGCCGGTGCGATCACGGACGGTCTCATAGGCGATGCCTGTTACTTTTTTGGCTAATAACGCATCGGTAAGCCCAGTCAGAGGGGCAAGATGCAGGTAGGTAAAGAGGACAAGGCCTTCGCGGAAGTGGCCGTACTCCTTTTCGACCGGCTCCTTGACCTTGACGACCATATCGGCGAGCCGCCAGGTGTCGTAGGCGGAGCCGACGATCTCGGCGCCGGCATTCTGGTACTCATCGTCCGTAAATGCAGAGAGTTCGCCCGCGCCGGTCTCCACGAGGACCTTATGGCCTGCCTCCACGAGCGCCTTGACGCCGGCAGGGGTGATGCCGACTCGGCTTTCGTGGTCCTTCACTTCTCTGGGAACGCCGATAGTCATGCACCAGCCTACCAATCCCGGCGCGGTTCTGAAAAGCGGAGTATAAAAAGCTGAAGGGCGAACGTACGGTAAAGCACTTTGCGACGTACAATTGAGGGAGCGCTTCCACCCGCAAGACTTAGCAAACACAAGGTAAATGCAGCATATGGCACAGAATGGCTTTTCTTCCCGGACATCACGCTTTCACAACATGCGCTCCATCTTCAGTCTCTTCTCCAGCGATCTGGCGATCGACCTGGGAACGGCGAACACACTTGTGTATGCGAGCGGCAAAGGCATCATCGTCAACGAACCCTCCATCATCGCCGTCAACAAACTGACGAATGAAGTGGAGGCCGTCGGCAAAGAGGCGAAGGAGATGCTGGGCCGCACGCCCGGCAACATCGTCGCCATCAAGCCGATGAAGGACGGCGTGATCGCCGACTTCCGTCATACGGAAAAGATGTTGAACTACTTTATTCAGAAAGCGCACAACCGGAAGATGCTGGTGCATCCGCGCATCGTGATCGGTGTGCCGTCTGAAATCACTCAGGTGGAAAAACGCGCTGTCATGGATTCGGCGTATCGCGCGAAGGCAAGCGAAGTGCATCTCGTCGAACAGGCGATGGTCGCAGCGATCGGCGCAGGCCTGCCGATCACCGAGCCCGGCGGCAACATGGTGGTCGATATCGGCGGCGGCACAACCGACATCGCGGTGATATCGCTCTCCGGCATTGTGTATTCGCGCAGCGTACGTATGGCGGGCAACCAGATGGACGAGGCGGTGATGAACTACCTCAAGCGCAAGTACAACCTGCTGGTGGGCGAGCGCACGGCCGAGCAGATCAAGATCGAGATCGGTTCCGCATTCCCGCTGGACAAGCCGCTGACGATGGAGATCAAGGGCCGCAACCTGATCGAGGGCGTGCCCAAGACGATCACCGTGGAAGACTCGGAGATCCGCGAGGCGTTGGGCGAATGCATCTCGACGATCATGAACGCGATCCGCGTGGCGCTCGAGCGCACACCGCCGGAGCTTTCCGCCGACATCAGCGACCGCGGCATTGTGCTGACGGGCGGCGGTGCGTTGATCAAGAATCTGGACAAGCGCATCCGCGACGAAACGGGGCTGCCGGTCTCGATTGCTGACGACCCGCTGGCGTCGGTCGTGCTGGGCACGGGCAAGATGCTCTCCGACTTCGCGCTGCTGCGCAAGATTTCAATCGAGTAGCCGACGCATCCGCGTTCTTAATGCGGGCGCGGCAATAGAGTGCAATGGAATCCTTCTTCAGCCGCTATAAGAATGTGCTGGTGCTCGCGGCGGTTCTCGTCGTGCAGCTGATCGCGCTGGCCACGCAGATCCACCGGCCCACCACGATGGGCGTAGCCGACACGCGCACGGACGGCCACCATGTGCGCACGGTGCGTTATGCCATGACGCGCGTGATCGTTCCCTTCGAGGAGATGCTCACGAACGTGGGCCACGGCACACGCGATGCGTGGAAGAACTACGTCTATCTGCGCGGCGTGCGCCAGCAGAACGCCGCTCTGCAGGCCGAGGTAGATCGGCTGCGGCTGGCGCAGATGAGTCTGATGGCGGATGCGCGGCAAGGGCAGCGGCTGCAGCAGCTGCTTGGGTTCCAGCAACAGTACATCTACAAGACGGTGGTAGCGCAGGTGATCGGCACCAGCGGGAGCGACCAGTCGCGCGTGATCTACATCGACAAGGGATCGAACGACGGCCTGAGGCCGGACATGGCGGTGGTGACGCCGGACGGCATCGTGGGCAAGGTGCGCGATGTGTTTCCGCACGCAGCACAGGTGCTGGAGATGAATGACCAGACCGCGGGCGCGGGCGTGATCCTGGAGACGACACGCATTCGCGGCATTCTGCGCGGCAATGCCGAGGGGCAGCCGCAGGTGATCGACCTGCTGCCGGATGATCGCATCCAGCCGGGCGAGCGCGTGCTGACCTCGGGCGGCGACCAGGTCTATCCGCGCGGGCTGGCGGTGGGCGATGTGGTGTCGGTTGGGCCGGACAAGCAGCATCCACCGTACATCGCGATCACGGTGCGGCCGGCGGCGAACCTGTCGCAGCTGGAAGAGGTGCTGGTGATCACCGAGACGCAGGACGCTGCCGGTTCGCCGACCGATGCGTCGGGTGACGCCGAAGTGCAGCGCGCGGCCGACGACGCATCGCAGGCGCTGCCGAGCATACCGCCGCAGGACAGTGGAACGAACGGAACGAATGGGGCGAACGGAACACCCGGAGCAACGGGCGATGCTCTGCAGGTGCGTCCGGCACAGGCGTTGCGTGTGGACCGGTTTACGCCGGGTGCGACGCCGCCGGCCGATGAGTTGCAGCCGGGCGACCCGAATCCGATAACGCCGAAGATCGTTGCGCCACCGCCGGTGGTGCATACGCCGGCAGCCGAGCCGGACGCGCCGGCCGGCAAACAGGAGCAGAACTAGATGGTGATGCGCAGCCTCATCTCGCGGCGAGAGCAGGAGACCACCTTCCATCCGGTGGTGCTGGTGCTGGTGCCGGTCTTCGCGTTGCTCTTTCAGGTCTATCTGCCGCACATCTTTCCGCGGATGGAACTGCTCGACCTGCCGCTGCTGGTGGTCATCTACTTCGCGATCATGCTGCGCGGGCCGGTGGAGGGAACGCTGACCGGCATGGTGATCGGACTGGTGCAGGATGCGCAGACCAGCCATCCCATCGGCGTGAACGGCATGGCGAAGTCGATCATCGGCTATGCGGCGGCTTCGATCGGCGTACGCATTGACGTGGAGAACTCCATCACGCGGCTGCTGCTGACGGCGGTCTTCAGCGTGGCGAACTCGCTGCTGATCTATCTGATCGAGCGGCGGCTGCTTGGTTTTGATATGCAGTGGCTGTGGCTGCATGAGGCAGCGCGGATGGTGGCGAATGCTGTTGTCGCCGTCGGCTTTTTCTGGTTTCTGGATCGTCTAAGACGCAGGAGATAGTGCAACAAGAATTAGGTGGCGGGAGTATCAGGGACGTGGAGACAGACGCACTCAGCGGACGGAACGAGAAGCTGCCGACAGGCAGGCTGCACGCAGCGCAGTACATCCTTGCGCTCGTGCTCACCATCCTGCTGGTGGGGCTGTGGCGTCTGCAGGTGCTGAATACGGACAGCTTCCGCGTGCTGGCGGAGGCGAACCGCATCCGCAAGGTACCGGTGCTGGCGCCGCGCGGCAAGATCTTCGACCGCGAAGGCCGGCTGATCGTGGACAACTATCCTTCGGTCTCGTGCTTCCTGCTGCGCGAGCAGAATATGCAGAATGTGGATGCGGACCTGCCGATGATCGCGAACGGTCTGCATATTCCGCTCGACCAGCTGCAGGCCACGGTGAAGCGTTACCAGCATGCGCCGAAGTACGAGCCAATCCCGGTGAAGGAAGACATCACGCCGGACGAGCAGGCGTTCATTGAAGCGCACCGCAACGAGCTGCCGGAGCTGGAGACACTGGATGAACAGCGGCGGCTCTATCCGCCGGGAGGCTTTGCGGCGCACCTGATCGGCTACGTAGGCGAGGTCTCCGAGGAGATGCTGAACGACCCGGAGTACGCGGAGTATGAGCCGGGCGATGTGGTGGGGCGTTCGGGGATCGAGAAGACCTACGATTCGATCCTGCGTGGGCGTAATGGTTCGCGCGATGTGGTGGTGGACAGCCACGGCCGCGAGATCGGTCACCTGGGCGAGACGCCCGCGGAGCCGGGACACGATCTGCGGCTGACGATCGATCTGGACCTGCAGAAGGTGGCCGAGCAGGCGTTGCAGGGGCACAACGGCGCGATCGTGGCGATGGATCCGCACACCGGAGAGATACTGGCGATGGTCTCACGGCCGACCTTCGACCCGAATGCGTTCTCGGTACGCATCAAGCGTGACGAGTGGCAGCAGATCCTTGACGACCCCAACCATCCGCTGCTGAACAAGGCGATCCAGGCGCAGCTCGCGCCGGGATCCACGTTCAAGATCATCATGTCGGCCGCGGGTCTGCAGGAGAATGTGGCGCAGGGCATGCACGTCTTCTGCAACGGCGGCGGCACCTTCTATGGGCACTACTTCAAGTGCGACGCGCGCCACGGCATGGTGGATATCGACCACGCGATCCCGTGGTCGTGCGATACGTATTTTTACACGCTGGCGCAGCGGCTCGGCATTGAGACGATCGCTAAGTACGCGGGCGAGTTCGGCATCGGAGAGAAGACGGGGATCGATCTGCCGGAAGAGGCAACGGGCACCATGCCGTCCGAGGAGTGGAAGCTGCGTAACTATCACGAGAAGTGGTACGCGGGCGAGACCATCTCCGTCGGCATCGGGCAGGGCGCGATCGCGGTGACGCCGATCCAGCTGGCGCGCGCGCTGAGCGGGATCGCATCCGGGGGCGTGATGCGGCGGCCGCATCTTGTATTCCCGGATGAGATTCCGGATGACCAGAAGGACGAGTATGAGCAGATGTTCCCCGGTTCCGGCGACAAGACGGTTCCGCTCGATCCCGCGAACTGGGAGACGATCACCGACGGCATGGCCGCGGCGACGTTGCCGGGCGGCACGGCCTCGGCCTCGCACCTGGAAGGGATAGATTTCGCCGGCAAGACGGGCACGGCGCAGACGATCAGCCACGATGAGGCCACCAAGCTGGGTCTGCACGGGTCCCAGACGAACGCATGGTTTGTGGGTATGACGCCGCGGCGCAATCCCGATATCGTGGTGGTGGCGCTGTGGGAGGGCGGCACCTGGGGCGCGGACTCCGCGCACCTCGTCGCCGCGGTGGTGAATGCTTATGTGACGAAGCAGCGCAGGCTGGCCGGAAACCTGGTGGCGGAGACGCCGAAGCCTGCTGCCGCGCCGGCCGCATCCGACGCGAAGCCAGTTGTGCCGCAGGGTGTGGCTAAACCGCAGACTGGGCCGCAGGGCACGGCGAAGCTGCAGGGTACTGCGCAGAATACAGCGGGGACTCTCTGATGCGCCGGTTCTTTCGCGACTTCGACTGGATACTGCTGGGCATGGTGCTGATGCTCTCCGTCATCAGCGTGCTGGAGATCTACTCGGCGACGCTGCACACCAAGTTCGTGGGCTTTCACAAGAGCCAGATGGTGTATCTGAGCATCGGTCTGGTGCTGATGTTCGCGATGTCGAAGGTGAGCTACCAGTGGCTACTGGAGTTTGCGTACTGGGCCTACGGCGTGAGCATCGCGGCGCTGCTGGCGGTGCTGCTGGTGGGTACGAAGGTGCTGGGCGCGCGGCGCTGGATCAAGCTGCCCGGCGGCATTCACTTTCAGCCGTCGGAGTGGGTGAAGCTGGTGCTGATCCTCACGGTGGCTCGCTACTTCTGGAGCCTGGCCTCGCGCAAGCTGACGTACAAGGACATTCTGAAGGCCTTCGCTCTGGTGGGCATTCCCATGCTGATGGTGCTAAAGCAGCCGGACCTGGGCACGGCGCTGACCTACGGCCCGATCCTGGTATGCGGTCTGCTGCTAGGCGGGTTGCGCTGGAAGCAGGCTCTGGTGCTCGGTATCGTGTTCGGCACGCTCTTCAGCGCGCTGTGGTTCTCGGGCAAGCTGCTGAAGCCATATCAGAAGCAGCGACTGACCAGCTTCATGAGTCCGGACAATGACCCGCGCGGCTCGGGCTACCAGATACGGCAGTCGCTGATCGCGGTGGGCTCGGGCGGACTGTGGGGCAAAGGCGCGACCAAGGGCACGCAGACGCAGGGCGACTTTCTGCCGATCCCGTATACCGACTTCATCTTCGCTGCCTTCTGCGAGGAGCACGGCTTCGTGGGCGCGGCGTTCGTGCTTGGGCTCTACTTCCTGATCCTGATGCGGCTGATCCAGAACGCGCAGACGGCGGCGGACCTGCCCGGCAGCTTCATCGTGATGGGCGTGGCCTCGGTGATGCTCTTCCAGATCGCGGTGAACGTAGGCATGGTGATCGGCATGATGCCGGTCACGGGGATCCCGCTGCCGCTGATGAGCTACGGCGGCTCGAGCGTGCTCTACACATTTCTCGCGCTGGGCATGGTGATGAATGTGCGCATGAGAAGGTTCGTGAACTAGC
>DATMLK010000149.1:0-7602 GCA_035570215.1 Acidobacteriaceae bacterium
TGAAGCTGGAGACGGTCTTGGCGGTGCCGAGGATGGGACGGCCCAGCGGCTGGTTCTTGAAGAAGCTCTGGGTGAAGATCTCGTGGACAAGATAGTCGGGATTGTCCTCGTCCATCTTGATCTCTTCCAGAATCACGCCCTGCTCGCGGGTGAGGTCTTCGGTGTCGAAGATGGGGTTGAGAACGAGGTCGGAGAGCACATCAAGCGCGGCTGGAACATGCTCGTCCAAGACTTTGATATTGAAGCAGATGGTCTCTTTGCCGGTGAAGGCGTCGAGGTTGCCGCCGATGGAGTCTACCTCGCGGGCGATCTGCTGCGCGGAGCGGGTGGAGGAGCCCTTGAAGACCATGTGTTCGACGAAGTGGGAGATACCGTTGATCTCGGCGGCCTCGTCGCGCGAACCGGCGTTGAGCCATACACCCATGGAGACCGACCGCAGGTGCGGCATGGACTCGGTCAGGACGAGCAGGCCGTTCGAGAGCACGGTGCGGCGGATGTTGCGGGGCTGATCGTTCTGCTGCGTGGCCGTGGCAGCGATCGGCGTGGCTGTGAGGTCGACTTCGGGGAGAATGACGGCTGTGGACATGTGCTTCGAGAGTGCTCCTGCGGCAAAACACTATTGTTTCATAGGCTGCGCTGAAGCCGCAGGGATAGGCGATTCGTCGGATAATGGAGAAGATGGCAGATCCAATCAATAAAAGACTCTTCGGGCAGACTCAGGACGAGCTTGCCGCGCTGATGGCGGCGATGGGCGAGCCGAAGTATCGCGCTGGGCAGTTCGTGGATGCGCTCTACCGTCTGCGGATCGAGTCGCTCGACGAGATGACGACGCTGCCGCTGGAGTTGCGTGAGCGGTTGAAGGCGGATGGGTACTCGGTCGGGCTGCCAAAGTTGGCGCAGGTGTTTACATCCATTGATGGAACAGAACGGTATCTGGTGGAACTGGCCGACGGGCAGACGGTGGAGACGGTCTGGATGCCGGATGGCGATGGCGGCGAGCGCGGCGATGGCTCAGAGGCTGCGGCTGAAGAAGAGCCGGATGAGATCTCAGACGCACAGCCGATGCCGGCGCGGTTCCGGCGGGCGACGATCTGCATTTCGAGCCAGGTGGGCTGCGCGGTGAACTGCCAGTTCTGCCTGACGGCGAAGTTAGGACTGCAGCGGAACCTGACGGCCGGTGAGATCGCGGGGCAGGTGGTCGCGGTGCTGAACCGGCACAGCGTGGAGCTTGCATCGAAGCGGGCGAGCAAGCCGGAGCGGATCAATCTTGTGTTCATGGGGATGGGCGAACCGTTTCTCAACTACGACGCGTTCATGACGTCGGTGCGGTTGCTAGTGCAGAACGTCGGTATTCCCGAGTCGCGCATGACGGTGTCAACTTCCGGGATCGTCCCGGCGATCCTGCAGTTTGCGAAAGAGACCATTCGTCCGAAGCTGGCGGTGAGTCTGAATGCGTCGAACAACGCGACGCGGCTGGAAGTGATGCCAATCACGAAGAAGTGGGCCATTCCGCAGCTGCTGGATGCTCTCAAGGAGATGCCGTTGCGCACGCGCGAGGGGATCACGTTCGAGTATGTTCTGCTCGGCGGCGTGAACGACCAGCCGGAGCATGCGCGCGAACTGCTGCAGATGCTGAGCGAGAGCGGGTTGAAGGCGAAGATCAACCTGATCGTATGGAATCCGGGGCCGGGAATCGAGTACAGGCAGCCGAAGCCGGAGGATGTGGACTGGTTCCAGAAGCGGCTGATCGCTGCAGGCGTACGGACGTATATCCGCAGGCCGCGCGGGCGCGACATCTATGCAGCATGCGGGCAGTTGAAGCGGACGGTGGAAGAGACGCCGGTTCTGACACAAATTACAGCTTAAGCAGAGTGCGGCTTGTAGAAGATCTTGTCGCGGACTTTGTAGTCGGCCAGGCCAAGCTCCAGGATCTTCTCGGTGACGCGGTCGTAGTCATGCCGCAGCACATCACCTTCGTGAACGAAGTTTCCAGCGATGGCCTTCACGCCGAGCGCCTCGATACGCTCCATGTCGGCTTCGATCTGCTGCTGGCCACCGGCGGCATAACGCTCGTGCAGCGTCGGCGAAACGGGCGAGGTGTTCACCAGCGCGTAGTCGAAGATGCGGCCGCCGGCGTGGTCGAAGATCTTTTCAATGTGCTGGGATGCGGTCAGGCCGATGCTCTCATTGGCCTGCGTCATCAGGTTGCAGACGTAGATGCGCGTGCCGTGCGTCGCCCGCAACGCCTCGGGAATGCCGCTGACGAGCAGATTGGTGATCAGCGAGGTGTAGAGCGAGCCCGGGCCAACGGTGATGATGTCGGCGTGGGCGATGGCCTCGAGCGTCTCCGGCATGGGCACGGCGTCTTCGGGCTCAAGCATCAGCTCAGTTATCCTCTGGCGGGAGGCGGTGATGTTGGTCTCGCCGTGGACGATGCTGCCGTCGTCCATCTGCGCGGCGAGCGTTACGTTGGAGTTCGTCGCTGGATAGATCTTGCCGCGGGTAGCGAGAATCTGCGAGGACATCTGCACTGCCTGCGCGAAGTCTCCGGTAATGGCGGAGAGCGCGGCTACGAAGAGGTTGCCGAAGCTGTGGCCTTCGAGGCCTTCACCCGCGTCGAAGCGGTACTGGAAGAGCTTTGAGAGCAGGTGTTCGTCCTCGGAGAGTGCGACCATGCAGTTGCGGATGTCGCCGGGTGGGAGCATCTTCATGTCTGACCGCAGGCGGCCGCTGGAGCCGCCGTCGTCGGAGACGGTGACGATGGCGGCCAGATCGGCGATCAGGCAGGGAGCGTCCTTGCACTTGGAGTCTGCCGGTGTCGATAGGCCGGGCGCGGCGACGTAGCGCTTCAGGCCGCGCAGTAGAGTGGAAAGTCCGGTGCCGCCGCCGATGGCGACCACGTGCAGGGCGGGCAGATGCTGTGTCGCGGCGCGGGCACGAGCGCGGGATTTGCGGGTGCTGGGTGTGGTGGCCACGCGCTAGCTCTCTGGATAGAGCAGTTCAGTGAAGCGTGGATCGTCGGACATATCCTGGAAGTCAGAGTCGCTGCGGGCCTGGATGCGGTTCTTCGGGTTCAGGCCGATGGCCTCTGCCAGCTGCTGCAGGCAGTTTTCGGCCTCGCCGGTCATGCTGGCGAGCACGGCCATGCCGTAGAAGGCGTAGTCAGCCTTGGGATCCTTCTTCAGGATCTGCTGCAAGTGCTGACGCGCATCGTCATAGTGCCCGTTGTTGAGCAGGGAGATGGCGTAGTCGTACTGCTCTTCGGGGTTGGCGAAGGTGTTCTTGCCGGCACCCATCTGCTGGGTACAGGCGGTGATGTACATGCGAATGCGCTCGGAGAGCTCGGCTGGCGCGGTGGCCATGAGCTTGGTGAAGGCGGCATGCGCCTTCTCGAACTTGCCCTCCTGCATCAGGCGCAGGGCGGACTCATACAGGCCGAGGGCGTGGGTGCGCGCGGCATCCTGTTTTACCAGATTGCCGGCAATGGTCTTGGCCATTTTCTTTGTGACCGGAGGTTCTGCAGATTTACCGATAGCCATAATGACAAGGTCCCGAGGTGAACTCAAAGAAAAGCAGGGGATGCCCACTGTTTATATAGGCAACAATGGTCAAGGTCAAATGAGACAGGGGTTAGAGATTAGGGGTCAGGTTTTCTAACCCCTAATCCCTAGCCCCTCTTTTATAGAGAACGGGGTTCAGCGTTGGGTCGTTGTACATCTTCAGTTGGCGGTAGAGCTTGAAGCGGCGTTCGCCGGAGAGTACCTGCGACCACAGCACGTCGAGACAGCCGCTAAGATCGGCACGTTGTTCGAGCAGCAGCGCAAGGCGCTGGCGGTTGCGGGCTTCATGTTCGGTATGCTCGCGCTGCCCCCGGTCTATCTCCTCCTGTGTGTGATAGATCTTCAGCGCGAGAATGGAGAGCCGGTCGAGCATCAGCCCCGGCGTCTCCGAGTTCAAAGGGGATTGCGGGTTTGGCAGCGATGCGGCCTGCAGTGCGTCGAGCAGAAGCTGGTCAAAGCTCTGCACCAGGTCGTTGCGTTGCTGGTTGAAGCGGTCGATGTTGTGCTTGACCTGCGCGATGGTATCGGCCGCGGCCTGCGGATCGCGCGCCTTGTCCTCTTCGTGCCAGAGGTCGAAGTTGGCCCGGTGCAGGCGGAGCGCCAGCAACTCCGGCGTATCGATGGAACTCTCCGCGGGAATCGGCAACTCAGCCGTGTGCCAGAGCGCGGTAGCGTCATCCTGCGCCGCGGTCAGGCTGCTCGCTGTAATCTGGAAGGGAAGCAAGGTCATCGCGTAGTTGATGATACTTGATGAGACGGGGGAGACGGCATTGCCGCAGAGACGCAAAGACGGCGTGGTGGACGAGAACAGCTTTGTGCAGCGCGTGTTGATCTACCGGCTCGGCAGCCTGGGGGACACCATCGTCGCCCTGCCCAGCCTGCACCTTGTTGCGCGGGCCTTTCCCCGCGCCGAGCGGCGGCTGCTTACGAACTTTCCCGTGCAGAGCAAGGCGGCGGCGGCGGAGACGATCCTGGACGGCAGTGGCCTGGTAGATGGTTACTTCAGCTACGCGGTCGGCCTGCGCCATCTGAACAAGCTGCTGAAGCTGCGCAACGAGATCCGCGCCTGGCAGCCGGACGTGCTGATCTACCTGATGGGCGCTCGCGGCACCAGGATCGCCAAACGGGATGCGATGTTCTTTCGCTCCTGCCGCATCAGCCGGCAGATCGGCGTTCCGTTCACGGAGGACATGCAGGAGAATCGCTGGCGCGCGGCGACGGGGCTATTTGAGTCCGAGGCGGCACGGCTGGCGCGTTGCGTGGCTGAACTGGGCGATGCGCGGCTGGACGATCCGGCGAGCTGGGACCTGCGGCTGACCGAGGCGGAGTACGGCACGGCACGGCTTGTGCTGGAGCCCGCGGGCAAGCGGCCCATCATCGCCTTCAGTATCGGCACCAAGGTGCAGGCCAACGACTGGGGCGATGAGAACTGGTCGGAGCTGCTGGTCCGGATGGCGCAGCTGTATCCGGACCATGCACTGTTGATCACCGGCGCGGCCGCGGAGTATGAACGCAGCAACGGTATCGCGAACGGATGGAAGAGCGTACCGGGCTCGGGCCCAGTGCTGAATCTATGCGGACAGCTGCAACCGCGCGAGAGCGCTGCCACGGTCTCGCACGCGAAGATATTCCTTGGGCACGACAGCGGCCCCATGCACATGGCGGCCATCGTGCAGACGCCGCTGGTGGCGATCTTTTCCGCGCGCAATATGCCGGGTATCTGGTATCCACAGGGGCCGCGGCATGCCGTGATCTACCACGATGTGGAGTGCGCCGGCTGCGGACTGGAGACGTGCACGATCAAGAAGAAGAAGTGCATAACCTCCATCACGATCGAAGAGGTACTCGCCCGCGTGAAGGAGATTGCACCGCCGCTGGTCTCGCTGACCCTGGCCTCCAGCCCCTAATTCTGCTCGCGGTGAGAGAATAAAGGCCATGCTGCAGAACGCACAAACAATACTGAATCTGCTGGAGGACGGCTTTCCGCGTCTGAAGATACTGGTCGTGGGCGACCTGATGCTCGACCGCTACATCTTCGGCGAGGTGAACCGCATCTCGCCGGAGGCGCCGGTACCCATTCTGAGACACGCCCAGCGGCTGGAGCGGGCCGGCGGCGCGGCCAACGTGACCATGAACCTCGCCGGTCTGGGCGTGAAGAGCTATCTCGCGGGTTTCTGGGGCAGGGACGCAGAGGCAACATTGCTTGCAGATCTGTTGAAGACCGCCGGCATTGATACGACCGCGGTGCTGGCGACGGATCGCGCCACGACATCGAAGACGCGCATCGTCGGCCGCAATCAGCAGCTGATCCGTTTAGACATTGATCCGACGGAGCCGCCGGGCGCAGCCGAGATGCAGCAGCTCACCGCGCGCGTGGTTGCCCTTGTTCCGAAGATGAATGCGGTCGTGCTCTCCGACTATGACAAAGGCGCGCTCACGCAGGATCTGTGCGCGGCAGTGATTCGCGCGGCACGCGGCGCAGGCATTCCCGTGCTGGCCGATCCGAAGACGCCGGACCTGAGCAAGTACTCCGGCGCTACGACGGTCTGCCCGAACCTGGGTGAACTGGCGCTGGCGACAGGCGTTGCCACCAAGGACATAGACGCTCTGCTCCAGGCAGGCCAGCAGCAGGTCATCGAGCACGGCTTCGAGTTCCTTACCGTGACGATGAGTGAAAAGGGAATCAGTGTGCTGCGGCCGGAGTCTGTCTTTCATTCGGCTGCCATGGCGCGCGAGGTCGCGGATGTCTCCGGCGCGGGCGACACCGTGATCGCGACGCTCGCTGCCGGACTCGCTGCCGGTCTTGATGTGGAGGAGACGGTACAACTGGCGAACATCGCGGCAGCAATCGTCGTGGGCAAACGCGGAACCGTGCCGGTCCACGCGGAAGAGCTGGTGGCGCAGCTCACGCAGAGTACGAAGACGCATGCGGCGGAGAAGCTGCTCGATCTCGAACGGCTGAAGCGGCGTGTGGCGGAGTGGCGGGCAGTCGGCGAGACGGTGGTCTTCACCAACGGCTGCTTCGACATTCTGCACATCGGCCACATCACGCTGCTGGAGGAGTGCCGCAGGTTCGGCTCGAAGCTCGTCGTCGGCATGAATACGGATGCTTCGGTCTGCACGCTGAAGGGGCCGTCACGGCCGATCGTCAGCGAACGCGAACGCGCGCGGATCATGGCGGCGCTGGCGGCCACGGATGCCGTGGTGCTCTTCAACGAAGAGACGCCGATCGAGCTGATCCGCGCGCTGAAGCCGGATGTGATCGTGAAGGGCGGCGACTATACGGTGGAGAGCGTCGTGGGCCACGCGGAGGTAGCTGGCTGGGGCGGACGGGTGGAGATCGTGCCCACGGTGGAAGGCTTCTCTACGACGAACATCGTGAAGAAGCTTAGCCTCTGAGAGAGAATCCCCCGAAAACGCAGGATCTTTGTGCCGTCAAAGCTATTACCCGATTCAGCAACCAGACGGTAAAAAGTGGTGAGAGCGCTGGGGCTCGAACCCAGGACCAGCGCCTTAAAAGGGCGATGCTCTACCAACTGAGCTACGCTCTCGTTCCACATTCAAGTTAGCACATGCCTGGGGCGTGGGTGGAGACGGCCAAGCGCTACGGATGCAGTGAGTTAGCCCCTGCCGGAGGTCTCCGCGGAGATACCCGATAAATTTCAAGGCGTTCCGCGCGGTCTGCTGTACCTTAGTTAAATGGGGAACCAATCTTGCCGCTACTTTTTTAGCGGATAGTGCTCTATTCTTGAGGCGTAAGTGTATCGGAAAGCGGCAAATCCATTTACGAATCAAGAGCTTCTGCCCCAAAGGTTGCAGCCCGCTGTATTGACTGGCAAGTAACCCGACCGTAGCCTGAAGACGGCACCTGTTCGATGCCGAAACAGCAGTTTTTCGCAAGAAAACCGGGCTTTTTTGAGTGCGATGAGCGCAGCCTGAGAGGACCATAGATGGACGGACAGAGCCAGGACCGCATTGCGGAGCAGGAGAGAATGGCCCTCGAACGCCGGCCGATGGAGACGCCGGAGGATGTGGCTGTTCT
>DATMLK010000150.1:0-6000 GCA_035570215.1 Acidobacteriaceae bacterium
CGGTGTGAAGGAGCTGCACGTCAGCTTCCAGTACCTGCAGCCGGTGCGCGCCGCCGAAGGCCGCTTCTCGGAATCCGATTCCCTCATCGACCTGGAGTGGAACACGGTCCTGCTCTATCCCGCCGGCCACTTCGTTCGCGATATTCAGATCACACCCACGCTGAAGCTGCCCAGCGCGGACTGGCACTTCGCCACCGCGCTCGATGTCGCCAGGCAGGATGGCGCGGTCGTCCGCTTCGCAACCACCACGCTGAACACCTTCATCGACTCGCCGCTCTTCGCCGGATTGCACTATAACCGGATCGATCTTTCTCCCGATGCGGATGACCCCGTCTACCTCAATCTCTTCGGCGACACCGACGCCGGCATCGCGCTCACGCCCGAGCAGATCCAGATCCACAAGAATCTGGCCGCGCAGGCGCAGAAGCTCTACGCCTCGCACCACTACCGCCACTACGACTTTCTTTATCTGCTCAGCGACAAAGTGGGCGGCGTGGGCACCGAGCATCACGAGTCCAGCGAAGACGGCAACCCGGCCAACTACTTTACCGACTGGCCGGGCAGCGTGGTCTACCGCGATCTGCTCGCGCACGAGTACACGCATTCATGGAACGGCAAGTTCCGCCGCCCCGCCGATCTGTGGACGCCGGACTTTAACGTAGTGCCGATGCAGGGCTCACTGCTCTGGGTCTACGAGGGCATGACCCAGTACTGGGGCTTCGTGCTGGCGGCGCGCTCCGGCTTAAGAACACCATCCGACACGCGCGACCTGATCGCGAACTACGCCGCCGGCTTCGAGGCCAGCCCAGGACGCGACTGGCGTCCGCTGGAAGACACCACCACGCAGCCCGTCATCTCGCAGCGCGCGCCGGTCAGCTGGGTGAGCTGGCAGCGGCCAGAGGACTACTACACTGAAGGCCTGCTCATCTGGCTCGACGCCGACACCAGGATCCGCGAGCTGAGCGGCGGCAAGAAGTCGCTCGATGACTTCGCGCGGCTCTTCTTCGGCAAGGACAACGGCAGCGTGATCACCGAGACTTACACCTTTGACGATGTCGTTGCCGCGCTCAATGCCGTGCAGCCCTACGATTGGGCCGGCTTTCTGAAGACCCGCATCTACGATCTCGCGCCCAATACGCCCGAAGATGGCTTCACCCGCGGCGGCTACAAGCTCACTTACACTGACACCGAGCCCGCGTGGCGCGCCTACTTCGAAAAGACCGCGCCGTCGATTAGCTTCGCCTACTCGCTCGGCTTCGCAGTCGCGCCGGATGGCACTATCGGCAACGTGTGGTGGGATTCCCTGGCGTACAAGGCCGGCATCGTGCCCGACATGCACCTGATCGCAATTAACGACAAGGCCTTCTCCATCGCCCAGCTGCGCCAGTCACTGCTCGACGCGGAGAAGAGTCCGGACCCCATCCGCCTGACCGTGAAGCGCGACGACAACGTGACCGTCATCCCCATCGACTACCACGGCGGCCTGCGCTATCCCGTGCTCGAACGCGTGGACGGTACTCCCGACCGGCTGGACGATATTCTCGCGCCGCTGCCATAGTCTGCGTGCAGAATTAATCCACGCTCGTCACATGGATCTCGGGATACGTCTGGTTCCAGTCCGTATAAACATGCTCAAAGATGAGCCGGAACTCGCGTGAGTCGCCGGGCTTGAGCGGCTCTCGGCTCACCGGCTCCGTATCCACCTCAGGGTCGCGCGTGCGGATGAGCATCAGCGGCCCGGTCTCCACCTGCGGCGGATAGTGCAGGTCGTTGGCGAAGATCGTCTGCACGGTGATGTCGTTCACCGTCTTCTGTCCGTTGTTGGTGATGTGCGCGTCGATGTAGAGGAGCTGGCCGCCGTTGAAGGTGTCCGAGGTGCTCATCTCAATGCCGGTGATGGCAAGGCTGCCGGCGTAGGCGTCCAGCGGCAGGATGGTGTTCGGCGGGATGACCGGTATGGCAGCCTTCTGATGACGCTCCACCAGCACAATACTGATCACAATCAGCGCGACGACGCTGGCCGCGGCGATCCATGCTGCCGCGCCCATGCTGCCCTTTGGTTCGTTGGTTGTACCCTGTAAGTCCATCAGCGAAATTCTATACCCTGCAAGAAAAACAAGACCCTCCACGAATTTTTAAAAACACATGGATTAAACCGCATTAAATGTTCTATCCGTGCCTATCCGTATTTTCTGTCTTGATCCGTGGTAAGTTTTCGTTTTTGCTTTAGGCAAACGATGCGCGTTTCACGCTCTGGCGGAAGTCCTCGCCCTGCATCTCCACCACAACGCACATCTCCTGCAGCCGCGAGCGCATCCGTTCGCCGATGCGGTCGCCCAGCGTCTCCTCGCGCGCCGCATGGCGAGCCTGCGCCAGAGCGCTTGTGCTCTCCGCGCCGCCCAGCGGGGGCAGGTTGGCGTAGTTCGTTGTGATGATGGTGGTGCGCTTGTCGTTGTAACGCGTATTCAGGATCTGCGCGACGGTGTCCCACACCCAGTCCGAAGGCTTCGATGCACCCAACTCATCGAGCACCAGCACCTCCGCGTTGAATACCGGCGCAAGCACCTCCAACTCCGTGGCCGAGACCTGCTTGTTGTAGGAGTTCTGCACCTGCTTCAGCAGCTCGCGATAATCATAGAAAAGCCCCGTGGCTCCGCGCTCCGCGACCAGCGCACGCAGAATGCCGACGGCGAGGTGCGTCTTGCCCACGCCGATGGAACCAGTCAGCAGCAGGCCGCTTCCCTGGTTGCCCAGCGGATAGCTCTCCACGAACTTTCTGGCGCTGCGGTGCGCGGCGGCAAGCGAACGGCTGGCTCCGGGGAAGAGATCATAGTTGTCGAGCGTGCACTCCTCATACCGGCGGGGGATGCGCGCGCGCGTCAGCATCTTGGCGGCGCGGTCGGCGACGCGGCACTCGCACGGCTGCACGAACTGGCGGCCGTCCTCCTGCATCACACGCATACCGGAGCCTTCACAGATGGGGCAAACTTCAGGCATCGCTCTCCTTGTTGCAGTGTTCATCTTACGGGCCAGCCATCGGTTGATAAGAAGCGCGAGTCGTGGAAAAGCCGCTGACTGCTTTGCATTATCTCGTTTTGCATCGCTATTGGAGCAGATGCCGGATATCTGGCGAAGATTCAGCCTGCGAGCTGTAGTCGGTAGAGACGGTAGACCTCGCCCGTGCCGTACCAGTCCGGGAAATCACCCAGAAACCGCGCGCCGAACCGCGCGTTCAGCCCCTGGCTCGCCCCCGGTCGCGCATGGCCGTAGACCACGCGGAAGCCGCTCGCGCGTGCCATCCCCAGCCAGTGCTCCTTCAGTGTGGCTCCCAGGCCGCGACCCTGGAACTCCGGCAGAACCGTATTCGAGAAGCAGTAAAGCGCCTGCGCCGGGTCATCCACCACCAGCTCTGCGCCCTGCATCTCCTCCACAAAGCCTGCCATGGGAATGCCGTAGGCCTCGCCCGCCAGTGCGCCATCCACGAACATCCAGACCACGACCGCGCCCGGCGTTTTGAGCAGATGGCGCTTCGCCGGCAGCGTCATCTGCAGCTGCTCCGGATAGACGGCCTCGAAGACCATCGTCTCCTCCAGAAATCTCAGAGGCACATCGGATTGAAATGCAATATCCGCCATAGCATTGATTCTACTGGCCCTGCTTGCTGTGCCTATCACCCTCCGGTAAAATCAAAACAGCGTCCTCACAGGGTGTTGACGCTACCATCCATCCGCGGCCGCCAACGGGCGAAAGCCGCAGAAAGCACTACAGCATGCCGAAGCAAGGGATTCACCCGCAATACGAAAACATCACCGTGAAGTGTGCCTGTGGCAGCGTCTTTGAGACGCGCTCCACGCACAAAGGCACCATCTCACTGGAAATCTGCTCCGCCTGCCACCCGTTCTTTACCGGCAAGCAGAAGCTGGTCGACACCGCAGGCCGCGTCGAACGCTTCCGCCGCAAGTACGCCGCCTCCGACGCCGGCAAGGCAGCAGCCAAGTAAGCAGTATCCAGATACCGTTACCGCAAAGGCTCCCGGCAGCGGGAGCCTTTTGCTTGCGCTGTATTCTTAAAAAGCAGTAAGCGGAAACGCGGGAATTTAATGAAGAAGCACTGGGACAATCCGTCTGAACACGCCATGCCCGCGCACGCACGCGTGCCGGCGGAGTTCACCATCGGCAATGTGCGTATCGCTCCGGCGACGGTGCTCGCCCCCATGGCCGGAGTCACCGACACCGTCTTCCGCCGCTTCATCAAGAATGCCAGCGTATTCACTTCGGAGAATGACGGCACGCTGAGCGTCGAGTCCGAGACCAGCAACAAGAACTCCGGCTGCGGCCTCATCATGACGGAGTTCACCTCCGCCGACGGTCTCGCCCGCATGCGCAAGTCCAAGTTGAAGCGCTACCTCACCTACTACGACGACGAACACCCCATCAGCGCGCAGCTCTTCGGGTCAAAGCCTGACACGCTCGCCGACGCCGCGCGCGTCTGCCAGGACGCCGGCTTCGACATCGTCGACCTGAACCTCGGCTGCCCGGCCAAGCGCGTTGTCGCGTGCAACGGCGGCTCCGGCCTGCTGCGCGATCTTCCGCTCATCGCGACGATCTTCGAAAAGATCCGCGCCGCGGTCACGATCCCCTTCACCGTGAAGTTCCGCATGGGATGGAACGACGAGCACATCGTCTGCGTGGAGCTCGCCGAGCTGGCGGAGAGGTGCGGCCTGAACGCCGTCGCCCTCCATGCGCGTACCAGAGAGGATGGCTACTCCGGCCAGGCACGCTGGGAGTACATCCAGGCCGTGAAGGCTGCGGTGAAGATCCCTGTTATCGGCAACGGCGACGTGCGCACGCCGGAGGACGCCTGCGCGCTGGTCGAGCAATCCGGCTGCGACGCCGTCATGATCGGCCGCGCCGCGCCGGCGAATCCGTGGATCTTCCGCCAGATCGCCCAGTACACGGCGACGGGCAAGTACGACGTGCCCACCGAGCTCGACCGCTACCGCATGATCCGGACGTACTTCGAGATGCTCATCGGCGAGATCTCGAGCGAAGAGGCGATCCAGCACGCGCTCAACCGTGAACTTGGCGGAGCCGCGCTCGAAGAAGCACAGAAGGACGAAGAGAAGAGCCGGCGCGAGGCCGTCGGCAAGATGAAGCAGTTCGCCAGCTGGTTCACGCATGGCGTCCCCGGCGGCGGCGGCCTGCGCAAGGCAATTTACGAAGCCAAGAATGGCGCGGCTGTTCTCGATGCGGTGGAAAAGTTCTTCGATGCCCGCGTCAACCACGCCGAAACCATCGATCCCGTGCTCGAAGCTGCCATCGCGAAGGAAGAGATGCTGGCAAGCACAGCCGCATACTGCGATTAAGCCTGCTGTGCCCGGCTCCTTTTCCGGAACACCGTCTTAACCTTCTCCCTCCAGCGTTCGTCGATGGCCACCAGCGTCCACTCCACCTCAGGCTTAAGATATCGCAGCACCGTCTCCGTCGCGGGATGAATACGCAGCGCCGGCGCGACCAGATACAGCCTCGGCGGCAGCGGCGAGAGCGGCACGCCGCCGAAGTATCCGTGGCGCTGGAACTCGCCCAGCCCCGGCGCGTTGGGGTCGGAGTTCTGCGCGTGGTGCCAGCGCACGCGGACCCAGTAATCCAGCCCCTGCAGCGCGAGATGCAGATCCTCGTCGGCCTTCAGCTCAATGACCGCGAGCCGCCCATCCTTCGTGACTGAGAGCAGATCCAGCATCCCTCTATCCGAAGCCGCAAAGGCCGGCACCTGGGTGTAGACATGCTCCGCGTCCAGATGCGCATCCAGCGGCGAGACGTCCTGCCTCAGGATCGACTCCAGCCACCGCTCCGGCTGCATGCGGTAGAGCGGATCGCGCGCATCCCCGCCGGCATGACGCCGCGCAAAGAGCTCCGCGATCAGCATTTTAAATTCTTCTTCATTGGAAGCCGTCAGCGGCGTCTCGTTCGCGCCCGCGCCGAAGGTGATCTCCTCTGTGCG
>DATMLK010000151.1:0-4465 GCA_035570215.1 Acidobacteriaceae bacterium
GCTCTTTGAGTTGCTGCGGAGTGAAGCCGCGACGCTCGAGGCCTACCTTGTTGAGGCCGTAGGCGTGGTTGTTGCGCTCGATGGAGGTGAGGGAGTAAGGGAGGACGTCCTGCGTGATGGTGGTGCCGCCGCCGACGTAAGCGTAGCTGCCGATGGTGCAGTACTGGTGCACGGGGCCGAGGGCGCTGGTGACGACGTAGTCCTCGATGGTGACGTGGCCGGCGAGGGTGGTGCCGTTGGCGAGGATGCAGTGGTTGCCGACCTGAGAGTCGTGGCCGATGTGGGTGTAGGCCATGATGAGGCAGTTGGTGCCGACTTTGGTGATGCCGCCGCCGCCTTCGGTGCCGCGTGAGATGGTGACGGACTCGCGGATGACCGTGTCGTCGCCGATGACGCAGGCGGTGGGCTCGCCTTTGTATTTCAAATCCTGCGGGGCGATGCCGACGCAGGCGAAGGAGAAGATGCGGACGCGGTCGCCGATTTTGGTGTGGCCGTCGAGGACGACGTGCGAGATGAGCTCGCAGTTTTCGCCGAGGGTGACGTTGGAGCCGATGGTGCAGAAGGGGCCGATGGTGCAGGAGGCGGGGATGATGGCGCCATCGGCGATGATCGAGCTGGGGTGAATGGGCATCGAGTTATTGCGCGGCCTGAGTAGTGGGCGGTTCGGTGTGCTTCTTCTTGCCGGGGCGGGGAACGAGCTGGCAGGTGATGGTGGCTTCGGCGGCGACCTTGCCATCGACGGTGCAGACGCCCTGCATTTTGACGGCGCGTGAACGCCAGTTGATGACGGTGACTTCGATGCGGAGCTGGTCGCCGGGGACGATGGCTTTGCGGAAGCGGGCTTCGTCGATGCCGGTGAAGACCATGAGTTTGTCGTCGCGGTCGGGGATTTCGGTGAGCAGGAGCGCGCCGCCGGCCTGGGCCATGGCTTCGATGGTCATGACGCCGGGCATGATGGGGTAGTCGGGGAAGTGGCCGGTGAACTGCGGCTCGTTGGCGGTGACGTTTTTGATGGCGACGATGCGCGTTTTGCGCTCCATCTCGAGCACGCGGTCGATGAGCAGGAACGGGTAGCGGTGCGGGAGGATGGACATGATTTCGACGATGTCCATCGTGTGGTGAGGCGCAGGGTGGAGCGTGCCCTCGCTGGGCGTGGCGGAATCAGTCATGGCGAGGGTCAGGATATCAAGTTTGAGCGCAGATTCTCAGTAACCGGAGGTCAGCAAGGCGATGAGCGACCCAATGGGGAGCAGAAGTGCGGCGAACCATAGCTTTGAGCCGCGGACGGTTGCCCATGCGATGAGAGCGAGCGCGAGGAGCTGGGAGGCGGAGACCGCGATCGCGATGAGAAGCGCGTGAGACGACGGTGAAGCGGCTCCGATGAGGAGCCAGAAGCCGGCGGCAATGAGCGAGCCCGCGGCGCCGAGAAGGTTAGCGGTCTTGCGTCGGGTCGCGATTGCTTCTGCAGCCGCGGTGGTCACTTCTTGGCGCTCTTGGTGAGCGGGCGGTCGGGGTCGAGGAGGTCAGGTGGGAAGTTGATGTTGTAGCGGACCTCTTTGAGGTAGACCTGTGAGGTCATGTCGCCGTTGTGATAACGGGTGAGGGTGAGCGGGGTCATCACGCCGTCGATGGGGTGGTAGTCGTCGAACTCCTGGGCCTCGGTGTTGTAGTCCTTGTAGGTGGGGTCACGCCACTTGAAGGTGAGGCGAATGGGGAGATGGGTGGTTTCGTCGAGGTCGAGATCGACGCCATCGTAGTTGTCGGTGAGGATGGAGACCTTGTCGGCGATTCTTCGATCGGTGAGACGAGTGCCTTCGTACCTGATGAGCACGTTGGGCTGCTTGAGCCAGTTGAGCATGACGTTGTCGAGGGAGTGGCTCTGGTAGAGGAAGAACTCGGTGATGTCCTTTTCGGGTAGTTCCTTTTTGCCTTTGTAGGTGACCTCGTAGCCTTTATCGGCGGTCCAGATTTCGGCGACGTCGCGCTTGGTGGTGGGGATGATGACGCCCTGCTTGGAGACGATGATCTGGCGCTCTCCGAAGGGATTGAGGCGGACGTAGCGCTCGAACTGCATGACATAGGGGTTGGCGGTGCCCTTGTAGAAGGTGCCAGCCTGGCCGGCGGCGAAGTAGTCGGTGCGGTTGCGCCAGGCGTCGCCGCCAAGGGCTTCGATCATCTTGTCGAGGAGCTTGCGGCCGGCGGTGGGGTCGTCGGTGTCGAAGGAGGATTGCGCGCTGGGAATGGCGGAGGCCTGCGCGTGCATGCGTGGAGTGGGTGTGATGCAGAGAACCGTTAGAGCGAGGATCGTCAGCGCGCGAGTGCGAGTCATCGTTTTCCTTAACCGGCATTATCCGACGAGGACGGCGCCGCCGTTGACGTTGAAGATCTCGCCGGAGATGAAGCCGGCCCATGGGGTGCAGAGGAAGACGATGGGAGCGGCGATCTCTTCGGGGTCGGCGGCGCGGCCGAGCGGGATGAGGTCCAGCGCTTTCTTGGACGCGATTGGATCGGCGAGGGTTCCAGCGGACATGTCCGTGACGACCCAGCCGGGGGCGACGCAGTTGCAGAGGATGCCCTGGGGCGCGAGTTCTGAGGAGAGCGATTTGGTGAGCGAGAGCAGGGCGCCTTTGCTGGCGGCGTAGTCGGCGTGGAAGGCCTCGCCGCGCTGGGCGGCGGTGGAGGCGACGAGGATGATGTGGCCGCGGGTTCGGCCATCGAGGGGTTGGCGCAGCATTTGTGCAGTGGCGGACTGGACGAGGCCGAAGACGCTCGCGAGGTTGATGCCGAGGGTGGTGGACCACTGCGACGCGGGCATGGTGGCGATGGGCTGGTCGTGTGGTGGCCAGATGCCGTGGTTGACGACGAGGATGTCGAGGCGGCCGAAGACGGCAGTGGCGGCGGTGACGAGGGCGTGGCCGTCGCCGATGGTGGCGAGGTCTTGGCGGATGGCGTGGCAGTTGGATTCGCCTCCGCACGCAGCGACGAGCGATGTGGCTTGGTCGGCGGCGGAACGGTAGCTGAAGACGACGCGGGCTCCGGCTTTGCGGAGCAGACGAACGGTGGCGGCTCCGATGCCGCGCGATCCGCCGGTGACGAGTGCGACTTTGCCGGTGAGCGATAGGGCTAGGCCCGGGGTGGATGCTTCCATACGGGTGAAGCTATCGGTTTGAAGCGGCAGGCGCAACCTCGACGGCGTGCAGCGATATTTGTGCAGCGCGCGCGAATCTCACCTATATTGTCAAGCAACGAAGCTGAAACTTCAGGCGCGCGCGTAACATCTGTGCAGACATTCTGGGATAGGGCAGTGACTTCAAAGAGGGGAGTGGTCAAGGGATGAAGGTTCTCATATTGATTTGCCGTGTCCTTCTCGGTCTTGTGTTTGTCTTCTTTGGGCTCAACGGTTTGTTCATGTTTCTGAAGGGGGGAATGCCGCCGAGAGGAACTCCGATCGGTGACTTCACGGGAATCTTTCACGATGTGGGGTGGTCGCAGGTGGTGGCCGCGCTACAGGTAATCGGCGGCCTGCTGGTGTGGTTCGGCGGGACGGTTCCGCTGGGGCTTTGCATCCTGTGCCCGATTACGGTGAACATCTGGCTGTTCCACATCCTGTTTCATGCGACGATGCCGCAGTTCATCATGGCGCCGATTTTGGTGACGCTCTTCGAGATCGTGTTGCTGTATGCGTATCGCGGGTCGTTTGCGGGGATTTGGACGACGAAGGCGAGACCGACGGTTTAGTTCAACGGGTGCGGACGGGTTTTGCGGCTTTCTTCGCCACCGACTTTTTCGAAGATTTCATTGGCGCGGTGAGAAGTTCTTCGCGCAGGCGCTTCGGCAGTTTCGCGAAGATGATGGCGTGTGCGTGGCGGAGCTCGGATTGCCACTCGGCGGGTCGAAAGGCGGACCAGTTTTCGGCGGCGACCCAGTGGGCGCGGGCGAAGTAAGGTGCGGGCTTCAAGCCCTCGACTTCGACGAGCTCGGCGAAGCGCTCGGGACCGGCGGCGAAGGAGATGACACCGTGCGCGCCGGCAGAGAGGTTCACGAGGGCGAACATCTTGCCGCCGATGGATTTGTCGCCGACCCAGAAGACGAGGTTGTCGCCCCACTGGAGGGTTTCGGCGACGTGCGGGAGCGTGAGCAGGAAGGCGCGGGCTCGCTCGGCGTCCATGCGGAGGAGTATAGGCGCGGGCTGCTGACACCCCGGTGTCAGGAGGTTTGGCACTTATACTTTGGAGAAGCATGTCCATTGAGAGCCAGACCATTCCTATGCACGAGTTTCCGCCTGTAGAAGAGCAGCTTGACCTGATCACGAAGGGAGCAGCGGAGCTTGTGCCGGCGGCCGAAAGCGGCGCGCCGGATGCGCTGCGGGCGCGGCTGGAAGAGTCGCGGAAGACGGGTGTGCCGCTACGGATTAAGGCAGGGTTCGACCCGACAGCTCCGGACCTGCACCTGGGACACACGGTAC
>DATMLK010000152.1:0-11633 GCA_035570215.1 Acidobacteriaceae bacterium
CCCTAAGCTCGTCGAGTACGCGCTTACCTGCTGCGGTACGCTTTCGCTGGAAGGCGGGCCGATCTTCTGGGTGGCCACGCACCGCGTGCATCATCAGCACAGCGATCATGACGGCGACCCGCACACGCCGCACGACGGCACCTGGTGGGCGCACATGGGCTGGATCATCTCCGGCCGCGCTCTGCACTCTGAGACTGCCCTGCTGGGCCGCTACGCGCCGGACCTTACTCGCGACCGCTTCCACATGTGGCTGAGCAAGTACCACTGGGTCCCGCTCACCGTCACCGGCATCGGCCTGATGATCGGCGGCTATATCTTCGGCGGCGTTCATCTGGCTCTGAGCATGGTTCTGTGGGGCATCTTCCTGCGCGTCGTGCTTGGTCTGCATGCCACCTGGCTGGTGAACTCGGCCACGCACCTCTTTGGGAGCCGCCGTTTTGAGACACGTGACGATTCGCGCAACAGCTGGTGGGTCGCGCTGCTGACCGGCGGCGAAGGCTGGCATAACAATCACCATGCTCACCCCGTCTCCGCCCGTCATGGACTGACGTGGTATGAGTTTGACGTGAACTACTACGGCATCTGGCTGCTGGAAAAACTCGGCATCGCGAAGAAGGTCCAGGTCGCGAAGTTCGACCCGAAGAACCCGAAGCCTGCCGGACTCAACTAGTTACCGCTGCACCACTTCTTCCAGTAAGCAGAACGCCCTTGAAAAGGTAGATATACTTTTCAAGGGCGTTCTGTATTTAACCGCCCAGCGCAAACGCCTATGAACATCACACGCCGCCGCGGTGCCATCGCGTTCTTCATCACCCTCGGCGTCTGCCTGGTGGGCGTGGCGATCGCGCTCAACGTCGGCTGGGTGGTCTTCCACTGGCGCGGCCTGGTCGCGGACATCCTGGGCTTCCTCTTCGGCCTTGTGCTGATCGCCGGCATGGTGATCTACACCATCTTCCTGGTGCGCGAGATCCGCCATAGCGCTGCGCAGGACAGCTTTCTAAACGCTGTTACCCATGAACTGAAGACGCCCATCGCCTCCATCCGGCTTTACCTGGAGACGCTGCAGCGGCATCCGGTCGACGACGCGAAGCGGCAGGAGTTCTACCGCATCATGCTCTCGGACAGCGAACGCCTGCTGGGCACGGTCAACACCATCCTGAAGGCGGCCGAGACCACGCACAACCGCCGCGACCGCGGGCGCAAGCGGCTAGAGATGACCGCGCTTGTAGCCGAATGCATCGCCATCGCGCGCGAACGGATGCATTTGACAGAGGATGCCATCTCTCTCGAACTGCCTGAGGCAGGCGCGGAGTTCCCAGTGATCGCAAATGAAGTGGAGCTGCACTCCGCCATCCTGAATGTGCTGGACAACGCCGTAAAGTACTCCGGCGGCAATGTGCGTATCCGCGCGCGGCTGCGCATCGAGCGCAGCGTGTGGGTAATGCTCGACATCGAAGACGCCGGCATCGGCATCGCGCCGGAGAACCTGAAGCGCATCTTCAAGCGCTTCTACCGCGTCTCGCGCGGCGGCACTAAGATCCACGGAACCGGGCTTGGACTCTTTATCGTGCGTGCGATTGCGCGGCAGCACGGCGGTGACGCTATGGCCGCCAGCGAAGGACCGGGCAAGGGCAGCACCATCACACTGCAGCTTCCGCTGGCACCGGCCGCACTCGCTGACTGGAACGCGTCGCCGGCAGTATATCCGAGCGGCTGGCCAGGCGGTGGAGCATGAGCGCGCTGCTGCTGGTCGAAGATGAGGAGCATCTGGCGCAGGGTCTCATTTTCAACCTGCAGGCCGAAGGATACGAGGTGCATCATGCCATGGATGGAGTGACCGCGCTGGCGTGGCTGCAAGCTGGCGATCACAAGGTGGACGCCGTTCTGCTGGATGTGATGCTGCCGGGTAAGGACGGCTTTGCTGTAGCGCAGGAGCTGCGCGCCGCAGGAAACTTTGTTCCCATCCTGATGCTTACAGCTCGCGGCCGCCCGGAGGACATTCTACGCGGCTTCAATGCAGGCGTGGATGACTACCTGACCAAACCCTTTGAGCTTTCAATTTTGTTAGCCCGCATCAAGAGCCTGCTGCGCCGCATGCGGTGGCAGACGAGTCAACCGGAGACCGCGACGCCTGACACCGACGGCAATGCCGAGGTCTATATATCTGCGGGCGGAAGCTACAGCTTCGCCGGACGCACCATCGACTTCGCCAACCTGGAGATCCACGCACTCGGCAAGACTGCCCGGCTGACGCTGATGGAGATGGGCCTGCTGCGTTATCTCGTCGAGCATCCCAACCGCGTCATCGCGCGCAAGGAGATCCTGGAGAAGGTCTGGCGCGTGCATGAGGATACCGATACCCGCGCCATCGACAACTTCATCGTCCGCCTGCGGCGTTATATCGAGCAGGATCCGTCGCGGCCGGAACACCTGGTGACGGTGCGCGGCGTGGGCTACCGCTTTCTGCCGGAGCCGGCAGACGAATAATCGCAGATTTGCATCGCCATACGCTTCGCCGCAATCTAAAGTAAAGGAGACCAACGGGAGACTTGATGGCAACACTTCATCTTCGTATCGAGGGCATGCACTGCGGCTCCTGTGTGCGCCGTGTCACGCAGACGGTGAACTCCGTTCCGCAGACCACGGCGGATGAGGTGGTGGTCGGCGCGGCGCGCGTCACCACGGAGTCCGCGGCCGATGCCGTCATCGCGGCGCTCGCGGCCGCGGGCTTTCGCGCACACCTGGAAGAGTAATCATGACTGAGACGAGCCCGCAGGAGATGCAGCTCCAGATCGCCGGCATGTCCTGCGCCGCATGCCAGATCCACGTGGAGAAGGCGCTGCGCGAAACTGCCGGCGTTACCGAGGCGAACGTCAATCTGCTGACGCATACCGCGCGCGTGACCGGCAATGCCGATTCTGATCACCTCATTGCCGCCGTGCGCAGCGCAGGCTATGACGCCTCGCTGCCGGATTCCGGGATGCCCGAACACGAGCATGGAGATGCAATGCTGCCGCGCAAGGCCGTCTTCGCTTTTGTGGCGGGCGCACTAGCGATGATCCTCTCCATGCCGCTTATGTCTGCTGGCGCGCCGCTGCGCATGACGTACAACGGCCCGCTCGACACGAACATCGCCAACGGCAACGATCCTTTGCTGGGCTGGGTGCGCAGTACGCTCGATCCGCCGATGATGCGCTTCACGCCGTGGCTGATGCATCTTTCCGCCACGCCGCTGCGCTGGTTCCTGCTTGCGCTCACGCTCGCGGTGATGGCCTGGGCCGGCTCGGAGATCTACCGCCGCGCCTGGCAGGCCGCGCTCCACCGCAGCACCAACATGAACACACTGGTCGCGCTCGGCACCGGCGCGGCCTTTCTCTACTCGGCCATGGCGACGATTGCGCCGGGATTCTTCGAGCAGCGCGGACTCTCCGCCGACGTCTACTTTGAATCCGTCATTCTGATCCTCGCGTTTCTGCTCTTCGGCAACCTGCTGGACGAGCGCGCACGCCACGGCACCACTGACGCGCTCAGAGGCTTTGCTGCGTTGCAGCCGCCTACGGCACGAGTTCTGCGCGACGGCACGGAGACGGAGATACCGCTGCACGCCGTCATCACCGGCGACATTCTGCTGGTCAAACCCGGCGAACGGCTACCCGTCGACGGCATCGTAATCAACGGAACGACCAGCGTGGATGAATCTCTGCTCACGGGCGAATCGCTGCCCGTTCCGAAGAAGGAGGATTCCATCGTCATCGGCGGCAGCATGAACCTCGACGGCGCCATCGAGGTTCGCGCCACCACCGTCGGAGCTGCAAGCACACTGGCGCAGATGATGCGGCTGATGGAGCAGGCGCAGTCCGCCAAGGCACCGATGCAGCGGCTCGCCGACCGTGCCAGCGCCATCTTTGTGCCTACGGTTCTCGCGCTCGCCGTGGTCACGTTTCTGCTGTGGATGATCTTCGACACGCCCGGCCGCGCCATTGCTGTCGCCATCGCCGTGCTGGTGATCGCGTGTCCATGCGCGATGGGACTCGCCGTGCCCGCCGCGCTCACGGTCGCCGTGGGACGAGCCGCGCAGCTCGGCATCCTGATCAAGAGCGGCGAGGCGCTGGAGCGTCTGGCGAACATCGACACCATTGCCTTCGACAAGACCGGCACGCTCACCATGGGACATCCGCAGATCACCGGGCTTTATCTTGAGGAGACGAGCTTCTCGCGCGAACAGATCCTGCGCTACGCGGCATCGCTCGAAGCTCGGTCGGAGCATCCGCTGGCAAAGGCGGTTGTGCAGTACACACGCGTACAGCTGCTGACCGGCGAGAGCTTTCCCGCGCCGCGGAACTTTCTCGCTCTGCCCGGCCGCGGCGTGAGCGGAACGATGGACGGTCACGCCATTCTGCTGGGAACATCGTCGCTGCTGGCGGAAGCCGATGCCGCGCCTGCTCCCATTGCTCCAACCAAGTACACGCCGCTGCACATGGCGATCGACGGTGCGCACGTGGCCACCTTCGAGGCGGAAGATACGTTGCGACCCGAGGCTGCCGCAGCGGTGGCCCAGCTGATGGCGCTCGATATAGTCGTGGTAATGCTGACCGGCGACACGCTGGCGGCGGCCCACTCCATCGCGGAGCAGGCAGGTATCGACGACGTGCGCTCCAGCCTGATGCCGGCCGATAAGGTCGCGGCGTTGCAGAGCCTACAGGACTATGGACACTCCGTGGCCATGGTGGGCGACGGAGTGAACGACGCGGCGGCGCTGGCGCAGGCCAACGTCGGCATTGCCATGGGCACAGGCACCGATATAGCCCGCGCGGCCGGCGGCATTGTGCTGCTCAGCAACGAAGCGCACAACGGCCTGAGCTCGCTGGCTCCGGCGATCCTGCTGGCGCGGCAGACGACGCGCATCATGAAGGAGAACCTGGGCTGGGCCGCCGGATACAACCTGCTGGGCCTGCCCATCGCCGCCGGCGTGCTCTACCCGGCCTTCGGCATACTGCTCAGCCCGGTCGTGGCCAGCGCGGCCATGGCGCTCAGCTCCACCTCGGTACTCATGAACAGCCTGCGGTTGCGTGGCTATACTCCGGTGCTGCCGCGCATACGGCCCATCGGGCGGCCTTTGGCACGTTAGATACGGCGCGATAGACTAATGCTGTAACGGCAGGGCCTGCAAACTTGCGCATCTTCACACGCTACATCCTCGGAGAAGTCACCTCGCACGCCCTGATCGGCGGCGCTCTCTTCACCTTCGTGATCTTCATGCGCGACATGGGGCCGATCCTCGAGCTCGTGGTGCGCAACAGCGCCTCTCTCGCCGACGTCGCAAAGATATTCCTCTATATGCTGCCGAACGTGCTCACCGTGACGATTCCCATGGCGGTGCTGGTCGGCATTCTGCTGGGTCTCAGCCGTCTCGCATCCGACAGCGAGGTGACGGCGATGCGTGCCTGCGGCGTGGGGGTGCTGAGCTTTGTACGCATCGTCGCCATCATGGCGGCGGCGGGCTGGATGCTTGGCCTGGTCAACACGATGTACGTTGCGCCGAAGGCGACGGCCGCGCTGCTGCAGCTTGAAGATTCGCTCAAGGATTCGCAGGCCTCCTTCGAAGTGCAACCGCGCGTCTTCTACGAGGACTTTCGCAACTACGTGCTCTACGTGCAGGATGTTCGCGCCGGATCGACGGCCTCGCTCTGGCATCGCGTCTTTCTTGCCGACCTGACGCAGCCCGCCTCGCCGCTGATCACCACCGCCGAACAGGCCGTCGTCATCAACGGTGGCAACCAGTCGCTGCACATGCGGCTGCGCGACGGACAGCAGCACCAGATCGCGGCCAATGATCCGGATCAGTACAACATCTCCACCTTCGGCGAGATGGATCTGCCCATCCAGATCAGCACGCAGGACGATATCCACCTGGGGCGCAGCGACTCGCCCATCCTTGCCGCATCCAACCGCGATCTGCTTGTACGCTCGCGCATGGCCGGCCCGGGCAACAATGGGGCAGACAGCCGCGCCGCGCTCATCGAGCTGAACAAGCGTCTCTCCTATCCGGCAGCGTGTCTTGTGCTGATGCTGGTCGCGGTGCCGCTCGGGCTTTCCTCCAAGCGCGGCGGCAAGAGTACAGGTTTCGTGCTTACCATCGTGCTCGTCTTCGTCTACTACACCTTTTCCTCGATCGGCGTGGCGTTGACGCGGCAGCAGAAGGTTCCCGTGATTCTCGGCGTGTGGGGCGCGAACATTATCTTTGCACTCGCCGGCTGGATGCTGCTGCGGCAGATGGCGCGCGGCGGCGTGACGCTGCACGTCTTTTCCAGCATCGGCATGGGCATCAGCAAGGTCGTGAACCGCTTCAGCCGCAAGGATCCCGCGCACGACCTTCATGCCCTCCACAGTTCAGCGGTGATGCGCGCTCGCCGCGCCCTGAACAGCCGCTTCCCGCTCATCCTGGACGACTACGTGATGCGCGAGTTCCTGACCAACTTCGCCGTTGTCCTGCTCTGCTTTGTGATGCTCTCGCTTGTCTTCAGCTTCTTTGAGCTGCTCGGCGACATCATCCGCAACCGCACCGCTCTGGTCACAGTGGGCGACTATTTACTGAATCTGATCCCGTACATGATCTACCAGCTTGCGCCGCTCTGCGTACTTATCGCGGTGCTGATCACCTTCGGCGTGCTCAACCGCTCCAGCGAACTAACGGCGATGAAGGCCACCGGCACGAGTATCTATCGCATCGTCACCCCGGTGCTGGTCGTCGCGGCACTCATTGCGCTCTCACTCTTCGCCTTCGACCAGTTCTATCTGCCCGGCGCGAACCGGCGGCAGGAGGCGCTGCGCTCTGTGATCAAAGGCAAGCCGGCGCAGACCTTCCTGCGTCCCGATCGCAAATGGATCTTCGGCGACCAGGCTGCCGGGGAGCCGGGGCGCATCTTCTATTACCAGTTCTTCGATCCCGATCACGACGTCTTCGCCAACCTGACCGTCTTCGAGTTCCAGCCGGACAGCTTTGTGCTGCAGCGCCGTATCTTCGCCTCCAGCGCGCACTGGGACGCAAGCAGTAACCAGTGGATCTTCGAACATGGATGGCAGCGCACCTTCAGCGGCGAGACGACGGCGAGCTACCAACCCTTTGCCGTGAGCAGCTTCCCCGATATCCGCCAGCCGCCCAGCTACTTCAAGAAAGAGGTGCGCCCGGCGCAGGAGATGAACTACGGCGAGCTGAGCCACTACATCAGCGACCTGCGGCAGAGCGGCTTTGACACCATCCGCCTGCGCGTCCAGCTGAATCTGAAGCTGGCTGACCCGCTGATCGCACTGGTGATGGCCGTGCTGGGCGTGCCGTTTGCACTCTCCATGGGCAAGCGCGGGTCGTTGACCGGGATTGCGGTGGCCATCGGCGTCGCCATCGCATTCTGGGTGGTCTCTGGCACCTTTGAGGCCATGGGCAACGTCAATACTCTGCCGGTTATGGTCGCGGCTTGGTCGCCGGACTTGCTTTTTACATTTATTGGCAGCTATCTTCTGCTACGGATGCCAACGTAGGCTATTCTTGCACTGACCACTCAGGCAGATTTTGTTGTAACCCCATAAGGAGAACCACTCTTGAAACTCACCGCAACACTACTTGCACTCACACTTGCCGTCTCCGCCAGCGCACAGACGCCGGCCGCTCCCGCAACCAAGACCGCGGCACCGGCTGCGAAGTCCGCAACCACCGCCAAGCCGGCAACTGCCGCAGTCCATGCCACGCCGAACGGCCCATCGAACATCCCCATCGTCCATGGCATCAAGAAGCCGCTCTACTCGCTCACCTACATCGACACCCTTATCGGCAGCGGCCCTCTGGCCGAGTCGAGTACGCTAGGCAAGAGCCAGGCCGACTCCAAGATCATGTGGTACACGGTGCACTATACCGGCTGGCTGGCCAAGGACGGCACCAAGTTCGACTCCTCGGTGGATCGCGGAACCCCGATCACCTTTCCCTACGGCATAGGCAAGGTCATTCCAGGCTGGGATACCGGCTTTGAAGGTATGCACGTAGGCGGAAAGCGCCGTATCTTCATTCCCTACCAGCTTGCCTACGGCCCCAATGGCCGTCCCCCGGTCATTCCCGCGAAGGCAGACCTGATCTTCGATGTGGAGCTGATCGGCGTCGCAGACCATCCGCCGGCACCGCCCACTCCTCCTGCTGGTGCCGGCAAGACGAGCGCTGCACCTGCTCCGGCAGCCCCTGCAGCCGCACCCGCCAAGCCGGCAACTCCTGCTCCAGCGGCTACCCCCGCTCCGGCAGCAGCACCTGCAGCTGCTCCTGCAAAACCTGCAACAAAGTAGTCTCTGCCTGCATCGGATAGAGGAGGCTTCGGCCTCCTCTATCTTTTTAACCCGCTGTCTGATTTTATTTCAGATTCCGCTATTCTTTTTTAACAGTGAGCCTGCCTATGTTTCCTCGCCGCCTGCGTCCGCTCGTTCCCTACCTGAAGCGGTATCGCATGGGCCTGTTCTGGGGAGGAGTCTCCGTCCTGCTCTCCAACGGCTTCTGGATTCTCTTTCCGCTCATCATCGGCCGCGCCGTGGACGATATGCAGCACGGGGTCACGCGCTCCAAGATCCTGCACTATGCTCTTCTGCTGCTGGCCATCGCCGCGCTGAAGGGCGTCTTCCTCTTTCTCACGCGCTGGATCCTGATCGGCGTCTCGCGCGACATCGAGTTCGATCTCCGCAACGACATCTTCGCCAATCTCGAGCGTCAGCCGCAGAGCTTCTACCACACGCACCGTACCGGCGATATCATGGCGCGCACCACCAACGACCTGAACGCCGTGCGCCAGCTGCTGGGGCCGGCGATCATGTACAGCGCCAATACCGTCGCGTTCACCATCGGCGCGCTCTTCTTCATGCTGCGCATCAGCCCATGGCTGACGCTGTGCGCCTTTGTCCCTCTGCCGATCACCTCTGTCCTGGTGCAGTACTTCGGCAGCCGCATCCATCACCGCTTCGAGCGCATCCAGGCGATGTTCTCTGACATCTCCGCCAAGGCGCAGGAGAACTTCTCCGGCGCGCGCCTGATCCGCGCCTTCGCGCAGGAAGAGGCCGAGATCGACTCCTTCGAGCGCGCCAACGTCGAGTACATCGGCCGCTCGCTGCACCTCGTCCGGCTGATGGGCATGCTATGGCCTACGCTGGAGTTCATGCTGGGGCTATCGCTTGTTCTGTCGCTCTTTGTCGGCGGCCGCGAGGTGATCCTCGGCCACATCCGTACCGGCGACTTCGTCGCCTTCAACACCTACATGGTGCAGCTCACCTGGCCGATGATCGCGCTTGGCTGGGTCATCAACCTCTTCCAGCGCGGCACGGCGTCCATGGTACGCATCGACGATCTGCTGAAGCAGCAGCCTGCCATCTGGGACAACGAGACCGACCCCAGCATCGCAGCCGATGCCACGCTCACCGGCGAGATCGAATTCCGCCATCTGAACTTCTCCTATGCCGAAGAGGGTGCTAACCGCGCTGAGGTCCTGCACGACCTCAACCTGCGCATTCCCGCCGGCAGCAGCCTGGCGATCGTCGGACCGACCGGATCGGGTAAGTCCACGCTCGTCGGCCTGATTCCGCGCTTGCACGAGGCCGCGGCAGATTCGATCTATATCGACGGCCGCAGCATCCGCGACTATCCGTTATCTGTTTTACGCAGAGGTATTGGCTTTGTGCCGCAGGAGACGTTTCTCTTTTCGGACAGCATCCGCGAGAACATCTCCTTCGGCGCGCCCGGTGCGACGGAAGAAGATATTCTTCAGGCCGCCACAGCCGCGCACATCGCCGACGAGATCCTCGAGTTCCCCCGCGGCTTCGACACGCTGGTCGGCGAACGCGGCATCACGCTCTCCGGCGGGCAGAAGCAGCGCACCGCCATCGCACGCGCCGTCATCCGCAATCCACGCATCCTGATCCTGGACGACGCGCTCGCCAGCGTGGATACCTATACCGAGGAGCAGATCCTCGATGAGCTGCAGCGCATCATGCAGGGACGAACGACGATCTTCATCTCGCACCGCGTCTCGACCGTGCGCAATGCAGACCGCATCGCTGTACTTGTCGCCGGACGCATTGCGGAGATCGGCACACACGATGAGCTGCTCACACGCAACGGCTACTACACCAGCCTCTTTGAGAAGCAGCGGCTGGAAGAAGAGATTGCCGTCGCCGGCTAATTTTTGATCTAACTACGCTTCCACACCCATCACCTTCACGATGACGCGCTTCTTGCGCTGGCCGTCGAACTCCGCGTAGAAGATGCGCTGCCACTGGCCGAGATCGAGCCGGCCGCCGGTAACCGGCAGCGTGGTCTCATGGTGCAGCAGGAGTGCCTTCAGGTGAGCGTCGGCATTGTCCTCGCCGGTCTGGTGGTGCTTGTAGCCGGGCCAGCGCGGAGCCAGCTTCTCCAGCCAGACGGCTATGTCCTCGATCAGGCCGCTCTCGTTGTCGTTCACGTAGACGGCCGCGGTAATGTGCATCGGCGAGACGAAGCAGAGGCCGTCGTCCACCTTGCTCTTGCGCACGATCTCTTCGATGCGCGGCGTCAGATAAACCATCTCGTAGCGGTCTTTCGTCTCGATGGTCAGATATTCGGTGTGGACTTTCATGAATCTCTCCCGTGTCTTCTATGATGTTTGCAGTGCCTACGATGAACAATCCGCGTACCGCTGACGACCTCTATTATGACGCGATTGAGCACCTTGCTGAATCCCGCGCGCTGGAGGCCGTTGCAGCTTTCCGCGCGGCGCTCGCTGCGCGCCCGGATTTTCTGGACGCGCGCCACGGACTCATCCTGGCGCTGGACGCCGCCGGGAGAGTCGACGAAGGTATTGCGGCGGCGCTGCAGCTTATCGCCGACGAGCCGGACGACGTGCTCGCCTACACCAGCCTCTCTATCCTCTACCAGCACGCCGGTAAGGTGCCGGAGGCAGAGGCGGCCTCGGCAAAGGCGAAGATCCTCGGCTGGAAGCATGAGCTGCGAGCGGGCAAGCCATGATTCTCTACGCGGCGACTTCAAACGCGGGCAAGCTGCGCGACTTCGCCACGGCTGCCGCGGCGCACGGCATTACCGTGGAGCCTGTGCCCGGTCTGACGGAGATTCCCGCGCCGCCCGAGAATGAGCTGACCTTCGAAGGTAACGCGCGTCTGAAGGCGATCTACTACTCACAGTTCGCGCCGGGAGAGATCGTGATCGCCGACGACTCCGGATTAGAAGTAGCTGCTCTCGACGGCGCACCCGGTGTCCGTTCAGCTCGCTATGCGGAGGACAAGCACTTTGCCCTGCGCTCTCCCGACTCTACCGACACGCGCAACAATGCCTGCCTGCTCTACGCGCTGGATGCTGTTCCGGAGAATCGCCGTCGCGCGCGCTACTGCTGCGTACTCGCCGCCGCGCGAGACGGCGTGGTGACGCACACCGCCGAAGGTACCGTCGAAGGCCTAATCCTGACCGCGCCGCGAGGCGACGGCGGCTTCGGCTACGATCCGCTCTTCCTCATCCCTGAACTCAACCAAACGATGGCCGAGATATCGCTTGAAGTGAAGCATGAGCTGAGCCACCGGGGACGCGCGTTCCGGGAATTACTGCAAAAGCTCTGAAAATCGTG
>DATMLK010000153.1:0-2655 GCA_035570215.1 Acidobacteriaceae bacterium
CAACGAGGGCGATCCGCGACCAGATTGTTGTGGAGCGTCTGCAGGCGATCCGTCAATGCGCGGTGATGGATGTGGAAGGCCGGGCCCTGCGACTCGAGCGGATCGAGGACGGACCAATCATGCTGCACAACCTGACAGTATGCCGGGCGCTCGCGAAGGAGTGCGGGGAGCTTCGCGCTATCACTGCCGACGCCAAAGCTACCGATCTTGCCTTGAGCGGCAGCGTCGCGGAGGAATTGGAGGAGTCCGTCGTCCGCGAGGTCAACGGCCTCGGCTTCGTGAAGCAGAAAGACGTCGATGAAGTCAGTGCGGAGGGCGCGCAGGCTATTTTCGAGCGACGCGTGTGCGTCGTCGGCACTGAAGCGTGATTTCTCTGCGGGCGCGGCGACGGCGCCAGCGGCCCGTACAAGGCGGCGCTTGAGTGCGGGAACGAGTTGCAGAACGGGGCCGACGGCTCGTCTGACAGCGCGAAGCATGCCGCCGCGCTTTGGCGGGGCGATACCGTACTTGGTCGTGATGGTGATATCAGTGTGGCGTGCGCGGAACTCGCCTAGGCAGCTCTCGGCTTCGCCGTAGCCGTACATAGGTGCAACGTCGAAATGGCGGATCCCCTCTGCATACGCGGCTTCGAGCAGATGCAAGCTTTGACGGCGGCCGAGTGCGCCCATGATGGACGAACAACCGTATCCGAGCCGAGTTGTCTCGTGGCCGCTGGAAGCGAGCCTGATTTTTTCCACGATGCCTCCGCTTCACGGACTAGGTTACCGTCTCGTTCGATGCGCGTCACTGACCGGCAAGAAGATCTGCAAGGCGCATTGCGAGTGCAAGTACGGTGTGAGTGGGGTTGGAGAAGCCGGACGTAGGGAAGACCGCGCCGCTGCAGATATAGACGTTGCGCGTGCCGTGGAGAAGAAGGTCGGGAGTGACGACGCCATCGGAGGGCGATGCGGACATGCGCATCCCGCCCATGTGGTGATTGCTGTCGTCGCTACGATCGAGGAATGAGGGGTCGCGCTGCGCGAGGGATTCGTCGAGCTCGACCTGCGCAATCGGCGCGAGGGAGTTCGCGGCAGTCTCAGCGAAGAGACGGATGGTCTCGAGCTCTAGGTCGGAGATGCGCCAATCGAGACGCGCGCGGAGAAGCCCGAGTGAGTCGCGTTCATTGGAGAGCGTGATAGAGCTGTCGCTGTCAGGGCGCTGCTCGCAGTGGACGCGCAGCCGGATCTCGGCTGAGGCGGGGTTGTAGACGCGATGGCGCAGTGTGTAGCGTGCCGCCTGACGTAGGAGCAGTGGAGCGTGACGGGCAGAGCTGAGAATGTCGGTGGCGTTGAGTTCGCTGAAGCGGCCGCGCAGCAGATGCTTGGCGGTGGCCTTGGTGGAGGCGAGGGCGTCGTCGACCTCACTGGAGAAGCTCATAGTGGCGGCGCAGTTGAGGACGCCGGCGCGACGCTGCTCTTCGGGACGGAGGCGGATCTTGGGGTGGTATTTGAAGCTGCGGAGGAAGATGTTGTCGAAGAGCTCGGCGAATTGACGGCGGTTGCGCGGGATAACGCTAGCGGCGTTCGCATCCACGTGGTCCTGGAAGTGGCGGCCGAGGAGGCCGGAGCGGTTCCAGGGGAGATCGCCTGCGCGAGGCTGCAGGAAAAAGCGGACGCACTCGATGGTTCCCATGCAGAAGACAAAGTGGTCGGCGTGAACGAGGGCTTCGCTTCCCTGCTGGGTGCGAACGCGGAGTGCTCGGACCGTCTCAGCATCCATGAGGAGTTCGACAGCATTCGCGTGCAGCCAGATCTGGAGGTTGGTGCTGGTCTCAAGTGTTTTGGCATGCAGGCGCGCGAAGTTGGGTTCGGGGCACCAACGCGTGAGATAGGACTGTAGTTCGGGGAAGGATGGTTCGGGGAGGCCGAGCGACTTCCAGACATCAGCGTCGTTGCGAAGGACACTGCCGAGGCCTTCAAAGTCGAGAGCGCGGCGGTAGAAGGGCTCGAGCTCGGCACGTGAGAAAGGCCAGCCGCTGGCGGGAATCCATTCCCGGCGCTCGAAGTCCTCGGCGTTCAGTTCGAGAATCTGGCCGCCCCATCGGGTTGTCGTCCCGCCGTGCGCGCGGAAGCGGCCAGTGTGGATGCCGCGATGCACGTGGCCGACCACTTCGCTGCGATATGGCTCCTGGGCGGCTTCTTCGACGTCGCGGCCACCGCCTTCGAGGACCATCACGCTCTTGCCTTGCTTCGCGAGCTCGACAGCGAGGCAGATGCCTGCGGCGCCGGCGCCCACGATGCAGATCTGCGGCCGGTAGTCCGGAGATGGCTTCTCGCGGAGAAAGTCGCGGATCATTGCGCACCTTTGTTTGCGGCGAGGATTGTTCTGAGGCGAGCTATGATGGCGGCGACCTGTGCGTCGTTGTGATAGCCGCTCGTCTCGGCGCGGCGGCGGCCGGCGGCGGCGATGTGGGCTCGCGCGGCTTCGTCTGGAAGGTAGCGGCGGATTTTTGCGACGCACTCGTCGATGCCTTCAAAGAAAACGGCCTCCTCGTCTTCGACGAAGCGCGCGAGGTGGCCGGGCGAGCGCTCAGCGAGAAGAAAGCCTTCACAGGCGGCGATCTCGAAGCTCTTGTGCACAAACTCGTCATGGTTGGAGTGCGTGAGGAAGCTGAGA
>DATMLK010000154.1:0-8526 GCA_035570215.1 Acidobacteriaceae bacterium
ATCCCCATCGTCGGCCCGGTCACCCTTGCATTCTTCGATGACTTCGGTCTGGATGTGAACCTGCAGTCCTCGCAGCTGCGCGAGAGTGTTCTGGGCAACGACGCCATCACCAGCCCCACCTACGGCTGCCCTGCGATCAGCAATGGCGAATGCGTCGGCGGCGTGCAGGGCCAGGTCGGGGTTCCCGCCTTCGCTGGGCTGAATCTGAACACGGTGCACGGCACAAACTGGGTACCCCGTATGTCCACCGGTGCCGAGCTACAGGTGGTCCTGCCGGTCGTCAATGCGCCGCTGCGCCTCTACTACGCATACAACCCGCTGCGCCTCTACGAACAGATTCCGCAGCAGCTCGCGTTGCCCAATGCCCAGTTCACTGCCCTCTTCCCGTCAGACAACGTGGTTATCCCCGGCGGCGGAGCCCCGGGCGCGGGCGCTTACAGCGCTCAACAGGCCTTGCAGTACTACGGCGCGAACTACCTGCTGCGCGAACCGCGCAAGACCTTCCGCCTGACGGTCAGCACCACCTTCTAGCCCTGTTCGACCGCATGATTCTTTCCCCAGGAGTTTGACCAACCACGGGGCCGAACCTATAATTTCAACAGTTTCACGAACCTCCTCTCGCTCGATTCTTTCCCCGCAAACAGGCGGCATTAAAGGTCAAGTCGAAATGGCGATTGAAAGCCAGATCGAAGTTGCGGCGGCCGGAAGACAGTCGTTGGTACCGCACGCGAGCGAGCGCTGAGGAATAGCGGGAAGCACAGCCTGTGCGCGACCGGGCCGGGCCCCATCGAATTTCGTACGAATCAACTAAGGAGCTCCAAAGCCGAATGAACCGTTCTCTTCTTACTCTCAGCACCCTCGTCGTCGCGCTCACTGCGCCGGCATTTGCCCAAACCGCCGCGCCAACATCCTTGTCGCCGGCTCCTGCACCGGTCGCTCCGGCGCCCGTTGCCACACCCGCCAAGATCGCGCTGATCGCATTCCAGGAGGCTGTCTTCGCCACCAACGAGGGCGAGGCCAAGATGCAGGACATACAGAAGAAATACGAGCCCACCAAGGCCACGATCGAGACGCTCGGCAACGAGATCGATTCGCTGAAGAAGCAGCTGGATGCCGCCAGCGCTACGCTCTCCGATGACGAGAAGGCGAGCCGCGAACGTACCATCGACAGCAAGACCAAGGAACTGCAGCTCGATGAAGATAACGCGCAGCAGTCCTACAACGCCGATCTGGCGTCTGCCTTCGACGCGCTCGCCAAGGAGCTGTACCCGGTGGCGCAGAAGTATGTCGCCGATAACGGCTTTACCATCCTGATCAATGAGTCCCAGGCTCCGAATGAGCTGCCTCTGATTCTCTGGGCTCGGGACGGCCAGGACGTGACCAAGGCCGTGATCGATGCCTACAACGCGAATTCCGGCGTATCCGCGCCGGCACCGCATCCGCATCCAGCAACCCACACCGCTCCCAAGCCGGCTGCACCGCAGCAGTAACAGCCGCAATCAGCCTCAGGCAAAAGGGAGACCCTCGTGGGTCTCCCTTTTGCTTTGCCATCATTCACTTGCTGGCAGCGCTACTGTGGAAATTTCTGTGGATTGCCGGTGCGGGCCTCGCCCCTTGTCCGCCGGACAGGGTTAGAAATTTCTTTTATTTTCTGGGTTCCCAATTTCCAAATTATTGATTCAGAATGGCTTATTGCTCTGTAAAGCGATTACCGCCCGCTGCGCCCGAGTTGATGCAGAAAATGTGCAGAATTGCAGCTTTCCACAGATATAGATGAACGGTGGATTAACAGCGGCCGGTTTTTGAGTATGCTGTTGTGCCCTTGCATGAGCATATCTGCTCGCTTCCGCTTACTCTTCACCGATCTTGAGCACGGCCAGGAAGGCCTCCTGCGGTATGTCCACTTTGCCGATGCGCTTCATCCGTTTCTTGCCCTCTTTCTGCTTCTCCAGCAGCTTGCGCTTGCGGCTGATGTCGCCGCCGTAGCACTTGGCGATCACGTTCTTGCGGATGGCGGTCACGGTCTCGCGCGCGATGACCTTCGCGCCGATCGCCGCCTGGATCGCGACCTCGAACATCTGCCGCGGGATCAGTTCCCGCATCTTGGAGACGAGCAGCCGGCCACGCTCGTACGCCGCGTCCTTATGCACGATCACCGAGAGCGCGTCGACCGGATCGCCGCCGATGAGAATATCCATCTTCACCATCGGCGAGACCCACGTGCCGGCAAGATGATAATCAAGCGACGCATAGCCCCGTGAGACTGACTTCAGGCGGTCATAGAAGTCCAGCACGATCTCATTCAAGGGCAGCTCGTAGGTGAGCATCACGCGCGTCTCGGAGACATATTCGAAGTTCTGCTGGCGGCCGCGCTTGTCTTCCACCAGCTTCAGGATTCCGCCGACATACTCTTCGTTGGTAAGGATCTTCGCCACGATGACCGGCTCTTCAATGCTCTCGATCAGCGTGGAATCCGGCCAGCGCGAGGGATTGTCGACCTCAATGATCTTGCCATCGGTCAACGTGATGCGATAACGCACGCCGGGTGCCGTCGTGATCAGGTCCAGGTTGTACTCGCGCTCCAGCCGCTCTTGAATGATCTCCAGATGCAGCAGCCCCAGAAAGCCGCAGCGGAAGCCGAAGCCGAGCGCGGCCGAGCTCTCCGGCTCGAAGTTGAAACTGGCGTCGTTCAATCGCAGCTTCTCCAGCGCATCGCGCAGCAGGGCGTGCTCGTGCGAATCGACGGTATACAGCCCGGCGAAGACCATGCTCTTGATATCTTCAAAGCCGGGCAGAGCCTCGGCGCAGGGGCGGTCGAAATCCGTGATCGTGTCTCCGACCTTGGTGTCGGCCACGTTCTTGATCGTCGCCACGAAGAACCCCACTTCGCCTGCGGACAGTTCCTCGATCACCACCGGCTTCGGCGTCATCACGCCCATCTCCACGATGTCGAAAACCCTGCCGTTCGACATGACCTTGATCTTCATCCCCTTGCGCATGCGGCCATTGATGATGCGGGCAAGCACGATGACGCCCTTGTACGCATCGAACCATGAATCGAAGATGAGTGCCTGCAGCGGCGCCTCGGCGTCACCCTCTGGCGAAGGCAGCAGATGCACGACGGCTTCCAGGATCTGCTCGACGTTGAGGCCGGTCTTCGCGCTCACCGCGATCGCATCGCCCGCAGGCAGCCCCACGGACTTTTCGATCATCGCCTTGGTGCGTTCGATGTCAGCACTGGGCAGGTCGATCTTATTGATGACGGGAATGATCTCCAGTCCGCCGGCGATGGCCAGGTAGGCGTTCGCCAGCGTCTGCGCCTCCACACCCTGCGAGGCGTCCACTACCAGCAGCGCCCCTTCGCAAGAAGCTAAAGACCGCGAGACCTCATAGCTGAAGTCGACGTGGCCCGGCGTGTCGATAAGGTTGAGCTGGTAGGTGATGCCGTCCTCGGCCTTGTACATCATGCGCACGGTATGCGCCTTGATGGTGATGCCGCGTTCGCGTTCCAGGTCCATCGCATCCAGCACCTGCGCCTGCATCTCGCGCGAGGTCAGCGAACCGGTCATCTCCAGCAGCCGGTCCGAGAGCGTAGACTTGCCGTGGTCAATGTGCGCGATGATCGCGAAGTTGCGGATGTACTTGGGATCCATGGAAGGAGCGGCGGGCCTTTGCGTATGACTTTTCTTAGTTAATTTTAACATTCAATCCGGCTCAGCGCGGGTTGGCGGCACGCCTATCCCTTTTACTGGCATAAGGTCATAAGGAGGTGGTGGGCGCATTTGCTTCTGAAGCAGCTCTGGGTTTGCTTCAGAAGCAGGTCTGGGTTTGCTTCTGAGGTAGGTCTGGGCTTTAGCCCAGACAATTCACATGCAGCATAAACCGGGCTTTAGCCCCTGAGGTATTCCGGCATTGAGTCGAGTTTTTCGAGAACGACCGAATGCACATGCGGATACTCCGCATATTGCCGCCGAACTGGATTGTTCGCTATATAGAGAAGCTGATTATGAAAGTCTTCTGCATCTCGAACACGATGTTCGTGATATCCGTTTTGCCAAAGCTCTCCCTTAAAGTCTTCGCGAATCGCAAAAGAAAATCCGCCTTTGATGAATTGCACACATCGCTCCAGGCTTTGGTCCGGTGCAGGCGTCAGTAAAACATGGAGATGATCGGGCATCACCACAAAGCCATGAAGCAGGAAGCGGCCCTGATCGCGATTCCGGAAAAGTAACGCAATCATAGCCTCAGCCATCATGGTTCTCTGAAAGATGCGATGGCGTTGGTATGTTATGACTGCGAACGCATAGGTTTGCGGTTTGAGGCGCATTGGCAGAATAAGAAAAGCATACCTCAGGGGCTAAAGCCCCATTTCATATTGATTTCAATGCCCAGGCTAAAGCCTGGGCCTACCTCAGAAGCAAATACCTCAAAAACAGTTAAGCCTTCAATGTGGGTATGCGAAGCGTTCTCCCCGCCCATAAGCACTCACTTTGCTCATGTCCACCCGTCATACAATGGCAAGAGCCCTTCGTGACCGCCCCCCACCCCATCTGCGATGTGAAAGCCCGGCCTGCCATCCGCCGCTGGAAGGCCGCGTTCGCCTGTCTGATGCTGCCTCTGCTCGCTGGCTGCCCCTCGCAGCCGCAGCGGGCTGCAACCCCGGCACAGGCTCAGGCGCCTACGCTTGCCTCGCCAGTCCAGTTACCGCAGCAGGCGGCCATTGCCTTCAACGCCCAGGCACTGAACGCACAGCGCAACCAGCGGCTCATCGATCAGGTGGAGCGCAGCTACCAGAGCGGCGTGACCAACTATCGTGCCGGCAGGCTCGATGCGGCGCGGCAGGACTTCGACCTTGCCGTGGACCTGATGCTGACCAGCGGCTATGACCTGCAGGGCGACCCGCAGCTGAACGACGAGTTCAACCACATCGTGGACGCGGTGAACTCGCTGGAGATGGACGCGCTGAAGCAGGGCAATGGCTTCTCGCCCAAGGTGGAGGCCTCGCCTTTGGAAGAAGCGGGCAATGTGACCTTCCCCTCCAACCCGGAGCTGATGCAGAAGGTGACCGAAGAGCTGGCGGTCACCAAGTCCGATCTTCCCCTGGTCATCAACGACTACGTTGCGGGCTATATCAACTACTTCACCAACTCGAAGGCCGGTCACGCCCATCTGGTCAGCTCACTGGAGCGCGTCGGACGCTATAAGGCGATGATCCAGAAGGATCTGGCTGCCGAGGGAGTGCCACAGGACTTGATCTATCTGGCCGTGGCCGAGTCCGGCTTTCAGCCGCAGGCGCTCAACGCTCGCTCCGGTGCTGGCGGCATGTGGCAGTTCATGCCCTTTGCCGGGGCTTACGGTCTGGAGCGCAACGGCTGGTTCGACGAGCGCTTCGACCCGGAGAAATCCTCCATCGCCTATGCGAAGTACATGAAGACGCTCTACGACCAGTTCGGCGACTGGTATCTCGCCATGGCGGCATATAACTGGGGCCCGGGCAATGTACAGCGTTCGGTGCAGCGCACCGGATACGCCGACTTCTGGGAGCTTTATAAACTGAATGCGCTGCCGGCAGAGACAAAGAACTATGTGCCCGGCATTGTGGCCGCGATCATCATGGCCAAGAATCCGAAGCAGTATGGTCTGGATACGGTTGTGCCGGAGCCCGAGGTGGACTCCGACACGGAGACGGTGGACTATGCGATCGACCTGCGGCTTGTTGCCGATGTGACCGGCAGCACGGTGGAGCAGATCGTGGAGCTCAATCCGGCGCTGCTGCGGCTGGCCACGCCGAATGACATCAGCTACGACCTGCATCTGCCTGCCGGCACCAAAGATCTCTTTGAGAAGCGTATCGCCGATATCCCCGAGGAGCACCGTGCAAGCTGGCGCTTTCACGTGGTGCAGGATGGCGAGTCGATAGCGACCATTGCCGACACCTTTCACGTCAAGGCGCATGACATCGCCGTGGTCAACGACATGAAGCCCGATGACGATGTGGATAAAGGAGACGAACTCCTGATTCCCGTGGCCCCCGCGGCTGCCATGGGCGGCATCCACTCCGCGCGCTATACGGTGCGGCACGGCGACACGCTGATCACCGTAGCCGACCGCTTCGGCGTTACGGTGGAAGATCTGCGCACGTGGAACCATCTGCGTACCAATGCGGTTCCTATAGGCAAGAGCCTTGTTGTGGCTGAACCGCTGCGCCTTGCGCCGTCGACGCATGTGCGTTCACGCAGAGGACGCTCCGGCTCGCGCAGACACACATCCAGCGCGTCCCGGTCGAAGCCGTCGAGTAAAAAGGCTAACCGCCCATAGGGGTTACCCCAAAGAAAAAATAATAAAGTTGCAATTTCCTGCTTGCCATTGAGCGGAAGGAGGCGCATCCTTGTGTTGTAATCCAACAAGGCGATGCTTTAGCGCTGCATCGCCATTTGGAGGGAAGCATGTCGCAGGATGAGTTGGAACTTCGCGCCGCTGATCTTTTTTCTGACTTCGACGATGATCACTTCGGCGAGGATGAAGAAGAAGAGGTCAGCCTGAGTGTCACCTCTGATGATGACGAGGATGATATGGAGCCGGAAGAAGATCACGTACTCGATGATGAGCCGCACATAGAAGAGGCCGCTGTCTTTTCACTGCCCGCCTCTCCCGTTGCAAGCTATACGCCCCCCACGCGGCCTTCCGTGCCGCCGGTTGCAGCACCCGCAAAGCCTGCAGTGGCAAAGAAGACCGCTGCGCCTGCAAAGAAAGCCGCAAAGAAAAAATCCGCCCCAGCCAGCAAGAAGGCTGCTCCCGCCAAAAAGAAGTCCAAGAAGAAAGCGGTGAAGAAGGCGACTAAGAAGGCCGGTAAGAAGGCCGCAAAATCTGCCGCAAAGAAGTCACGCGGTGGTGGGGCTGCCCGTAAAAAGGCGGCTTCGAAACAAAGCAGTAAAAAATCAACTAAGCGAGGTATTACCTTGGCAACCAAGAAAAAGGCAGCAAAGAAGAAGGCAACTAAGAAGGCACCCGCGAAGAAGAAGAAGGCTGCAAAAAAGAAGAAGTAACCACGTTTCAGGCAAGCAAAAGAGCCCGGCACTCCCATATGGAGCTACCGGGCTTTTTTGCGTGCGCTGGGCGCACGGCCAGACGCGCGCTTCGCGCGCCGACAGCCTGTATGGGCGCGCGCGTATTGCGCAGGATGCAGTCCCCGGATGTACCTACTTCGCGGCAGCCAGTGCGGCCAGAACCTCGTCGCTGTGGCTGTCCGGCTTCACATCCGTCCAGCTCTGTACGATCCTGCCCCTGGGGTCGATCAGGTAGGTCCAGCGCGAGGCGTACTGCATCACCACAGCGCCTGTAGCCGGATCCCTGCGCACATTCACTGGCACGCCATAGAGATCGACGACCCTGTGGTCCGGGTCGGCCAGCAGCTTGAAGGTAAGGTTCTCCTGCGTGCAGAAGCTCTGGTGGCTGTCCGGCGTGTCCATGCTGATGCCGAGGATGGCTGCGTTCAGCGCCGTGTACTTGTCCTGATCGCGCTGAAAGTTGTGTGCCTCAATGGTGCAGCCTTTGGTCTTGTCCTTTGGGTAGAAGTACAGCACCACCCACTTGCCCCGGTACTCGGAGAGCGAGACCGGCTTGTTCTCCTGCGACGGCAGGGTAAAGTCGGGTGCCACGGTGCCCACTGCAAGCGGCGCGGGCACTGCCGGTGCAGTATCGGCGGCATGCACGATTGCGCCGGAGGCAGCCACGGCGAGAGTGCAGAGAGCAAGCTTCAGAAATGTAGAGCGCTTCAGCGATGTAGAGCACTTCAGCGATATAGAGCGCTTCATCGATATAGAACGCTTCATCAGCGGAACCTTTCTTCTTGCATTGAAGTGCGAAGCAGGCAGCAACGGCCTGACCGGCTAAACAGTAATACGGACCCAGCGGCCCGTTAGTCTCACTGCACCGCATTTGCAGCAACAGCCTTGCGGCAATCTCTGACGACACGGACTTCGCGGCTCCAGCGTAGACAATGATTGCTCGTCTATTGGTTGGTCTATTGTTCGTCCGGCGAATCGCCCTCTTCGATCAACGCCGAAGTCGCGCCCACGACCTCCACATCGATCGGCGTGCCGCCCGTGGGCAGGATCTTCACGCGTACGGGCTGGCGCTGCCACTGCGCTGGTGCGCACGGAGGTTGCGCATGATCCACGGGATCCCACTTGGAGATCGTCTGGTGCAGGATCGGCTTGCGTACGCTGAGCTGCGCCACGACAGCCACCAGTTCATCCGACTTGGCCGCGGAGCTCACGCCGCAGTAAGCCGCGTAGTCGCGGAACCACACCGCTTCCGAGACGGTATCGTCAAAGTCCGGCAGGTGCAGCGCCGTGATGTGCCCGGTGATGCGGTCCACCGTGAGCCACGGCCCCGGCTGCCAGACCCAGTGCGCGGCCTCACCGGGCAGAGCGTCGTTCAGGCGCATAGCCCGTCGAATGGTGAACGTGCGGTCGGTGACGTCGTGTGTGTCGCCGGTGGTCCACTCCTTCTGCTGGCCGTCGA
>DATMLK010000155.1:0-8262 GCA_035570215.1 Acidobacteriaceae bacterium
CGAGTGCGTGGTGCTGATCAAGCCGCAGTTTGAGGCGGGCCGGGAGAATGTGGGCAAGGGCGGCATCGTGCGAGACCCGGCGGCGCACCGGCTGGCGATCGATCGCGTGACCGAGTGCGTGAGGGAGCTCGGCGGCGAGTCTCTGGAAGTGATCGACTCACCGATCACGGGGATGGAAGGGAACAAGGAGTTTCTGCTTCATGCGAAGTGGGAATAAAATCTGCGGATAGCTTGTCTTTCGAAGGGAGCGTGGGGCTTCAGGCCCACGAATAAGCGTTTCCGTAGGGGGCCTTTAGGCCCGGGTATCTTTAAAAAACACTTCAAAAAGCCCGGGGCTAAAGCCCTTTACTCTTCTATTTCTTTCAGGAGCCTGAAGGCCCTTGCTCCCTCCGGGTTTTACTTGTTGTCCGTGGAGCATTCGTTGCCCATGCGCTCCGATACACTAGAAAGCACACATGCGCCGCATAGCCGTCATCTCCAAGCCGCAAAAGAACGACCTGCAGACGCTGCTGCCTGAACTGGTGGCGTGGCTGCGCGCCAAAGGATTTACTCCTGTGCTGGACCCCGTCAGCGGAAGCTATATCGGGACCGGCGATGTGGTGCCGCGGCAGGAGATGGCCGCGCTTAATCCCGAATTGGTGGTGGTGCTCGGCGGCGATGGCACGCTGCTCTCGGCGGCGCGTGCGTTTGCCAAGACCGAGGTCCCAATCCTCAGCGTCAATCTGGGCTCACTCGGCTTTCTGACTGAAGTCCGGCTGAAGGACCTCTTCGTCGCGCTCGACGGCTGGCAGAAGGGAACCTGCCGCTACGATGTGCGCGCCATGCTGCATGTGGAGCTGTGGCGCGAGGGCAAGCTCTTCTCCGACTACGAGGCGCTGAACGACGTCGTGGTCGCCAAGGGCGCGATCGCGCGCATGGGCGAGTTCACCATTCGGCTGGACGGGCAGAAGGTGGCCTCCGTGCGCGCGGACGGCATGATCGTGGCCACGCCGACGGGTTCGACCGGCTACGCGCTGGCGGCGAACGGCCCCATCGTGCTGGCGAATGTGAATGCGATGGTGGTCACGCCCATCTGCCCGCACCTGCTCACGATCCGACCGCTGGTGGTGCAGGGCGATGCGGCGATCCAGCTGAAGGTGGAAGGCGTGCCCGATCAGATGTACATCACCGTCGATGGACAGGAGGCGCTGCTGATCACCGTGGGCGACGAGGTGCACTGCAAACGTTCGCAGTACAACGTGCGGCTCATCCGTGTGCACGAAGGCGGCTTCTTTGACGTGCTGCGCTCGAAGCTGAGCTGGGGCGAGCGGTAAATCTTTATGGAAATAGAGATCTCAGTACAGGATTACGCGGAGTTACGAAAAAAAGAAGCCGCTCCGCTGTTGCTCGACTGCCGCGAGCCGCTGGAGTACGAGATGGCGCGCATCGAAGGCGGCGTGCTGATGCCGATGGGCGACGTTCCATCGCGCGCGCACCAGGAGCTCGATCCCGATGAGCATATCGTGGTGGTCTGCCATCACGGACAGCGTTCGCTGAATGTGGCGCTGTGGCTGCGGCAGCAGGGCTTTGAGAATGCGCAGTCGCTCTCCGGCGGAATTGAAGAGTGGGCGCGGACGATTGATCCTATGGTGCCGCGGTATTAAGGAATACCTCAGGGGCTAAAGCCCGATTTGTGACGGCGTGAGATGTTCGGGCTAAAGCCCGAACCTACCCCAGAAGCAAAGGCAAAGGCAGAAGCAGAGGCAAAGGCCGAAGCAAAGGCAGCGGCAAAGGCAAAGGCAGCGGCAAAGGCAAAGGCAGAGGCAAACGCAGAAACAAAGGCAGAGGCAAAGGGAGAAGCAGAGGCAAAGGCAGAGGCAGCGGCAGCGGCAAAGGCAGAGGCAGCGGCAAAGGCAGAGGCAAACGCAGAAGCAAAGGCAGAGGCAGAGGCAACGGACGAACACAAGCAGAACCTGATGGTGGTCGATTTGGTCTTTGCTTCTGGGGTAGGTGTGGGCTTTAGCCCACACCTTACAAATCACCACGGAACCGGGCTTTAGCCCCTGAGGTAATCAGGAGTATTGCATGTCTTCGAAAAAAGCTCTGGAATTTGCCGCAGCCAATCAAGGCCGCTTTCTCGACGAACTGAAGGCGCTGCTGCGGATCCCGTCCATCTCGACGCTGCCGGAGCATAACGCCGACACGCGGCGCGCGGCGGAGTTCTGCGCCGCGGAGCTGCGGCGCATCGGCATGGAACATGTGGAGCTGATCGAGACCCATTCGACTTCGCTCAGGGCAGGCTGCGGGCATCCGCTGGTCTATGCCGATTGGCTGCATGCAGCCGGCAAGCCGACAGTACTTTGCTACGGACACTACGACGTGCAGCCGCCGGACCCTTTGGATGAATGGATCTCGCCGCCATTTGAACCCACCGAGCGTGACGGCAATCTCTACGCGCGCGGCGCGGTGGACGACAAGGGGCAGATGTGGACGCACATCAAGGCGCTGGAGTCGCTGCTGGCTGCGGGACCTCTTCCGATCAACGTACGCGTGATCCTTGAAGGCGAGGAAGAGGTGGGCGGCGAGGGAATCGCGGCGTTTGTGCGTGAGCATCCGGAGCGGTTGAAGGCGGACCTTGCGCTGGTCTCGGATACGGAGATGTTTGAGCCGGGTCTGCCGACGCTGTGCACCGGGCTGCGCGGCATGATCTACGTGGAGATCGAAGCCCGAGGCGCGAAGACCGATCTGCACTCCGGCATGTACGGCGGCGCGGCGCCGAATCCTTTCATCGCGCTGGCGCAGGTCATCGGAGCGATGAAGGATGCGGAGGGGAAGATTCTCATCCCCGGCATCTACGACGCGGTGGAGCCGCCGAGCGAGGATGAATTGAGGGCATGGCGGTCGCTGCCATTCGACGAAGAGGAGTATCGCCGGACGGAGGTGGGCTCAAGCCAACTGACCGGAGAAAAAAACTACAGCGTGATGGAGCGGACATGGGCACGGCCGTCGCTGGATGTGCACGGCATGCCCGGTGGCTTTACCGGTGCGGGCGCGAAGACGGTGATCCCGGCGAAGGCGTCGGCGAAGCTATCGATCCGGACGGTCCCGCGCATGACCTCGGAGGGCACCTTTGAATCATTAGCCCGGTTTGTGCGGAGTCATGCGCCACCGGGCGTAGAGATGAGTGTGCGGCTGCTGCACGCGGGAGAGCCCATCGTCATCGGGACGGACAATCGCTACGTTCAGGCGGCGACGGCTGCTCTGCGGCAGGTCTTTGGCCGTGAGACGGTGTTTATCCGCTCAGGCGGGTCGATCCCCATCGTCGGCGACTTTGCGCGGCATCTCAATATGCCCAGCGTGATGATGGGCTTCGGCCTGCCGGACGACAATCTGCATGCGCCGAACGAGAAGTTCCACATTGCCAATCTCTACCGGGGGATTGAGAGCATCATACGGTTCATGGCGTTGCTGGGATCGTGAGTTGCTGGGATCGTGAATGGTGCAGTGAATCCACTTGTGCATGCGGTATGGTGAATCTATGGCTGACGATTCGAATCCGGCTAGCAACGGAACCGGCACTCACGCAAGCGTGACGGCGCATGGTGCCGAGGCTGCGATCCCCGACGTTATCGCGGAGGGTATCGCCAGCGAGATCAAGGCCGATGTGATCCCTGCCCATGAGCCCTTTATCTCCTTCGACAATGTCTACAAGTCTTTCGGCGATTTCTCTGTGCTGGAAGGAGTTAGCTTCTTCGTCTATCCCGGGGAGACGCTCTGCATCCTGGGCCGGTCGGGGGTGGGCAAGTCGGTCGCTCTGCAGATGCTGATGGGTTTTCTCAAGCCCGACTCCGGATCCATCGTGGTCGCGGGAGAGGACATCGCCGGCTTCTCCGAACTCCAGCTGCAGCAGGTGCGCCGCAAGGTGACCATGGTCTTCCAGAACGGGGCACTCTTCGATTCGATCTCCGTGGGCGAGAACGTAGCCTTCCCGCTGCGCGAGCGCGGTGACCTGATGGAGGACCAGATATTCCAGGTGGTGAAGGGTCTGCTGGAGATGGTGGGCGTGGCGGGGATGGAAGACCTGCTGCCGTCAGACCTTTCGACGGGGATGAAGCGCTCGGTGGCCATAGCCCGCGCTCTGGCGGCACAGCCGGAGGCGGTGCTCTACGACGAGCCTACGACCATGGTGGACCCGCTGATGGGCCATCTGCTGGGCGATCTGATCGAACGGCTCAAGCAGCAGCTGCACCTGACCAGCATCGTGGTGACGCATGACATGCGCCTCGCCAAGAAGCTGGCCGACCGCGTCGTATTCCTGCACCAGGGAAAGGCGCACTTCTTCGGCACCATGGCCGAGATGGAGAAGAGCCAGGACCCGGTCCTGCAGCAGTTCTTCACTCTGGACGAACTGGTTCTGCCGGTCTAGCTGGCTAGAGGAACACCTGTTCGCAAGAGATACAACACCTGCGTGAAGGCGCACATCCAAGGATTTAAGCGAGTTTAGAACTCTAAAGTGCTGTGCAGGTTGGTCCAGAGGACATCCAGCAGAGTGGCTGGGACGTATCTATCAGATACCCAGACAGATACCCAGATACCCCAGTGGTTTGATGAGATGCATACGTAACTATCTCTATAACAAGGGGATGTTGCGTGTGGGCAGGAGAAGGCCTATTCTGGATAAGGTAGAAGGCTCTAAGTTTTCCACAGCTTTACATTGAAGCAGAGGGAACGAAACTAAAGTCAGCGGGTCTGTGTTTCTTCCAGGTAAGGATCCGCGCGTCGTTACCCCAATCCGCTTTTGGATGGAGAACAGGGACAGGAATGGCATCACCAGACTACATCCAGCAGGTCGTGGTACCGGGGAACGCCCAGACGGGCGCTGATGGGGGTGCAGGCTCATTTTTCGGCAGGCTCTTCCGCCGCCGTTCGGTGGAGGGGTTGGCCTGGGCCTTTACGGATATTCTGCTGATTGCGATTGCCGCCTATGTCTCGCTGGCGATCCGTGACAATGTTGCGCTCCATGGTGCCCACTGGTACTCGCTGCCGAGGGAGTGGGCGCCGGGCTCGCTTGAGACGTTCCTGGACTTTGCCTGGTTTGCCTTCAGCTGGGTGATACTGGCGCGCTCCTACGGTCTCTACCTTCCGATCCAGCATATGGGCGGTCTGCATGAGCAGCGCCGGGTGGTGCAGGCGACACTGACCGCCGGCCTGCTGCTCTGCGGCGTACTGTACATCAGCCGCAGCGAGGATCTCTCCCGCGTCGCCGTCTTCATGGCCATGATATTCGGCTATGTGCTGGTCGCTACCCGCCGTGCTGTCTGGCGCAAGGTGATCTACGCCCGTTACAAGGAGGGCGTGGCCACGCGCAATATCGTGATCGTGGGCTCGGGCCGCGTAGGCCGCGCGCTGCGCAGCCATCTGGAATCGCTGCGCCACCTCGGTTTCCGCTTCAAGGGCTACATCGCGATGGATGCGAACGAGGCCGAAAAGGGAGGCGCCAACGTGGTTGGAACCCTGGACAACTGTGTTCCGCTGGCCCGCTCGCTCTTTGTGGACGAGATATTCCTCTCCGTACCCTGCGAACGCAAGCGCGTGCTGGAGCTGGTGGAGGAGGCGCGCACCGTCGGCATCGATGTACGCGTTGTGCCTGACCTCTACGACGGTCTGGCATGGAACGCGCCGGTGGAGTACGTAGGGCAGTTTCCCACCATACCGCTGCACCGCCGCGAGATGCCGGCCGGGGCATTCATTGGCAAGCGTGTTCTCGACCTCGTTCTCTCCGCCATTGTGCTTGTTTTTGTATCGCCGGTAATGCTGCTCATCGCGCTGCTGATCCGCATCGACAGCCCCGGCCAGCCGATGTATTACTCGAACCGCATCGGCCGCAAGGGCCGCACCTTCAAGCTATACAAGTTCCGCACCATGGTGAAGGGCGCGGACGCGCAACAGGCTGAGCTGGAACACATGAACGAGCGCGACGGTGTGCTCTTCAAGATCACGAACGACCCGCGCATCACCCGCATCGGCCGCACGCTGCGCAAGTACTCGCTGGACGAGCTGCCGCAGTTCTACAACGTTCTGCTGGGCGATATGAGCATCGTGGGTCCGCGGCCGCCGCTGGCAAACGAGGTGGAGCAGTATGACCTGACGCACCTGCGCCGGCTCGACGTACTGCCGGGCATCACCGGCCTGTGGCAGGTGGAGGCGCGGCAGGATCCGAGCTTTGACAGCTACATCTCGCTGGATACGGCGTACGTGGAGAACTGGACGCTGTGGCTCGACCTGAAGATCCTGGCGCGGACGGTCTCCGTGGTGCTGGGCGGAACGGGTAGCTAGGAACTCACTCTTCATAGCCAAGCGTTACACTTAACGTGTGAAGATCGCTCTGGCGCAGATCAACCCCACCGTGGGGGATTTCACGGGCAATACGGCTAAAATCCTCGACTTCACCGGGCGCGCCAAGGCCGCCGGGGCCGAGCTGGCGATCTTTCCTGAGCTGGCCGTCTGCGGCTATCCGCCGGCCGATTTCCTTGAAAAAGATACGTTCATCGCCCGTGCGAGCGAGGCGCTGGCGCAGATTGCAGCTGCGACCACCGCCGACGGCAAGATCGCCGTGCTCTGCGGCGGCGTGATGCCGGCCGCGGCCACCGTGGGCGGCAAGCATGTGCGCAATGTGGCGGCGCTGCTGGAAAAAGGACGCATCAGCTTTGTGCAGCAGAAGCGGCTGCTGCCGTTCTATGACGTCTTCGACGAGCAGCGTTACTTCGAGCCGGCCGAGATGCAGACGCTCTGCCATCTGAACGGGCAGCAACTCGCTATTACGATCTGCGAGGATGCGTGGAACGACAAGACGTTCTGGCCGCGGCGTTTCTATCGCGACGACCCGGTGGAAGAGCAGATGGCGCACTGGGATGCCAGCGCGAAGCAGTATGGCAATCAAAGCGGCGAGCCGCGCGTCATTCTGAATATCTCTTCGTCCCCCTACTGGCGGGACAAGCGATCGCTGCGCGCGGAGATGTTGTGCGCGATCGCGAAGCGGCATAACGCGTTCGTGGCGATGGTGAACCAGGTGGGCGGCAACGACAGCCTGATCTTCGACGGCACATCGCTGGCGATCGCGCCTTCGGGGAAGATCGTGGCGCAGGGCAAGTCGTTCGCGGAGGATCTCATTCTCTTCGACACGAGCGCGCTTGTGGCGGCAGAGCCCCGCATCCAGAAAGACAGCGATGAGCTGGCCGCGACGTGGGATGCGCTGGTGCTGGGTACGCGCGATTATGTGCGCAAGTGCGGCTTCTCGCAGGTCGCGGTCGGGCTCTCCGGCGGAATCGATTCGGCATTGGTCGCGGCAATCGCGGCGGAGGCGCTGGGCGGGGAGAATGTACTCGGCGTGGGCATGCCCAGCCAGTTCTCGTCGCAGGGATCGATCGAGGACGCCCGCGCGCTGGCGGAGAACCTCGGCATCCGTTTCGAGCTTTTGCCCATCGGCGAGGCCTTTGCGGCGTATACGCAGACGCTTGATCCGCTTTTTGCGGGCACGGACTTCGGCCTGGCGGAGGAGAACCTGCAGTCGCGCATACGCGGGGGGTTGCTGATGGCGATCGCGAACAAGTTCAATGCGCTGGTGCTGACCACCGGCAACAAGAGCGAGATGTCCACCGGCTACTGCACGCTCTACGGCGACATGGTGGGTGCGCTGGCGGTGATCGGCGATGTGATGAAGACCCGCGTCTACGACCTGAGCCGCTATGCCAACCGCAACGGCATTGTGATCCCCACGGCTACGATCGAAAAGCCGCCGTCGGCCGAGCTGCGACCGGGGCAGATGGATACAGATTCGCTGCCGCCCTACTCCGTGCTGGACCCGATCCTGGAGGCGTATGTGGAGCGCTATGAATCGGCGGCGCAGATCGCCGTGGCGCAGGGCCTGGAGCCGGGGCTGGTGGAGTCCGTCATCAAGCTGGTGGAACGCAGCGAATACAAACGGCAGCAGGCGGCTCCGGTGCTGAAGGTGACGCGAAAATCCTTTGGTTTGGGGCGCCGGTTTCCCATTGCGGTCAAAGTTCAGGTCTAATACTGCGGTAGAGAGTTTTAATTTGCAGCTCACCGGCTACTGCCGGCAAAGGAAACGAAACACTATGAAGTCAGTACTGCGCGTTGTACTCATTGCGGCCATCGCCGCTTCCATCTTCTCCCACACTGCGTGCGCACAGGATGCTGCCTCGCAAAAGGCCGCCAGCGCGGCCGCGCCGGCGCCGGTGCTCTCCAACATTGCGCCGCAGATCA
>DATMLK010000156.1:0-3942 GCA_035570215.1 Acidobacteriaceae bacterium
TCCCACCATCTCGACGACCTCCTCGCCGCCGCAGAGCGCCAGCGGTCCGAGCACGGCTTCGACTACCTCGCCGCCACCATGAGCGAGCGCGGCATCCAGGTCCTCTCCGCCGGCACCAGCTACCACTCGCCGGCCCGCGCCCGCGAGGTCTTCGACGTCTCCGGCGCCGGCGACACCGTCATCGCCGCGCTAGCCGCCGCCATGGCCGCCAACCTCAAGGTTGAAACCGCCACCGACCTCGCCAACCTCGCCGCCGGCATCGTTGTCGGCAAGGTCGGCACCGCGCCCGTCGCGCACCACGAGCTCATCTCCCTCCTCACGCCGTCTTCACCGCTCAGCGGCACCGAAAAAATCCTTGACCGCCAGCACCTCGCCGCCCGCATCGCCGACTGGCGTGCCTCCGGCGAAACCATCGTCTTCACCAACGGCTGCTTCGACCTCCTCCACGTCGGCCACATCACCCTGCTCGAAGACTGCCGCAAGTTCGGCACCAAGCTCGTCCTCGGCCTCAACTCCGACGCCTCCGTCTGCCGCCTCAAAGGCCCCACACGCCCCATCGTCGCCGAGAACGAGCGCGCCCGCGTCATGGCCGCCCTCGCCGCCGTCGACGCCGTCGTCCTCTTCGCCGAAGACACGCCCCTCGAGCTCATCCGCGAGATCCGCCCGGATGTCCTCGTCGAAGGCGGCGACTACACCGTCGAAACCGTCGTCGGCCACGAAGACGTCATCGCTGCCGGCGGCCGCGTCGCCATCGTCCCCACCGTCGAAGGCTTCTCCACCACCAACATCGTCCGCAAACTCACCGCACAAGACCCCGTTTAAATTTCACTCCCGCCACACATCCCCCTGCTCCGCCATCCGCCTGCCCGTCTGCGCATACATCTCTGGCGCATGATTACTCCTCCAGTGAAATCGGATTCGCGATTACGCCCGCGCCAAACGCCGGCTTCGGTGTCCTTCGCAGCAGCAGACTAACGCCCGCCGCTGCAAACGCAACCACCGCTAGAGAGACGATGAACCCCGGATGATAGGCGCCCGCGCGATCGTACAGATGCCCGATGAACATCGGTCCCGTCGCACCACCCACCGCATACGCCGTCCACGTCAGCCCATAGAGCACCGAAAAGTGCCTTCTCCCAAAGTAGCGTGCCAGCAGATACGGCAGCACATCCGCCTCGCTGCCCAGCCCCACGCCCAGCAGCAGCGCTCCCACCAACGCAATCGCCGAAGTCCCTGCGAACGCCAGCACCAGCGTTCCAATCGCCGCCAGCAGCAGAATCATGGTCTGAATCCGCTGCGGTGAGAACCGGTCGATCAGCAGCCCCACTCCCAGCCTTCCCACAATCCCCGCTCCGCCCCTCATCGACAACGCCAGCGCCGCACTGCGCGCACTCAAACCATGCTCGGTCAGCATCGCGGCCATATTTGTCACGAGCCCGTTTTCGCTGAAGGCAGACAACACCGTAATGCCGCACAGCAGCCAGAACGCCGCGCTCGCAAGCGCGGTCTTCACACTTGCTCCCGGAGCCGCGCCATGGTCCTCAAAAACCTGTTCGCCAACCGCCGACGGCTTGTTCCTCACCAGCAGCGCCGTTAGCGGAAACCCGAGGATCGCAATCCCGCCCAACACGAGATACGCGCTGCGCCATCCGTGCTGCCCAATCACCCATTGCGTCACCGGCGGAATCAGAATCGACCCAACACCACTGCCCGTAAGGATCAACGCCAGCGCAAACCCTCGGTGCTTCCGGAACCACGTCAGCATCGTGCGCGTGTACGCAAATTGCGCAGTCCCGTTCGCCACCAGGCCAAGCACAAAGAAGGTGACATAGAACTGCCGAATATTCGGCCCGAGACGGCTCAACGAAGCCAGCGCCACCGCAAACACCACAATCGACGGAAGGATGATGCGCCGCGGCGGAAAGCGATCCAGCAGCATCCCGATGAACGGAGACACGAGTGCCACCGTAATCGCCGCCAGCGCGAACGTTCCGGTCATCGCCTCGCGTCGCCAGCCGAACGCCGCATGCAGCGGATTGAGAAACAGGCTGAATGTGTACGGCACGATCGGCGCGAAGCTCGTCATCACGCCCACAAATGCCGCCGCCGCCACACCCCAGCCGGCATAAGAAAGCTTGCTCTCGTCGCTCGTGCTCTCGTCTCTCTTGGCCACGATCTGCGGCTCACCCATCGCGCATCGCTCCCTCCGCATCACGAGGCCTCTTCACGATGCGTGAATCCAGCGACGCACTCATCCTCGGCTCGCGCAAAATTCTAATCAGATTCGCTCACCGTCGCCTCATCCGAAAGGTGGAATCGCAGACACCGTAAGGCCGCCTTCGCGCAAGGGGTACGCGTCCCGAGATTTCAAAAAGCTCGCGCTTGACATATTCCTATATAGGCATATATTAGGAACCATGATACGACGGGCCCACCCCGCGGACGTCTTCACTGCCATCGCCGAACCACGGCGGCGCGAGGTCATCGCCGTGCTCTCGAATGGTCGAGAACACTCCGTCAACGAGGTCGTCCTCAGCATGAAGATGGCTCAGCCCGCCGTCTCCAGGCATCTAAAGGCAACATCAAGAAGCGGACAAGGAGGTAGCCATGTGCCCTTTCTGCATCGGCACAGCAGTATGGATTGCGGCGGGTGCTATCACCACAAGCGGTATCTCCGCTCTCGCCGTCGCGAAGTTCTGGAACAGAAACGCACACGAACAAGGAGCAACCGATGACCACACAGCAGAGCAATGAGCGGATCGCAAACATGAAGAAGCCTCCGGTTGTCTCGACGGAGGAGTGGCAAAAAGCCTGGCAGGAGATGCTGGTCAAAGAGAAAGAACTCACCCGCTCCCGTGACGCGCTGGCCGCTGCACGGCGCCGCATGCCATGGCTCGCGGTCGAAAAGGAGTACGTCTTCGAAGGTCCGCAGGGTAAGGTCTCGCTGCTCGATCTCTTCGACGGCCGCCGCCAGCTCGTGCTCTATCGCGCCTTCTACGATCCCGACGTCTACGGCTGGCCGGACCACGCATGCGTCGGCTGCTCTCTGGGCGCAGACCAGGTCTCGCATCTCTCACACCTGCACGCACGCGATACCACTCTCGCCTACGCCTCACGCGCGTCGCAGGAAAACATCGCCCGCCTCAAACAGCGCATGGGCTGGCAGCAGATCCCCTGGTACACCCTCACCGACAGCTTCGACAAGGACTTCGGCGTCGACCAGTGGCACGGCCACAACGTTTTCTTCCGCGACGAGAACGACAAAATCTTCCGCACATACTTCATCAACAACCGCGGCGACGAAGCCATGGGCAGCGTCTGGAGCTACCTTGACGTCACGCCCCTCGGACGGCAGGAGGACTGGGAGGATTCGCCCGAAGGCTATCCGAAGACACCGCGCTACAAGTGGTGGCACTGGCACGACGCATACGACAACAAAGACTCCGGTTTGGTCACCGTCATCGAGAAAGGCATGGAGTTACAGAACCTCTGACTCCGCCCGATGCCCACATCTGGCGCCGTCACCCGCCAGGTGTGGGCACTATTCTGTGCCCTCACGAGCCTCTATCCCCAAACCTCATCGTTCATATACGCATTCCGAAATTTGCCCTTCGGGTCAAACTGCTGCGCGAGCTCTTTGAAGTCGCTCCAGCGCGGATACACCGGGGCAAGTTGCGCCGCTTTCAACGTGAAGACCTTTCCCCAGTGTGGCCGCGGCTGGAACGGCGCCAACTTGGCCTCGATCTGCGGGACAATCCTGCTGGCCGCAGCGGCGTCCGGCTTCCACGTGAAATGTAACGCGAGCGAACGCCGCTTGTACGCCATACTCATCCAGAGCTCGTCTGCTGCAATCGCCCGCAGCTCAGTGACGAAGAGGTGCGGTGTGATCTGGTCGCGCAGACTCTCGACGGCGAGAATCGCCTCGTAGCCTCGCTCAAACGG
>DATMLK010000157.1:0-5359 GCA_035570215.1 Acidobacteriaceae bacterium
ATCGCCGCCATCGCCGGAGTACTGGAGCATCGGCTTCGGCGTCACGCCGCGCGGCGTCTCAAAGGTCAGCACTCCCGACGTCGCATCCGACCCGTAGATCACACTGTCCGGGCCGCGATAGACCTCCACACGTTCGAGTCCTGTGCTTGAGACCGTGCCAAAGTCAAAGACGCCACCGATATCGTTCGCCGGCATGCCGTCGATGACGACCTTGTTCGCGGTCGATGCACCGCCGCGCACAAACAGCGACGTCACGCCGCCCGTCTGCCCCGTCTGCACCACGTTCACACCCGGCATCAGTCGCAGCTCATCCAGTATGCCGACGCGCGTCGTCAGATCATCACCGTGGATCACATCGATGGAAGAGCTCAGCTGCGCCTGCGGAGTCGGCAGCCCCGTGGCCGTCACCGTCACCTGGTCGTTCACGCTCGCCGGCCGCAGAAGGATATTGTGCGTCACCACATGCAGCGTGCCGGAATAGAACTCCTCCGACACCGCCAGCGCAAAGCCCGTGCCCACGCCCGTGACCACGAAGCGGCCGCTGTCGCCCGAGGTCAGCTCATAACTGCCGTCATAGCCGCTCACGGTAGAGGAGACGATGTTGCCGTCCTCCACCAGATTTATACGTGCGCCGCGTACCGCCGCACCCAGACGGTCCGTGACCGTGCCGCGCACCACCACCGCATGCGCAGACGCAGCCGCGCACAGGAGGAGAAGGACCGCAAGAAGTTTGCAGACGGAAAGATTGAAATTATTGAGGAGAGGAACTGCAGAGATACGGCCTTTGGGCCGCGAAAGATCGCTAGACGCGTGCATATGGCTCCTGACACCCCCCGCGGGGTGTTGGCTGATGTCGGCAGCAGAACCGGTCTCCTGACTTACGCGTCACGCTCACTTGCGAACGTGTTGCCCGCCTCACATCTCCTCGGCCTTCCCACGATTTAAGACAGCTTCTCGCAGTGGCTTCGGCTATGACGGACAAGTCACCTGGCGTCTTACATGCGTCGCAGGTGCGCGCTTACAGTTGCGGGGCAGTGGCGGATTCTCACCGCGCTTCCCTTACTTCTGTTGCGGTACAAGGGTGGATAAACACAACCGGAATCTCTCCGGCCGCAGGATCTCCCGGCAGAAAAAACTCTGGGCCCTGCCGGAGTCCTTATTATTGTGCCTGCCGTCTCCAATGTAAAGACACTTTCTCCATACAACCGCAAGCCATTCATTCGATAATAAGATCCGTGAAGTCTTTCCACATCCTGCTCGCTGCTCTTCTCGCGGCCGCACCTCTGCGCGCACAGCAGCAGCTGCCACACACAAGCGAAGTGGTCACCGTCACCGCCTACGGTATGCCGCTCGCCGCCGACCACTCCGCCACCAGCACCATCGTCCTTACACCGCAGCAGCTGCAACAATCCCCCGCCCGCAGCTTCGGCGATGCGCTCCGTGATCTCCCCGGCGTCGAGTTCTACCGGCGGACGAGCACATTAATTGCCAACCCCACCTCGCAGGGCCTCTCGCTGCGCGGCCTCGGTGGAACCTCCTCCAGCCGGACACTCGTCCTCAGCGACCACATCCCGCTCAACGACGCCTTCGGCAGCTGGATCCACTGGGAGGAGTTCCCCATCCTCACCGTGCAGTCGGTCGAGGTTGTGCGCGGCGGCGCATCCGACCTCTACGGATCCTCCGCCGTCGGCGGCGTCGTCAACATCCTCCGCGCCGAGCCGGACCGGACCAGCTTCAGCCTGCTTGCCAGCGGCGGCTCAGAGAACACCGCCAACGTCTCCGCGCTCGCCAACTCGATACACAAACAGTGGAGTGCACAGGCCGGCGGCGGCATAATTCGGACAGCCGGCTACATCGTCGTCGCGCCCTGGCAGCGCGGCCCCATCGATACCGCCTACAACGCCCACATCGCCAACGGCTCGCTCTTCGTGCAGCGCGCTCTCGCCACGCAAAATATCTTCGTCCGCGCCAACGCCTACAACGACAACCGCGCCAACGGCACCCCCGACCAGACCAACGCCGACCGCATCTACCGCTACTCACTTGGCGACGACATCACATTGCCGGCCTCTACGCATATAGCCCAGCACATCACCGCGCGCGTCTACGGTTCCAACAACCACTACCGTCAGAGCTTTTCTACCGTCAATACCGCGCGCACCAGCGAATCGCTCAACCGCCTGCTACGCACACCCGCGCAGGAGTTCGGCGCCATCGCGCAATACGGAATCACAGCCCGCAACCATCTCACCCTCATCGCCGGTGCTGATGTCCACGACGTCCGCGGCACCGATCTCGAGATTCCCATCCCCACCGGCACGCTCACCAACGTCAGCGCGCGCCAGCGCGACACTGGACTCTTCAGCGAAGCTCTCTTCGACCGAAACCGCTGGACCTTCTCCGCCGGCGGCCGCATCGACCACTTCAGCAACCTCGACACGCGCGGAACCATCACGCTCCCCAACCGCACCGAAACCGTCGCCAACCCGCGCATCGGCATCGTCTACCGCGCTACAAGCAACGTTGCTCTTACCGGCTCGGCCTTCCGCGCCTTCCGCTCACCTGCTTTGTATGAACTCTTCCGCACCGGCCAGGTCGGGTCTATCGTTACCGAAGCAAATGCCAATCTTCTTTCCGAGCGCGCCACCGGCTGGGAGACCGGCTTACAGCTCGCCGCGCCCACGCACGATCTCACCGCGCACATCAGCTACTTCTGGACGATCGTCAATCGCCCCATCATCGCCGTCACCTGCACCACGGCTGCGCAGTGCCCGAACCTTCCCACTGGCATGACCTTAACCTACGGCCCGAATCTCAAGCAGCGCGAAAACCTCAGCCAGATTCGCTCGAACGGCGTCACGCTCGATGCCGCGTGGCAGCCGCGCCGCTGGATCGCTCTCACCGGCGGCTATCAGTTCGCCGACGCCGTCGTCAGCAGCAACTCCGCGCAGCCATCGCTCGTCGGCAACTGGATCCCCGAGGTCGCGCATAACACCGCCTCTGCGAATCTTCGTCTCGCGCAGAGCCGTCTCGGATCACTCTCACTCATCGTCCGCACCAGCGGCAGATCGTATGACGATGACGCAAACCAGTCGCTCATCCACGGCTACACCCGCTTCGACGCCTACGCCGAGCACGCCTTCGGCACGCGCCTCATCCTCTTCGCCAGCGGTGAGAATCTCTTCGACCGCACCATCCAGGCCGGTCTCATCCCGCAGGTCACGCTCGCCGGCCCACGCACCGCCGAAGCGGGCCTGCGCCTGAACCTGGCACATTAATTTACTTTGTCATCCTGAGCGTAGCGAAGGATCTGCTTGTGCTTTTTGTTTGTCATTCCGAAGCGCAGCGCGCGGAATCTGCTTTTGTTTTTTGATTTGTCATTCTGAGCGGAGCGAAGAATCTCACTCAGTTCGTGGCAGCAGGATTCAGACCGTCAGCACTAACTTCCCCGCCGTCTTCCGCGACTGCAGGTCCTCGTGCGCGCGTTTCGCCTCGGCCAGCGGATACATGTGCTCCACCCGCAGTTTTAATTTCCGCTCATCGATCCACCTCATCACATCACCCGCGCGCCACTCCAACTCCGCGCGGTCGGCGACATAATCATTCAGCCTCGGCCGCGCGAGGAACAGCGAACCCATCTGCATGAGCTTCAACGGGTCAAACGGAGGCACCGCTCCGCTTGCGCCGCCGAAGAGAGCCATCATCCCGCGCGGCCGCAGCGAAGCCAGTGACTTGTCGAACGTCTCCTTGCCCACGCCGTCGTAGACCGCATGAACGCCCTTGCCGTCGGTCAGTTTCTTCACCTCGGCCGCAAAGTCCTGCGTCGTGTAGTGGATCACCGCGTCCGCGCCCGCCGCCTTCGAGATATCCGCCTTCGCCTCCGACGAGACTGTCGTAAAGACGCGCGCGCCCAGCATCTTCGCCATCTGCGTCAACAGCAGCCCCACGCCACCCGCGCCTGCATGAACCAGTACGTCGTCGCCCTTCTGGATCGCATAAGTGGAATGAGAAAGATAGTGCGCCGTCATTCCCTGCAGCATCGCCGCGGCGGCCTCTTCAAAGCTCAGGTGCGCTGGAATGGCGATGAGCATCTTCGCCGGCACAGCCGCAAATTCTGAATAAGCCCCCTGCACCATGCACCACGCCACGCGGTCGCCGGGCTTCACGTTGTGCACGCGGTCCGAAACCTCCAGTACCACGCCCGCACCCTCCTGCCCGGGAACGGACGGAAGCGCTGCCGGATACCGCCCCTCGCGGAAGTACACGTCGATGAAGTTCACGCCCGCGGCCTTCACCTGCACCAGCGCATCGCCCGGCTGCAGCTTCGGCGCGTCGATATCGCGCAGCACCAGCTTCTCCGGCCCGCCCGTCTCCTGGATCTGAATGGCTTTCATGGGAATCCCTCAGAGACTCTGATGCATGATTTTGTTATTCCGTACCCTGAGCGAAGTCGAAGGGTACGCGCAGCACTACCCCAGCAGCGGCGATTCTTCCACATTGCGCGCGCGGATGATCCGGTCTACCGTGTACGGCGCACGCTGATTGTCCGAGTGGTAGTGCCGCACCTGCAGCTCGCCCAGCAGACCGATCCCGATCAGCTGGATACCCGCCAGGATCAGCACGCCTGCGATCACGAAGATCGGTCCATGCAGCATCATCACATGGCCGCGTGTCAGGATCTTCAGCGCCAGCAGCCAACCTGCCAGCCCCGTGCCCGCCAGCATGCCCAGCGCGCCGAAGCTGCCAAAGAAGTGCAGCGGCCGCGTCATGTACTTCAGCAGAAAACGAATCGTCATCAAGTCGAAGAAGACGCGGAAGGTCCGCCCGATGCCGTAGTGGCTCTTGCCGCGTTCGCGGTTCACATTCTTGATGGGTATCTCGCAGATGCTGGCTCCGTACCAGCTCGCCAGTGCGGGGATGAACCGGTGCATCTCGCCGTACAGCGGAATGTTCTGGATCACTTCGCGGCGGTAGGCCTTGAAGGTGGTACCAAAATCGTGGATCTCCACGCCGCTCAGCCGCGCCATCAGCCAGTTCGCGCAGCGCGAGGGAAAGGTACGTAGAAAGCCGTCCTGCCGCTCCACGCGCCAGCCGCTCACCACGTCGTAGCCCTCTTCGATCTTCGCCAGGAACTCGGGGATCTCCGCCGGGTCGTGCTGCAGGTCGCCGTCCATCGCCAGGATGACCTCGCCCTGCGCATGGTCAAAGCCGGCCGCCAGCGCCGGGATAAAGCGATGCATCTCGCCGTACAGCGGAATATTGTGAATGACCTCGCGCCGGTACGCTTTGTACGTGGTGCCGAAATCGTGGATGTCTACGCCCGACAGCTTGGCCATCAGCCAGTTCGCACAGCGTGACG
>DATMLK010000158.1:0-21449 GCA_035570215.1 Acidobacteriaceae bacterium
CATCATCTTGCCGGCGTCGTGCCAGGGATCGCCCAGGTCGCCGCCGCCGCGGATGTGTGCGTAGGCGAGCACCAGACCGCGGTCTAGCAGCGAGAGCCGGTTGGGATTGAAGCCGACGGGCAGAGCATAGCCGTAGGAGCCGTAGCCGTAGACGTAGAGCGGGTTCGCCCCGGTTTTCTTTTTGTCGCGGCGGTATACGAGCGATACCGGGATGCGTACGCCATCCGCTGCCGTGGCAAAGACGCGGGCTGATTCGTAGAGGCTGCGGTCGAATCCGCCGGGCACATCCTGCTGCTTCAGCAGTGTGGAACTGCCGCTCGCCACGTCGTACTCGTAGACGGAGGCGGGCGTGACCAGCGACTGGTAGTGGTAGCGGAATTTGCCGGTGACAAACTCGCGATTCACATAGGCGGAGGCCGAGTAGGCCGGTTCGGGAAATTGAATCTCCTGCGAATTTTCCAGCTTCGGTGCGTCTCCGGCAAGAGGGAAGATGCGCAGCTTCGGCAGACCGGCGATCGTCTCGTTAATGCTTATAAATGAGCTAAATACGTCGAAGTCCTCAAGCGACACATCGTCCCGGTGCGGCAACAGCTCCGTCCAGCTTTCGCGGCCGGGTGTGGCATCGGGCGCCAGCACGAGGCGGAAGTTCCGCCCCTTGTCGTTGGTGCGGATGTAGAAGTGACCATTGCGGTGGTCGATGAAGTACTCCTCGTTTTCCACGCGCGGCGCGAGCAGCCGGAACTCGCCGAGCGGATTGCGCGCGGGAAGCACCTTGCACTCGGATGTGATGTGGCTGGCCGATTCGAGGATGATGTACTCGCCGTCGCGCGTGCGGCCGACGCCGACGTTGTAGCGCTCGTCTTTTTCCTCAAAAATTAATATGTGCTCGCCATGCTCTTCGCCCTCCACGCCGACGCTGTGACGGAAGAGCTGGTTGTGCCGCTTGGTCGCCTCGTCTTCCACGGTGTAAAAGATCGTGCGCGAATCCGCCGCCCATGCCAGCGAGCCGACGCGCTCGGCGACCTGTAGCGACCCACTGCCGGTTGCGAGATCGCGGATGTGCAGTGTGTACTGGCGGAAGCCTGTGTTGTCCGTGGTGTAGGCGAGCAGTCTACCGTCGGGGCTAACGGCCATCGCGCCCAGCGACATGTACGGCTGGCCTTCGGCGAGCTTGTTCACGTCCAGGATGATCTGCTCCGGCTGCGACTCGTCGTACGGCGTGTCGGGAGCTGTGTTCGTTGCAGCGCGGCGGCAGTGCGTCGGATACTGGCAGCCTTCGGTGGTGCGCATGTAGTAGAAGAAGCCACCACTGCGGTAGGGGACGGAGACATCCGTCTCCTTGATGTGCGAGAGCATCTCGTTGTAGAGCTTCTCTTCGAGCGGCTTCAGGGGCGCTGTGACGGCGGTGGTATAGGCGTTCTCCGCGTTCAGGTAGTCGATGACCTCGGGCGAACTCTTCTCGCGCAGCCAGGCGTAGTCATCCTGCAGGGTATGGCCGTGCAGGTGAGTAGGATGCGGGAGTTTGCGGGCTATGGGCGGGGTCGGCGGATTATTGGACGTCACGCTGTAAGGATAAATGACGGCGCGGAGAGGCGTAGAATGCTTGCTGAATGACATTGACACGGCTTCGCCTGAAAGCTCTCGGAATTGCGCTCTTTGCCGTCTCTGCCGCACTGCTTCCGCTGCGCGCGGAGACGGTGAAGGACATGCCGGCGCCCACCGGCTACGTCACGGATCTGGCGGGTGTGCTCTCGCAGCAGAGCATCACGCAGTTGGACCAGCTCTGCACCGAGGTGGACCAGCAGGCGCACGCGCAGATCGCCGTCGTGATGATCAAGACGACCGAGGGCGAGGACATCGACCAGTTCAGCATCGATCTCGCCACCAAGTGGAAGATCGGGCCGAAGTCGTCGGACAAGGGCGTTCTGCTGCTCTTCGCGACCGAGGACCACAAGTACAGGATCGAGGTCGGCTATGGACTGGAAGGCGCGCTGAATGACGCCAAGGCCGGCGACATCGGCCGCGCCATGGTGCCGCAGTTGCGCACGGGCGACTATGACGGCGCAGTAGCGCTGGGCGTGCAGCAGGTAGCGCAGATCGTCGCGCAGGACGCCGGCGTTACCATCGCCGATATGCCGCAGCAGCAGGCGGCGGGCCAGGACCAGGAGCCAGTGCAGCAGCCCATCACCCCTGCGCAGCGCGCAGCCGGTGTCATTGGCAGTCTTCTGTTCTTTGCCGTGATGATCTACGTGCTTTCGCATGCTGGCCCGCGCGGTCTGCTGTGGCTGCTGCTCGCCAATTCACTCTTTGGCGGCGGCGGTCGCGGGGGCTATGGCAGCGGCGAAGGCAGTGGTGGTGGCGGAGGATTCGGTGGCTTCGGCGGCGGCGGTTTTGGTGGCGGCGGCGCAAGCGGCGGCTGGTGAACCGTGGGTTCTTTAACTGCTTCGCGTGGCTCGCGCGATGCGCGAGAGGATAAAGATTTGGAGCGAAAGTAGTGATGGCGAATCAAATCATTGAAGGAAACAAGGAGAGTGGCATGAAGGGTCTTTGGATAGCACTGGGTGTGGTGGGAGTGATCGTGCTGATGGTGCTGTTGACGTTCGGCAGCTACGTGAGCGCGAAGAACCAGATGGTCCAGCTACAGGGCGATGTGGACCGCACGTACTCGCAGGTGGATGTGGTGCAGCAGCGGCGCATGGATTTGATCCCGAACCTCGTCGCAACGGTGAAGGGCTACACGAAGGAAGAGTCGACCGTGCTGACGAACATCGCGAATGCGCGTGCGGGCATCATCTCCGCGCCGGACCGCCCGAGCAACATCGCGGCGAACCAGAAGATGGATCTGGCGCTGGTGCAGTTCCAGCGGCTGCAGGAGAACTATCCGCAGTTGCAGTCGAACGAGGAGTATATGCGGCTGCAGGATGAACTGGCGGGGACGGAGAACCGCATTGCGGTGGAGCGCGAGCGCTACAACACGGCGCTTGAGGCGTACAACGTCTACATCCAGCAGTTCCCGAACTCGATCTGGGCTAAGATGGCGGGCTTCCAGTATCGCGATGAGTACTTCAAGCAGCAGGCGGGTGCGGAAAATGCCCCAAAGGTGGATTTTTCAAACTGAAGATTGGCTTGAGTACAGCAGTTTGATTTGAACAAGGGCAGGGAGTGGCAGTGTGTTGCCAGCCCTGCCCTTAGTTTTTAACAAATAATGGTTACTTCGCCTGCACCTGTTCGATCAGGTTGGCCAGGCTGGTGAGGCGGGCAGGGTCGACGTCGCTGACGGCGACGACATCCAGCTCGGTGGTGGTGAAGCCGGTGACGTGGAAGCCGGCGTGTTCGGTCAACGGTTCGGGAGATGCTTCAGCACCCGTTCTCTGACGGACGAAGACGGAGACGCGGTGGCGGCCGATGCTGTAGAGCAGTAGCGCGGCAGGCTGGTTGTGGAAGTAGGTGAGGTTGGCACCGGCGAGTGTGGTATCGGGCGGGAGATTCTCCGGCAGGTTGAAGCTGAAGGGTAGCTTGCCCTGAAACCACGGCTTGACGGTGTGCCGGTCCGACGAGAGCACCTGCGGCGGCGCGTCGGCCGCGAGCGTGGCGATGTGCTGGTCTACAGCTTCGGTGGAGAGCGCGGCGTATTCGTTTGAAGCCGTGGAAGCACGCTGCGCGGTATGTTGGATGAAGAGAACCCCGACGCAGATGAGCAGCGTGGCGACGGCGGCTGTCCAGGCGGAGAATGCGCCAAGGCCGAAGCTGTAGGCGGACTTCGACACGCTGCGCGGCGAAGATTGCGCCGGCTCCTGACGGATCTGGTGCAGCAACCGGCTTTGCAGATGCTCCGGTACGGTGTAGCGGTGGCCCGCCTTTGCCGTGGCGGTCTTGAGCATGGTCTGCGCGAGTGCCGCAGAGGTGCACTGCGGGCACGTGGCGAGGTGCAGCTGGGCGGCGTCGAGTTGCGCTGCTCTGAGTTCGCCGTCGGCGAGAGCGTTGAGGATAGCGGGAGTGAGGTGTGTGTTCGCGAGATACTGCGTCGTCATGCTCGGGCCTCCCATGTCTGTAAGGTTTCGCGGAGAGCGGCGCGCGCGCGGGCGATGCGCGACATGACCGTGCCGATGGGGACGTCCAGAACCGTGGCAATCTCCTTGTACTTAAGCTCCTCTACGTCGCAGAGAAGAATCACTTCGAGCAGCGGCGGTGAGAGCTTTTCCATGGCGGCGTGCAGAGCGGCCTGATCGCTGAGGCGGAGCAGGTGCATCTCCGGCGTCTGGTGGTCGATGGTTGCTTCCAACTCGCCAAGGTCATCTTCGAGAGGGATGGTGCGCTGCGCGGCGAGTCCGGTGCGCGACGTAAGGTAGGTGTTACGCAGGATGCGGAAGATCCAGGCCTTGAAGTTGGTGCCGGGCTCGAAGGCCGGGAATCCGCGAAGGGCTTTCAGATAGGTCTCCTGCACAAGGTCCTCGGCGTCGCTGGGATTGCGGGAGAGCCAGCAGGCGACGTTGTAGAGCGAAGGCGCGAGCGGCATCGCCAGATCCTCAAACGTGGAGGTCTGGACGTTCTCTGGCGCTGGGCGCTTCCAGGTCAACAACGTCATCTGAGAGCAACGTCTACTTTTCTCTCCGGAGATGAGAACTGGTTACCGCGAAAATTATTCCCGGAATGCGAGGAATAAATTACAGGGTGCCCGGTTCTCATCCGTGGAGGACTTAACCCATGAAGGACAAACATAACGGTACACCGGTGGAGCAACGGGTTCAAGAAACAACGCAGGGCGGCGCGGTCGCGAACGACGGGATCGACCGCAGAAACTTTCTGAGCTGCATGGCATGGGCCGGCACCGGCCTGCTGTGGACGATGGCGGGCGGCGTGCCGACCTCGAAGCTCTTTGCAGCCACCACGGACGCCGCGGGTAAGGCCGCGCATGCGGGCGGTGGCTTCAGCTTCGTGCAGATCAGCGACAGCCACATCGGCTTCAACAAGGCGGCCAATCCGGATGTGAGCGGTACACTGCAGATCGCCATCGATAAGATCAACGCACTGGACGTCCGTCCGGAGCTGATGCTGCACACGGGCGACATCACGCAGTCATCCAGGCCGGCGGAGTTCGACACGGCCTCGCAGATCATCAAAGGGACCAATGTCGCGGAGACCTTCTATGTTCCGGGCGAGCATGACACCTCCTTCGACGACGGCGCTCTCTACATGCAGCGCTTCGGCCAGAACACGCAGGGCAACGGCTGGTACAGCTTTACGCATAAGGGCGTGCACTTCATCGGACTAAACAATGTGCAGCAGCTGGATGGGTTGGGCAAGCTTGGCGTGGATCAGCTTGCATGGTTGAAGAAGGACCTGGCCGATCTGCCGTCCTCCACGCCGATCGTGGTCTTCGCGCATATTCCGCTGTGGATGGTCTATCCGCAGTGGGGCTGGGGCACGTCGGACGGCGAAGAGGCTCTTGGATATCTGAAACGCTTCGGCTCGGTCACGGTACTGAACGGACATATCCACCAGGTAGTGCAGAAGGTGGAGGGTAACGTCGCCTTCCACACGGCGACCTCGACGGCGTTTCCGCAGCCTGCGCCGGGTACGGCTCCGAATGCTGGGCCGATGGTAGTGCCTGCGGGTAAACTTAGGAGCGTGCTGGGAATTACCGAGGTGCAGTACATCGCGAAGCATAGCCATCTCGCTATCGTCGACGCCTCGCTGGAGGATGCGACAGTATGAAGCATCTTCGCGCGACTGGCATCGTCTGCGCAGCCGGTTTAATCACATCGCTGCTGCTGGCCCGCGCTCATCCCTTCGGCGACGCGGGCCTGCATGCGATCACACCATCGCAGACACCGATCGCGGAGAATGCTGCCGTGCCAGTAGATGTGCGTACATTGCTGGTGACCAAATGCGCGGACTGCCATTCGGCGGAGACACGCCTGCCACTCTATGACCGCGTGGCGATCCGGTTGGCGCCGGCATCGTGGCTGATCGAGCGGGACATTGTGCAGGGACGCAAGGCGATGAACCTCGATGCCTGGGGGAGCTACTCCGCGGACAAGCAACAGACCTTTGCCGCCAAGATGGTGAAGGAGACGAAGTCGCATGAGATGCCTCTGCTGCAGTACCGGATCATTCACCGTTACGCGCGGATAACCGACGCTGATTTGCGGCTTCTGTCGCAGTGGTCAGAGAGCTTGCAGGATATCGAACCGGAGGCGGAGAGTGTGCCAGCGCCTGCCGTGAAGTCTGCTGCAGCGCGGAGCAAAAGTACTGCGACTGTTTCCGCGTCTTCAACAGAACAGGCTGCGCCTGCGATCGTGCATACGCAGAGTTCCGATGTTGCTGTAAACGCCCTGGCTGCGCCGCCGCTGCCGGAACAGGACGGGCCGGGAGACCCGGTGCGGGGCCTGGATGTCTTTCAGCGACGATGCACGGGCTGCCATGCGATGAATACGAATCGCGATGGGCCGATGCTGCAGGGAGTCTATGGGCGCGCGGCAGCCACTGCGCCGGGATTCGAGTACTCCACGGCGTTGAAGCAGTCGCATATCAGCTGGGATGACGGGTCGCTGGAACAGTGGCTGACCGATCCGGACACGCTGGTCCCAGGAAACGACATGGACTTCCATGTGGCGAAGCCGCAGGAGCGCAAGGACATAATCGCTTATCTGAAGCAGAGCTCGGGGAAGTAGAAAACAAAAGCAGACCCTTCGCTACTCTCAGGATGACAAGTAAAAGTGTGAGGATGGGAAGAATAAAAAGGCCGCCAGAGATGGCGGCCTTTGTTTGTGTAGCGAAAGGTTAGAAGGCGGCGACAGCCTTGGCCTCATCGTCGTGGATGTCGAAGACGGTGGCGAGCTTAGTGATGGCCATCAGGTCCTCGATCTTCTTGGTGAGATTGACGAGCTTCAGCTCTCCGCCCTGGTTCTTGACAGTGGTGTAGGCCGTGACGAGTTCGCCGACGCCGGAGGAGTCCATGTAGGTCACCTCGCCGAGGTTCAGCACAATCTTCTTCTGGCCCTTGGCGACGAGGTCGCGGACGGTCTCGCGCAGCTGCACGCTGCCTTCGCCCAGAGTGATGCGGCCGCTCAGGTCCAGAACTGTGATGTCGTTCACCTTGTGGGTTGCAATCTTCATGCTCACGGTTGAGTTCTCCTTTTGCTGCTTGTTTATTAGATGCTATAGATTCCGATTGGTCTCAGGCCTGTAAGTGCTGCTGTTTTGAAGAGATGCCTAAGTGCTTTTACTTATTTTTTTATACTTCACAAGCGTCAATTCCGTACCGGATGCGAGTCTCCGAAATTTTAGCTCATCCATAAAGGTGCGGATGAGAAAGATGCCGCGGCCGGAGCCGCGGAGGATGTTCTCCGGTGCCAGGGGATCGGGCAGGGAGTCGGGATCGAAGCCTTCACCCTGATCGGCGATGCGGATGGTGAGGGCCTGATCGTTGAATTCGAGCGAGAGATCGACCTTCTTGGCGGCGTTCTGGCGGTTACCGTGTACTACGGCGTTCACGGCGGCCTCGCGCGCGGCGAGCGAGATGTTGCAGAGCTCGTCCTCGGGAAAGCCGGCCTTGAGGGCATAGTCGTGGACCGTCTGCTCCACGGTATTGATGGAGGCGAGCGTGGAATCCAGCGAGTAGTGGACGCGGCTTGTGGTTGGGTCGGCCATGCGGTGCGCCGGAGCGCGTACTGGTCAGTGTAGATAGGCAAAGACAGGATTGGCAAGAAAGGGCGCTTCGCGCCCTTCGACTTCGCTCAGGGAGGGCTGGGGTATCTGCAGGTGGACATTTCTGCAAGGTTTTACATGCAGGGGTAGAGCGGATGCGGCGAAGTGGGTAGACTGCGAAGAGGTCCTGCGTCCGTTCGACTTCGCTCAGGGCAGGCTCCGGCGGCCTACTGCACGTGATGCGATCGAGAGACGAGTCTATTGAATGAGTAAGCACCCCAACGCGAGAACGACGCTTTCGGCGCTGATCGGCACGCCCGTGCTGGATGCGGCAGGGCATATGGTGGGTCGCGTCCGCGAGATGACGGTAGATGCGGGCGTGGATTCCGCGCATGTCGCGTCGATCCTCTACAAGGTGAGCGGTGGGCCGGAGCGCGGTACGCTGAAGAGCATTGCCGTGGCGGGGACGATGTGGACGCCGGCGGGCACCATCCAGCTTGCGGCGGCGGCGCAGCCGCAGACCTTCGTGATAACGGAGCACGCCGGGCCGGATTCAACCGAAGCGGAACAGAACGCAACCGACCACCTGCTGCTGCTGGAGCGCGATCTGCTGGATCAGCAGATCATCGACGTGCACGGGCGCAAGGTGGTGCGCGTCAATGACATTGAACTGCAGTGGGAACAGAACGGCGCGCTGATGCACGGCGAAGCGGCGGATCCGAATGCGGAGCACAAACTGCGCATCGCCGATGTGGAGATCGGCACGCGGGGCGCGGTGCGCCGGCTCTTTAAGGGGCTGCCTCAGTCGACGCTGAATGCGGTGGCAGGACGATTCGCGGCAGACAGCATACCGTGGGAGTTCGTCGACCTGATCGAATCGAACCCGGCGCGGCGCGTGAAGTTGAAGATCGAAGGTGAGCGGCTGGCGAAGATGCATCCGTCGGACATCGCAGACATTCTGGAAGAGTTGGCGCCGGCGGAACGCGCGGCCCTGTTCACCAGCCTGGATGATGAGACGGCGGCCGAGACGCTGGAAGAGGTGGAGCCGAAGCTGCAGAAGTCGCTGGTGGAGTCGCTGGAGCCCTCGGATATTGCGGACATTCTGGAGGAGATGGATCCCGCGGCCGCGGCCGATCTGCTGGCCGAACTGCCAGAGAAGACCAGCGACGAGATCCTGGAGGAGATGGATCCCGAGGAACGGCAGGAGGTCGAGGAGCTGCTGGAGTTCGAGGGCACCTCCGCCGCCGGCCGCATGACGACGGACTATGTGAGCGTAAGAGTGGACGGCCACGTGGCCGACGCGGTGCAGGCTCTGCGCGAGTTCGACGGCGATACGGAGACCATTACCGAGATCTACCTGCTCGACAAGGATGAGGTGCTGGAAGGCATCATCCCGCTGGCGAAGCTGGTGCTTGCGGAGCCGGACTCTGAGCTGATCCAGCTTGCGGAGCCGCATTTTGTGAGCTGCAACGTAAATGCGGCGTCGAAGGATGTGATCGAGCTCTTCGACAAGTACAACCTGCGGTCGCTGCCGATCGTGGATAAAGATAAGAAGCTCGCGGGCGTGGTGCATGCGGAGCAGGTGATCGCACTGCTGCGGGCAGAGAGATAGCCTGCCGATGGCCGCACCGCTCAAGATCCTTTATGTGGCCCCGCTCGATGAGCGCTCTACGGCACTCTATCGCATGTGGGCGCTGGAGCGCGCCGGGCAGCAGGTGGTTCCGCTCGATACACAGGGTCTGCTTGGCGCGGAGCGGCTGTGGAAGCTGTACTTCTGGCTGGGCACGAAGTTCGGACTGGGGCCGATCGTTGCGCGGCTCAATCGCGATGTGCTGCGGCTGGCGCGGGAGCATAGGCCCGATGTGATGTGGGGCGACAAACTGCTTTTTCTGCGGCCGGCCACGCTGGATGCTCTGCGGGCGATGGGCATCGTGACGGTGAACTACTCGATCGACAACCCCTTCGGGCCGCGCCGCGACCGAGGGTGGGATCTTTATCTGAAGTGCATTCCGCACTACGATCTGCATGTAGTGCAACGCGACCGGAACGTAATCGACTACAAGGCCGGTGGCGCGCGTGATGTGCTGAAGATACAGACGGCATATGAGCCGACGCTGCAGTTTCCGCCGCCCGCGGGCTGGAGCGACAAGGACCGCGACCGCGAGGTCTCGTTCATCGGCACGCCGTATGACGAGCGGCCGGAGTTCCTGCTGCGGCTGAAGCGCGAGTTCGGTTGTCCAGTGACGGTGAGCGGCGCGCGCTGGATGTGGGAGCGGCGCATGCAGACGGCGGAGATGCAGGAGATATTCAAGGGCGACGAGATCTATCTGAAGGAGTATCGCGAGGCGATCTGGCGGTCGAAGATCAATCTGAGCTTTATCACGCATTCCAACCATGACGAGTTCGCGCACAAGAGCTTCGAGATCGCGGGCTGCGGAGCGTTTCTGCTGGCCGAGCGGTCTGAAGGCCATCTGCAACGGTTCGTGGAGGGGGAAGAGGCGGTATTTTTCTCCAGCGTGGAGGAGTGCGCGGCCCAGATCCGCCGCTATCTGCCGGATGAGGCCGCACGGGCGCGCATTGCGGCAGCGGGGCACCGGCGCGCGGTGGCGAGCGGATACTCGAACGATGGGCAGGTAGCGAAGATTCTGCAACGTGTTCGTAACATTACGGCTGCTTTGAGCAAGTAGACTGGAAAGATAAAGACAGAAGCAGGTCCCTCGGCTACGCGCTGCGCTCGGGATGACAGATTGACGGAGATGTGTGGATGAAGAAGTTCTGGCGGCGTTGGCGAATCCGGATATTCATGATCCTGGCCATTCTTGGCCCTGGGTTCATCACAGCCAACGTCGACAATGATACCGGCGGCATTCTGACATACTCGCAGGCCGGCGCGTCCTTCGGCTATACGCTGCTGTGGACGATGATCCCGATCACGCTGGCGCTGATCGTGGTGCAGGAGATGTGCGCGCGCATGGGCGCGGTGACGGGCAAGGGCCTGAGCGACCTGATCCGCGAAGAGTTCGGCCTGCGGGTCACATTCGTGATGATGGTGCTTCTGGTCATCGTGAACTATGGCAACGTGGTGGCGGAGTTCAGTGGTATTGCCGGCAGCATGGAGCTCTTCCACATCAGCAAATACCTGAGCGTGCCGGTATGCGCCGTGCTGGTGTGGGTGCTGGTGGTGAAGGGCGACTTCAAAGTTGTCGAAAAGGTTTTTCTGGCCGCGAGTGTGATCTACATCACCTACATCATTGCAGGCGTAAAGGCTGGTCCGAACTGGCATGAGGCGCTGGTGCAGACGGTGAAGCTGCCGGAGCGCTCTGCGTGGAGCCAGAAGGGTTACGTCTACATGGTGGTGGGCGTTATCGGCACCACGATCTCGCCGTGGATGCAGTTCTACCTGCAGTCTTCGCTGGTGGATAAGGGTGTGTCGATCAAGAACTATGCGAAGTCGACGCTGATCGATGTGGTCGTCGGCTCGTTCTTCACGGACATCGTGGGCTGGTTCATTGTGGTCGCGTGCGCGGCGACCCTGTTTGCGCATGGCGCGGGTCCGATCAATGAGGCGGCCGATGCGGCCTCCGCGATGCTGCCCATGGCGGGCCAGTATGCATTCATTCTGTTTGCGGCGGGTTTATTCAACGCATCACTCTTCTCGGCGAGCATCCTGCCGCTGTCTACTGCCTACACCGTGTGCGAGGGACTGGGCGTGGAGAGCGGGCTGGACAAGAAGTGGAAGGACGCACCGTTCTTTTACTGGTTCTACACGCTGCTGATCGCATGCGGCGCGGCGCTTGTGCTGACACCGAACTTTCCCTACGTGAAGGTGATCATCCTCTCGCAGGTGCTGAACGGCGTGCTGCTGCCGGTGGTGATGATCTTTATGCTGCGGCTGATCAACAAGCACGAGCTGATGGGCAAGTACACCAACGCGGCATGGTTCAATTGGATCGCCTATGCGACGGCGGCGATCGTGATCGGACTGACGCTGATCCTGCTGTGGCAGCAACTTACCGGCGGCTAGGCGCCGTGGGCGCTTTAACTGCTTCTCCACCCAGCGAACAAAAGCGTTCGCCGGGGACCCCGGTTCGCGCGGCGCTCACGTTGTTCGCGATATAAAGTTGCGACGTCATGAAGGAAAGCAGATCCTTCGCTGCGCTCGGGATGACAAGTATTTAATCTGAAGGCAGCAACTTACCGGCGGCAAGGTCCTGGATGAGACCGAGGTCGGCGGCGAGGAAGTCGAACTCCGGCAGCGCGGCCAGCGTGGACCAGCGCATGTCGTTGAAGATGCGATTTTCGAGCTCGCCGGCAAACTCCTTCACCAGGAAGAACTGGATGTCTACGGCACCGCCGTTGCGATAGTTGTGGCGGATGCGGGTGATGGGCGCGCCGATGACGGCGTCAATGCCGAGCTCTTCGTTCAGTTCTCGGGCAAGTGCCTGTACTGCGATCTCGCCGGGTTCGATCTTGCCGCCGGGAAACTCCCACTTGAGCGCCATAGCCTGGTCGGGCTTGCGCTGGCAGATGAGAACCTCCTGCCCGGCATCGCCTGCGCGGAGAATGAGCGCGGCGACGACCATGCGCACGGAGCGCTTAGCGTTTTTCTGTGCGTTGGGCCTGCCGTGCGCGTGTTTGGGTGTGGTCGCCACTACTGCTATCAGTTTAGCCGAGGCGGATGAGACGCGGGTGCGGCGGAAAGATCTGAGGATGCAGAGCGTGGGCGATGCAGGCCAGGCCGGCTGTAAGTGTGAAGGAAGGCGTGTTCAGGTATTCGTCAGGAATACAGAAGACTTTACCGCTGCGCACGGCTCGCAGGTGCTGCCAGCTGCGCTGCTCGATGAGGCGCTCAAGGGGGACGCGATCCCCGGCGCCGCACCAGGCGAAGAGGAGAACGTCCGGGTCGGCAGCGGCGATGGTCTCCGCGTCCGTATGCGCGCCGGGTGTGCCGAGGAATGTGCCGCCGGCTGCCTCGATGAGTTCGGCGACCCAGCCCTGCGAGTGGATGAGGGGTTTACCCCACTCTTCGCAGTAGATTTTTTTATTGGGCAGCTTCGCTGCGGTCTCGCGTACATGGGCGATGGCCGCTTCCATCTGGCGGATGATGGTCTCGCCGGCTTCGGTTGCGTGGACGAGTGAGGCGAGGATGCGGGTATCACTGTAGATATCGTTTAAGGTGTGCGGGGCAAGCGCGAGAACGGGCAGGCCGGATCTCAGGATCGCCGCGAGTGATTCCATGCGGTAGGGAACGCTGGCGATGACGAGGTCGGGCTTTGCGGCGAGTATCTCTTCGGTGCCGGCGGTCCAGGAGTCGTGCAGGATGGGAATGTTGAGCGCGGCGAGTTCAGGAACCACATCGAGGCAGTATTTCGTGCAAGCGCAGAGTTGATCCAGCTTGCCGAGATGTTTGAGGGTGACGGAGATGCTGGGTTGCAATGACGCGATGCGCATGTGTTGAGGGTATCGCAGGCAAAGATAAAGCCGGAAGCAGGTCCCTCCGCTGCGCTGCGGGATGACAAATAAAAATTATGGCTAGAAAGCCTGAAGCAACTTGGGTTGCATGAGGGTTCGTCGTGGTCCTTCGCGCAAGCGCTCAGGATGACTCTTTCATTGGAAAAATTATTCGGCCGGGGCGACGCTGTCCGGAAAGTAGACGGGCCAGTTGCGCTTCAGGGACTCTTCCACCAGGGCGTCGGAGGGGTTGACGGGGAAGGCTTTGCGGGCGATGGAGAGCATGCGGCATCGTGGATGGAGTTGCCGAAGACGCAGTCAGGCGCGGTGATGCCGACGCGCTTGAGGCTGGCGACTTTGCCTTCGTCAGTGGGAACGTCGCGGAGGTCGCCGGTGACGAGGCCGTCGCGGACATGGACGGCGGCGGCGAGGACGTGATCCGCGGGAATGTGGAAGCGCTTGACGCCCTCTTCGATGACCCACTCGTTGGTGGAGCTCACCGCCCAGATTTCAGTTCCGCGCTTTTGAAGTTCGGTGACGAGGCTAAGCATCTCAGGGAATATGTTTTGTTCGACGTGCTCGCGGAAGAAGGTGGCGGCGGCGGCGCGCATCTCGTCGAGGCGGAGGCTGCGGTAGACCCGGACCATCTCGCCGCAGATGATGAGCTCGGAGACTTCGCCGCGGCGGTAGCTGCGGTGGCGCTCATCGAGCCACTCGGTGAGATCGCGGGAGAGTAGACCCTGTTCCATGGACCAGTTCATGAAGTGGGAGCCGGCGTCGCCGGACCATAGGGTGCCGTCGCAGTCGAACACGGCAACCTTGGGGTTGAGGGCGAGGACCTGTTCGTGGAACTGAGGCGTGGTGAGGCGAACGATCCCGGCAGGGAGCGATTTGGTGAGGCCGGAGTGTGATGTCGCAATGCTCATGTCCTGCGCGGACGGCGAATCGCTCGCTTTGCTCGCAAAGGCCGTTACTCCTGATTGTTACGCATTGCATATGAATTTGCGACGAATGGGGAACCAATGCGGGTACTGCCCTATGTCTGATAATGCGGCCCATAATTAAGGGGTGGCACAGGTAAAGAACAATCCGGTGAGCGATGTGCGGGTGGTACAGGAGTATGCGAACTACCTGCGCGTGGAGAAGGGTCTGCGGCCTTTGTCGTGCGAGGCGTATCAGCGGGATCTGGAGCAGCTGGCGGAGTTCCTGGAGCGGACGAACGGCACGCTGATGACGGCGACGCAGGCGGGCCTCTCGGGATTCATGGAGGAGCTGCGGCGGAACCGGAACGAGTCGCGGTCGATCGCACGGAAGCTGAGTTGCTGGCGGGGGTTTTATCGCTGGCTGCTGAAGGACAAACGCATTGCGAAGGATCCCACGGTGAACCTGGAATCGCCGGCGGCTTGGAAGGTACTGCCGAAGTCGCTGGCCGAGTCGGAGGTCTCCGAGATGCTGGAGAAGACGGGGATGGCGGCGTCGCAGCTGTATCCCAAGCAGAGTGCCGATGCGCGGGCGCTGCGGGATCATGCAATTTTGGAGCTGCTGTACGCGGGTGGGCTGCGCGTGAGCGAGGTGTGCGATCTGCGGGAGATGGATCTGCACCTGGACCAGGCGCGGGTGCAGGTGCGCGGCAAGGGCGATAAGGAACGGATCGTGCCGCTGGGGCAGGCTGCGGTTGTGGCGCTGGAGATCTATATGAAGCGCGGGCGCCCTTCTCTGGTGGGGAAGACGCGGGCGGCGCAGCTTTTTCTTTCGATAAGAGGCTCGGCGCTGACGCGGCAGTGGGTGTGGTCGCTGGTGCGGTCTTTGGATAAGAGTGCATCGCCGCATAAGCTGCGGCATAGTTGTGCGACGCACATGGTGGAGCATGGGGCGGATCTGCGGTCGGTGCAGACACTGCTGGGGCATGCGGATATTGCGACGACGCAGGTGTATACGCACGTGGCGCTGGGGCGGCTGCAGAAGGTGCTGCGGGAGCATCATCCAAGAGGGAAGAGATAAGCAAAAGACAAAGCTCACCACGGATTTTCACGGATGAGTACGGATGGACACGGATTTAAAGGCCAAGATGGGTTTAAAGACAAAGACAGAAGCAGGTCCCTCCGCTGCGCTGCGGGATGACAAGTAAAAAGGAAAGTATGCGAACTGAAAAGCAAAACAAATTTGCGGCGGGTGTGGCGGATTTTCTTGCCGTGCTGGCGAATGAGCGCGGGGCTTCGGCGCATACGGTGCGGGCTTATGCGCGGGAGCTGCGGGATTTTGCGGCATTCCTTTCGCAGGAAATGGGCGAGACGATGGATGCGGGCGCTTCGGTGAAGGATGTGGAGCATACGCATATACGGGCTTACCTGGGAAAGCTGTATGAGCGCGGGCTGACGAAGGCTTCGACGGCGCGGGCGCTGGCGGCGGTGCGGTCCTGGTTCCGGTGGCTGGCGAAGGAGGGTCGTGTGGCGCAGAATCCAGCTCTGCTGGTGTCGACGCCGAAGCTGCCGAAGCATCTACCGCGGGTGCCGAGTGCGGAGGAGGTCAACCGGCTGATGGACTGCTTGGCGCAGGGCCAGACGCCCGCTCCGCGGGCAAAGACAAAAGCAGATTCCGGCGTTCGCCGGAATGACAAACAAAAAAACAACAGCAACAGCAAAGACAAATCCGGGGGTCCTTCGACTCCGCCGCTTCCCACCCCAGTGAACAAAAGCGTTCACCGGGGACCCCGGCTGCGCGGCTCCGCTCAGGATGACGACGGTTTAGAGGGTGATGGCGACGGGTCGAGCTGGCTGGAGCGGGACCGGGTGATCTTCGAACTGCTGTATGGGTGCGGGATCCGGAATGCGGAGCTGTGCGGGATGGATCTGAAGGATGTGCACTGGAAGAACGATGCGATCCTGGTGCGGGGCAAGGGGCGGAAGGAGCGTCCGGTGCCGCTGGGGGATGCGGCGGCGCAGGCCCTGCGGGAGTATCTGCCGGTGCGAGCGGCGAAGTTTGAGGCGGCGGGGCGGGGGAAGCAAGCGCACGAGGGGCCGCTGCTGGTGAATCAGCGATTGCGTGGGGATGCGCGGCTGACGACGCGGTCCGTCGGAAGGATCGTGAAGAAGATCGCGCTGGCGCGGGGGTTGCCGGCGGATGTGCATCCGCATACGTTGCGGCATGCGTTCGGAACGCATCTGCTGGAGGCGGGTGCGGATCTACGGTCGATCCAGGAGCTGCTGGGGCATGAGCGGCTGTCGACGACGCAGCGGTATACGCAGCTGACGGTAGGGCAGGTGCAGGCGGTGTATGACAAGACGCATCCGCGATCGGGAGTTAGGGATTAGGGTCGCTGCTGCTGCGCGGCGATCTCCCACTTATCGCAAAGGCGCGATGCATGAGGCACCGGCTGCTGGCTGATCAGATTGAAAATGTCTGCCTATCGGCTTCAAAGTCATTACATTCGAGACAGTTCTCATTGGTTCCAATACGTTTGCCGCAGGCCGGGCAAGCGCTACGAAACCACATAAGAATCAGACGAATCACCCTTCGCATAATTGGTAGACCATAACAGAAATAATACTCGGAGTCTCTAGTGATTATAAGTATCAATTCTCGACACTTTAGGGATGGCGAAGAACATCCAGCGCACTCTCGGCGCGCGTATCCGAACTCTTCGGAAAGACCGGAAATGGTCTCAGGAAGATTTGGCCGCCGCCGCAGATCTGCACTGGACATATATCGGTCAGGTAGAGCGCGGAGAACGCAATCTGACCCTAGCCAGCATGCAATCCATCTCAAAGGCTCTGGGCCTCAAGGTCTCAGAACTGACGCAGGGTGTGGATTGAAATTAGGACGCCACCCGAATCTTCCGCAGCTAACGGCAAACATGCTGAAACGGGTAAACTAGGAATTGGCGTAAACGAATAAAAGAACGCCCGAAGGAACCCTCTGTTTTGTTCAATAACGTACTAGCCAAGGTCTTCGGCACGAGCAATGAGCGTGCTGTTAAAAAACTGCTGCCTGTTGTGGCGCAGATCAATGCGTTGGAGCCGGCGATGCAGGCTCTGAGCGATGACGAATTGCGCGCGAAGACGGCCGAGTTCAAGGCGCGGGTGGCTGCGAAGATCGATGGACTGACGGATAAGGACGAGATCGCGGCGGCAGAGCAGGCAGCGCTGACGGAGATCCTGCCAGAAGCGTTTGCGGCGGTGCGTGAGGCGGGTAAGCGCGTGGTCGGGATGCGGCACTTCGATGTACAGCTGATCGGCGGCATGGTGCTGCACCAGGGCCGGATCGCCGAGATGAAGACGGGCGAGGGCAAGACGCTTGTCGCTACGCTGGCCTGTTATCTGAATGCGCTGGCCGGGCATGGCGTGCATGTGGTCACCGTCAACGACTATCTTGCCAAGCGCGATGCGGAGTGGATGGGTAAGATCTACGGCTTCCTGGGGTTGACGGTGGGCGTGATCGTGCATGACCTGAGCGATCAGCAGAGACGCGATGCTTACGCCAGCGACATCACCTACGGGACGAACAACGAGTTCGGGTTCGATTACCTGCGCGACAACATGAAGTTCGAGCTGGCGCAGTGCGTGCAGCGCGGACACTTCTACGCGATCGTGGACGAGGTGGATTCGATCCTGATCGATGAGGCGCGTACGCCGCTCATCATCAGCGGGCCGACGGAGCAGACGACGGACAAGTATGCGCGCGTGAACGTCATCATCCCCAAGCTGGAAGAGGGCAAGCTGATTGAGACGCTGGAGACGAAGACGTGGTCGGGCGACTTTGTGGTCGACGAGAAGGCGCGGGCGGTCACCGTCACAGACGAGGGCTGGGAGAAGATCGAGGGCCTGCTGGGGATCGGGAACATCGCCGACCCGGAGAACTGGGACCTGAAGCACCATGTGGAGACGGCGATCAAGGCGCACTCGCTCTACAAGCGCGATGTGGAGTATGTGGTGAAGGATGGCGAGGTCATCATCGTGGATACGTTCACGGGACGGCTGATGCCGGGACGGCGCTGGAGCGATGGGTTGCACCAGGCGGTGGAGGCCAAGGAAGGCGTGGCCATCCGCAAGGAAGACCAGACGCTGGCGACGATCACGTTCCAGAACTACTTCCGCATGTACACGAAGCTTTCCGGCATGACGGGTACGGCCGAAACGGAAGCGGCGGAGTTCGACAAGATCTACAAGCTGGATATCACGGTGATTCCGACAAACCGGCAGATGCGGCGCATCGAGAACCCTGATGTGGTCTACCGCACGGCGAAGGAAAAGTACTTTGCCGTGGCCGACGAGATCGAGCGTCTGCATGAGAACAAGCAGCCGGTGCTGGTGGGTACGACGTCGATCGAAAAAAGTGAGCTGCTGAGCGAGATCCTGAAGAAGAAGAATGTGCGGCATGTGGTGCTGAACGCGAAGTTCCACGAGAAGGAAGCGGAGATCGTGGCGCAGGCGGGACGGCTGGGCACGGTGACGATCGCGACGAATATGGCGGGCCGCGGCACGGATATTCTGCTGGGCGGCAATCCGGATTTTCTGGCGAAGCAGGAGCTGGTGAAGAAGGGTGTAGCCAAGGCGGTAAGTGCGGCGGAGGGTGCGATCTCGCCGCTGGCGCCGGCGGGGAGCCTGCGGTTCTACTACCAGAGCCAGGAGTTCGAGGTCACGCAGGAGACATGGGACGGCGCGCTGGCGACGTATGCGGCGGCCGCGGCGAAGGATCATGACGCGGTGATCGAAGTCGGCGGGCTGCACATCCTGGGCACGGAACGGCATGAGAGCCGCCGCGTGGACAACCAGTTGCGCGGACGCGCGGGACGGCAGGGCGATCCGGGTGCTTCGCGTTTCTATCTCTCGCTGGAAGACGACCTGATGCGCATCTTCGCGCGGGAGTGGGTGTCGACGCTGCTGCAGAGGCTGGGCATGGAAGAGGGTGTGCCGATCGAGAGCGGATTGATCTCGCGGCGCATCGAAGCGGCGCAGAAGGCGGTGGAGTCGCAGAACTTCGAGTCGCGCAAACACGTTCTGGAGTACGACGACGTGATGAACAAGCAGCGCGAGGCGGTGTATGGTCTGCGGCGCGGACTGCTGGAGGGCGTGGACGAGAAGGAGCTGGTGCTGGAGGATTATGTGCCGACGATCCTCTCGAACGCTCTCGACGAGTGCTGCCCGGAGAAGATGCATCCCGACCAGTGGAATATCAGCGGACTCTTCAACATGCTGGTGGGCATCTTCGGCGTGGAGCTGGAGAAGGAGATCGACGCGACGCAGCTGAACCGGCACGAGCTGGGCGAGGCTATTTACGAACGTCTAAAAGCGGCATACGAGACGAAGGAACAGATCCTGGGCGCGCCGCAGCTGCGTTATCACGAGCGCATCGTGATGCTTTCGGTGATCGACGGACTGTGGAAGGACCATCTGCTGGCGATGGACCACCTGAAGGAGGGTATCGGGCTGCGCGGGTATGCGCAGCTGGATCCGCTGGTGGAGTACAAGCGCGAGTCGTACATCATGTTCGAAGAGATGATGAAGGTCTTCCAGCAGGACACGGTGCGGTACCTCTACCGCATGCAGATCCTTGGGCCGGACGGACAGCCGGTGACCTCTGCGCCGGTGACACGGGCTGCGATCGCCTCGGATGTGATGGAAGGCGACATCAAGATGGTGCAGTCGTCTTCTGTGCCGATTGCAACCAAGGCGCCGACATCGACGATCGATGAGCTGGAGCGCGAGTTCAAGCGAAAGAAGGAGCGCGAGCTGGCCGCGGCTCGGCAGGCCGGCGGAAGCACACCGGAGCCGGTGGCGCAGCGTCGAACGGCCGAGAGCAAGGTGGGGCGCAACGATCCCTGCCCGTGCGGGTCAGGGAAGAAGTATAAGAAGTGTCACGGAGCCTCTGAGGTTTAATCAGGGCACGGATTTTTTAAAGGGTGCGGCTTCGGTCGCGCCCTTTTTATTTAATCGCGTCGAAGGTGAGGTTTTCGGCGGGGCTTTGGGTGAGCTCTTTCCAGTTGAGGAAGAGTTTGCCGTAGCTCTCTGTAGTCCGGTGACCGGCAGGGACTTCCAGCGCGGCGAGCATGGCGTCGATCCATGCGGGGTCGCCTTCGAGCTCGGCGTAGATGCCGATCGGCGTCTCGTCAAGTACGAGGTGATGACCGGTGGCCGGGTCAGACCACTCGGAGCGGAACTTTTCATAGCGAAAGACCGGTTGGTAGCCGAGCGTGACGAAGACCTGGGCCAGTGCTTCGCCGTCGGCGATGGCGGTTTCGGTCTCGATGCGGGTCTTGTAGAGGCTGTCGTCGGTATTGGGCGGCGCGGCCTTGTGCGTAAGCGTCCACGTCTCGCCATACTGGCGGATGCGGAGGATCTGCTTTCGCGCGCGCAGGGTGCGCTCGGGCGTGTCGTAGAGCGTGTTGGACTCGAAGGTGCGCGGCGTGTCCAGCCGGAAGCCGAGGGCGCGGAGCTTTACTTCGAGCGCGGGCAGATCGTCCACGGTGAATTTGAGTTCGATCTCAACGGCCATGGCTTGAGTATACGAGAGGCTAAAGCAGATTCTTCGCTACGCTCAGAATGACAAAAATAGTGACGAAGATGACAAACAAATAAGATGGATGAGTGAACAAGACGGTTCGATTGACGGTGGATGAGGTGCAGCGGGCAGCGGAGATCCTGCGCGGCGGCGGGACGGTCGCATTTCCCACGGAGACGGTCTACGGGCTGGGCGCGAATGCATTGAACGCAGAGGCGGTGGAGAAGATCTTTGTGGCGAAGGAGCGGCCGCACTGGGACCCGCTCATCGTGCACGTTGCGGATGTTGCGATGGCGAAGACGGTGGCAGAGCTCTCGCCGCTGGCCGAGCAACTGGCGGAACGATTCTGGCCGGGGCCGCTGACTCTTTTATTGCCGAGGAAAGATTGTGTACCGGATGCCGTGACTGCGGGGCGCTCGCTGGTGGGCGTGCGGGTGCCGGGGCATCCGTTGGCGCTGGAGCTGCTGCGCGCTGCCGCAATCCCGATTGCCGCGCCAAGTGCGAACCGCTTCGGGCATACCAGTCCGACCACGGCGGCGCATGTGCTGGAGGATCTCGACGGGCGAATCGACACGGTACTGGATGGCGGCGCGTGCCATGTGGGCGTGGAGTCGACAGTGGTGGATCTTTCGCAGGATCCGATGGTGATCTACAGGCCGGGCGCGGTGACGGCGGCGATGCTAGCGGAGTTTGGGACGGTGACGCTATATAAAGCGCCGCGCGAGACGAAAGAGCGTTCGCGTGAGTTGCAGGAGAGTCTGCCGGCGCCGGGGGTTGGGTTGCGGCACTATGCTCCGCGGGCGCGGATGGTGCTGGTGGAGCGCGGGAGCAATGAGAATCTGCAGGAGTTC
>DATMLK010000159.1:0-29168 GCA_035570215.1 Acidobacteriaceae bacterium
ATTCTCGGCGCGGGCGCGGCCGGTCTGATGTGCGCCATCGAGGCCGGCAAGCGCGGCAAACGCATCCTCGTCCTCGACCACGCTGACTCCATCGGCAAGAAGATCCTCATCTCCGGCGGCGGACGCTGCAACTTCACCAACATCCACTGCAAGCCGGAGAACTTCCTCTCCGCCAACCCGCACTTCGCCAAATCCGCGCTCGCCCGCTACACCCCGCAGGACATCCTCGCCCTCACGCAGAAGCACGGCATCCCCTCGCACGAAAAAACATTGGGCCAACTCTTCTGCGACCGCAGCGCGCGCGACATCGTCACCATGCTGGAAAAAGAATGCGCCGAAGCCGGCGTCAGCATTCAGCCGGGCACGCGCATTACCGGCGTCTCGCACGCGGATGGCGTATTCACCATCACCGCCGAGAACGAGAGTTTTACCGCGACGTCTCTCGTCATCGCCACCGGCGGCCTCTCCATCCCCAAGATGGGTGCGACCGCCTTTGGCTATGAGATTGCGAAGCAGTTCGGCCACAAACTCGTCCCCACGCGCCCCGCGCTCGTGCCGCTCACCTTCGCGCCCGCCGACCAATCCTGGTCTGATCTCTCCGGCATCTCTCTTGAAGTCATCGCGCAGATCAGCGACAAAAAGAAAAGCTTCGTCAACGCAGGTGCCACTGCTCCAAAGTTCCGAGAAAAACTTCTCATCACACATCGCGGACTCAGCGGCCCCGCCGTCTTACAAATCTCTTCCTACTGGAAGCCCGGCACCGCGCTTACCTTCGATCTCGCACCCGGCCGCAATGTGATGTCGCCCGTAGTCCAGAACATCTCCGAGCGAAGCTTCGCCGCATTGCGAGAAGCTCTCTACTGGCCCTTCCCGCAGCGCTTTGCCGATCGCTGGATAAAACTGCATACACCCGCCGACTGGAAGAACCCTGCACTCGCTGCGTATGAGGCGCAACTGCACGACTGGCGCATCACGCCCGCAGGCACCGAAGGCTACGACAAAGCCGAGGTCACTGCCGGCGGTATCGACACCGACGGACTCAGCTCCGCCACCATGGAGAGCAAGCACCAGAAGAATCTCTACTTCATCGGCGAAGTCGTGGACGTAACCGGCTGGCTGGGTGGCTTCAACTTCCAGTGGGCCTGGGCCAGCGGAGCCGCCGCCGGTCGCGCGCTGTAAACTCCCGCGCAAGCCCTCTCCAAACGGAAATAGCATAAAGTAGTAATTAATTACCACTTTATGACAAACCATTTTATTAGAGTGGTTTAGAGGTGCTTCCCCATCATCCTGGCGATGCCGCGCAGCGCCTGCCGGGTGCGCTCCGTGTTCTCGATGAGCGAGAAGCGGACATGGCCGTCGCCGAACTCGCCGAAGCCGATGCCCGGCGAGACGGCCACCTTCGCCTCCGCCAGCAGCTTGCGTGAGTACTCGAGCGAGCCCAGAGACCTGTACTCCTCCGGGATCGGCGCCCATACGAACATGGTTCCCCGCGGCGGCGTAAGGTCCCACCCCAGCTTGTTCAGCCCCTGCACCAGAACGTCGCGGCGCTTGCGATAGGTCTCGCAGATCTCGGTCACGCACTCCTGCGGTCCTTCGAGCGCGGCGATCGACGCTACCTGGATCGGCGTGAACGTACCGTAGTCAAAGTAGCTCTTCAGCCGGCCGAGCGCGCCCACCAGCTTTGCATTGCCCACGCAGAAGCCCACGCGCCATCCCGGCATGTTGTAGCTCTTCGAAAGCGTGAAGAACTCCACCGCGATGTCCTTCGCGCCCGGCACCTGCAGGATCGACGGCGGTCTATAGCCGTCAAAGACGATGTCAGCGTACGCAAAATCGTGCACGATCCAGATGCCGTACTGCTTGCAGAGCGCCACCACGCGCTCGAAGAAGGCAAGGTCCACGCACTCCGTCGTCGGGTTCGACGGGTAGTTCAGGATCAGCATCTTCGGCTTGGGATGCATCGTGGGGATCACGCGCTCGAGCTCGGCGAGAAACTCTTCGCCGGTGGCGCCGCGTATGCCGCGTACCTCCGCGCCGGCGATCACCGGGCCATAGATGTGGATGGGATAGCTCGGGTTCGGCGCCAGCACCACATCGCCCTTGTCAAGCATGGCCAGGCAGAGATGCGCCAGACCCTCCTTCGAGCCGATGGTGACGATCGCTTCTTTCTCCGGATCCAGATCGATATCGAAGCGCCACTTGTACCAGTTGCAGATCGCCTTGCGCAGCCGCGGTATGCCCTTGGAGAGCGAGTAGCGGTGCGTCGACGACTTCGACGCCGCCTCTATCATCTTGGCAACGATGTGCGCCGGCGTGGCGCCGTCCGGGTTGCCCATGCCGAAGTCGATGATGTCTTCCCCGCGCTTGCGCGCTGCGGATTTCAACTCGGATGTGATGCTGAAGACATACGGCGGCAGCCGCTGAAGCCGGGGAAAATCTTCCACGCTACTCTCACTTTGCAAAGACGAAGTTGCGCCCGCGAAGGAGATTCTCCGCCGCGGGCTCTATCAATTTTAGCAGTGCCGCGCTTCTGATGCGTCCGGCGCGCCGGGACTGCGGCAACCCTGCAGGAACCGCTCCATTTACAATCAAGAGGTTTGCCGGTACATCGTCCCGGGCCTGTAGCTCAACGGTTAGAGCAGGGGACTCATAATCCCTTGGTTGGGGGTTCAAATCCCTCCGGGCCCACCACTTCTCCGCACGCAGCATGGCATACTTGCGCACGCGAGGCCCACGCAACTCATTCCGGTTGTGGCGTGGGTCTTAGTCGGTGATGCTGTGCGGACGGGTCGTCAGCGCGCGTACGACAGAACCCAGCTTGCTCATGTGAACCACGCTGGCGCGCACGACAGGCTCCATGCTGAACTTTGCGCCAAAACGCGCGGCCCCGCGCGAGCCGTAGCCATCCATATCGAAGGTGCGGCCGTTCCGCAGCGCAAACTTCATCGACTCCCACACCAGAAGATTATTCGCGCCCGGAACCACGATCTCCGGATCGCGGCTGGACTGCCAGTAATAGAGCAGCGTGTCATCCCACACTAGAAACGCCGAGGCCGTCGCGCGTCCGCGCTCGTCATCTGCCGTAAGGATCACCGCCTGTCCGCGCGCCAGAGCGGCCGTGCCCATGCGGTGCAGAGCATCCATGTTGTGCGTATTCGTTCCGCCGCGCTCTTTAGCGCACATGGCGAGAAATCCCTCCAGATCGCTGTTCTGACGAACCTGCAGATTCTTTCCTGCGGTGCGGATCAGATTGCGCGTCTTCGGATCCATCTGTTCCAGGTGCTCTTCGAGATCCTGCTTGGCGTCCAGGCGAAAGGTGAAGTCCTGATAGACACTGCAACCGGCCATGGCAAAGGCGAAAGCGCTCTTGTCGGCGGGATCAAGGATGAGATGGAAGCGGTCATGCGCCGGCAGTTGATCCATCAGCTCCTTCACGACGCGGCGCAGATTGCGCGCTGCCTTCGCCGATTTGGACGGCGGCAGATTAAGGGCCGGCCCCTGCGTATGACAGTAAGGCGGCATATTCAGCACGCGGAATCCGAACTTACTGCGGCGGATGAAGGAGAGCGTAGCTACTACTCTGCCATCCCAAACCGCGCGCACCTGCTCCAGAGCATCCCCACCGGAGGCCTGGAGCAACCAGGGCTGATGAAAGATGGGGCCTTCTCCATTCCTATCGAGCTTGAGTGGAGGAGCAATACGCGGACTGATGAGTTTAAGTGCCATTAAATCAATGTCTTGCGTCAAAAATTCCTGATTTCGTTATGCCCAGCTTACTACCCATCCGGAGTGCCCGTAAGTAACTGATCGGTACTGAGTAGATGCCTGATTAATCCTCGGCGGAATCACCAGAAGCAGGCATCCCCCAATGGTCGTAGAACCGGTTCAGCCTTCGGGGGATGTACCCATGGAGTAAACGCCTTGAAGCTAGGTAAAGGATTCAGGTCTGCGCACTTCCACCGACGTAAACCGGCGAAGACCGGCACAAACGCAACATAACAATTTCCATTTCACATTTTTCCAGGTTGCAGCGAATGAAGACTTCCAAAGAGCATGCGCAGGACAAAACGGCCTCCGCGCCCACTTCGCGATCGACAGCCGAACAGGCAGAACGCCAGCAGGCAGAAGCAGAGCACTGGGAGACGTTGCTCTCTTTGCTCGCCCAGACACCCGCTGCGGTATTGCCCGCAGCTGCTCCACGCGAGCGTGGCTCGTCCGGCGAAGTTCCCAACGCAATCGCATCCAAGCCCCTGTTGAAGCCCGCGCCGGCTGCCGTCCCCATCAAGATCACACGCAGCACCGCGGAGCAATATCCTCTACCCAGCAATGTGCCCAGCGCGCCGAGTGCAAAACGCGCCGCGGAGCCGTCTGCAAAGGAGCCATCTGCAAAGCCGCAGGTTGCAAAGCCGGCCGCCGCGCAGTCAGTGCAGGCAGAGGTGCAGGAAAGAACCGCCCATCCGGCGGAACCGCGCAATGCAGCGGCGATGCCCGAAAGACTCACGGAGAGCTGGGCCGAGAGGATGGCACAGCGCGTGCGCTCTACCTTCGACCAAACCCGCACATCGCGCGCCAGCAACATCAAGCCGGTCAACAAAGCAGAGGTTGCCTATAACCCACAGGGCAACGTCGATTACGTGACCTACACCATCAATGCACCGGCGCAGAAGAGCCGCCGCAGGGAGCCGCTGACATGACTCCGATCAAGGATCATCCGGTTACGCGCGGCCCTCTGCTCGGCGGACGTCCGCTGCGCGGCATCTCCGGCTGGATATGCCGCGGCGGCGACATCACGATTCTCGCTGCAGGCTTCTTCAGCGTTGTGATGCTTCCCTACTTCTCGCAGAATGCGCTGCGGATGAACGAGCTTCTGACCATGCGTATCTCGGTCCACGACCTGCTCATCGTCACGGGATGCTACTGGGGCTGGTACGGCGTTCTCTATGGCTTTGGCGTCTATACGATGGCGCGCGTCGACTCGATCCGCGATCTCGGCCTGAAGCTCTGCCTCGGTCTCAGCACCTGCACGGTTATGGTTGGGCTGGTCGCTGCCACCAACGGCGGCGCTCCGCACCTGGCGCGCAACCTGCTCTTCTTCTGGCTCGGCTGCGCCGCGGCGATGGTCAGTCTGCGCGCTGTACTCATCAGCTTCCATCGGTATGTGCGGCCGCACATGCGCAAACGCAAGAACCTGATCATCGTCGGCACCGGACCGCAGGCGCAGCTGGCCTATCGCGAGCTGGAGCTGCATCCGGAGTGGCGCTACAACTTCCTCGGCTTTGTTGACTCCGATCCGCAGATGAATGACATGACGCAGGGACTCATCCTCGGCGGCATGGAGCAGTTTGAGACTATCCTGATGCAGCGCGTGGTCGATGAAGTCGTCATCGCACTGCCGATGAAGTCGCAGTATGACATGGTCGCGCGCGCGATCGACATCTGCGAGCGGGGCGGCGTGCAGTCGCAGTATCAGAGCGACTACTTCGGCAGCAGCCTTACCAAGAAGCGCTACTTTGAGGGCATCGACGCGACCCGCGTTGTGATGCAGGTAGTGCATCACGACTCCCGCCGCTTCCTCAAGCGCGCCATCGACATCATCGGCGCAACACTGGGGATCATTCTGCTCTCGCCTCTGCTGATCGTCGCGGCAATCGCCGTGGCCACTACACCGGGGCCCATCATCTTCAGGCAGGAGCGCTACGGCCTGAGCAAGCGCAAGTTCACCATGTACAAGTTTCGCAGCATGGTGGTGGATGCGGAGAAGAAGCTGTCGCAGATCGAGCACCTGAACGAGACCACCGGGCCGGCGTTCAAGATCAAGAACGATCCGCGCGTCACCCGCGTGGGCGCTATCATACGCAAGCTCTCCATCGATGAGCTGCCGCAGCTCTTCAATGTTCTGCTCGGCAACATGTCTCTCGTCGGCCCACGCCCGCTGAGCATCCGCGACGTCAGCCTCTTCTCTGAGGCGTGGCTTATGCGCCGCTTCAGCGTACAGCCCGGCCTCACGTGCCTGTGGCAGATCAGCGGCCGCAGCAGCATCGGCTTTGACCGCTGGGTGGAGCTGGATCTGCAGTACATCGACAACTGGTCGCTCTATCTGGATGCACAGATTCTCTTCAAGACGCTTCCCGTGGTGCTAAAGGGCAAGGGTGCCCACTAACGATGCAGCAGCGCATTCTCTACGTGAACCACACCGGCACGGTGAGCGGAGCCGAGCGCATATTACTGCATATGCTCGACGTGCTGGATCGCAACCGTTATGAGCCGGTTGTGATGTGTCCCGCCGAGGGTGCGCTCGCCTCGCTGGCAGAGGCTCGCGGCGTGGATACCGTGTGCATCCCGGCCCTGCAGGCGCGCTTCACCGCGAACCCCTTCACGCTGGCGAAGTATCTCCGGTCGCTTGCGACTACGATCCTTTCCATGCGCCGCGAGATTCGCGCGCTCGCGCCGCAGGGCATTCATGCCAATACCGTTCGCGCCGGCATCGCAGCCACGCTGGCCACCATCGGCAGCCGCACTCCGGTGCTCTGGCACGTGCAGGACGATCTGCCACGTCATCCGCTGAGCAGCGCCATCCGCATGCTCGCATTTCTCTCGCGCCGCACCCAGATCATCGGCGTCTCGCGCGCCACTACGGCCCGCTTCCGCGGCGCGCTGCCGTTCGGCACGCGTACCGAGGTGCTCTATAACACCGTCGACCTGTCGCGATTTACGCTGCGCTCCGAATGCGAGCCCTGGCTGAAGCGTGAGCTTGGTCTGCGCGATAACGATTTTCTCTGCTGTGCGATCGGCCAGATCACGCCGCGCAAGGGGCTCAAGGGCCTTATCTCCGCGCTGCATCGCATCGCTGCGGATGCGCCGCATATCCATCTCGCCATCGTCGGCTCGCCGCTCTTCAATCGCGATGCAGCGTATCGCGATGCTCTCATCGCTCAGGTGAAGAGGCTCGGTCTTGCGGACCGCGTTCACTTCACCGGCGAACGCAGTGACGTCGCCGCCGTGCTGCGCGCCACCGATCTACTGGTCCACAATGCGAATCAGGAGCCCTTCGGCCTGGTACTGGTGGAGGCCATGGCGACCGGAACGCCGGTGCTGGCGACGCGCGTTGGCGGCATTCCCGAGATCGTGGAGCATGACCATACCGGAACGCTTGTACCGGCGAAGGACTCCGTTGCGCTTGCGGCTACACTGCGCGCGCTCGCGATAGACCCGGAGCGGGTCGCCGCCTATATCCGGCCCGCGCACGAGTTTGTTCACGCACACTTTTCGCTGACAAACTTCCGCGACGCACTTCACACGCGCTACACCCATGTCTTCGGCACACGCCGTGTCGCCATCTTTCACGACAACTTTGCGCAGACCGGCGGCGCGGAACGCGTGGCGGAGATACTGCACCGAACATATCCCCAGTCCGATCTGCTTACCACTCTCTCCGTTCCCGAGCGGCTTTCGCCCTACATGCAACGTGTGCGCCTGAAGACCACGTGGATGCAGTGGCTGCCGGAGAAAGCGAAGTTCTTCCGAGGCTACTTTTTGCTCTATCCTTTTGCCGTGGAACAAGCCAACATGAACACATACGATCTTGTGCTGAGCAGTTGCGTTGGATACGCCAAGGGGGTGAAGCGCCGCGCCGGCGCCGTGCACATCTGCTACTGTCATACGCCCATGCGCTGGGTCCATCGCACCGAGGATTATCTGGAGCGCGAACCCTTCAGCCGCTGGGTACGTACCCTGCTTCTGCTTTTGCTCAAGCCGCTGAAGGCATGGGAGAAGCGCGCGGCAAAGCAGCCGGACTATTACATCGCCAACTCGCGCATCGTCGCCGAGCGGCTGCAAAGTGCCTTCGGCATCGCATCGGTCGTCATTCCACCGCCGATCGATATCTCGCGTTTTGCCATCAGCCCCGCGGTGGATGACTTCTATCTTGTGCTGGCAAGGCTGGTGGCCTACAAGCGCATCGACCTCGCCATTGAGGCCTGCATGCGCACCGGCCGTAAGCTCGTCATCATCGGCGATGGCCCCGATCGCGCGCGACTGGAAGCGATGGCAGACGCGAACATCACTTTTCTAGGCTGCGTCGCGGACGGCGTGGTGAGCGATTATGCCAGCCGCTGCCGCGCGCTGATCTGTCCCGGTGAAGAGGACTTCGGCATGACCCCGCTTGAGATCAATGCCGCCGGCCGGCCCGTGGTCGCCTACTATGGCGGCGGCGCCATGGAGACGATTCAGGACGGACTGAACGGCATCTTCTTCGACAAACCCACCTCCGGCTCGCTGCGCGGCGCGCTGCATCGTTTTGAGAAGATGACGTGGGATCCGCAGGCCATCCGCCGCCATGCCGCGGCCTACGACGTCACCATCTTTCAATCGCGCATTCGCGAGTTCATCGACAAGGTCACAGGCATTCCGCACAAGAAGCGCGCCAAGGCAGCGCCCACCCGCGAGCAGAAGATAGCGCAGGGAATAGCCGCGCGGCAGGCGGCGCGATGAGCGTTCCATCTGGCGCGGCCAGCGATGGCAGCGGCACGATGGCGGTCTTCTACTCCATTCTGAATCGCATCGGCATGATTGCGATCCAGGTGGTCACCGGCATTCTTACGGCGCGCACGCTGCATCCGCAGGGCCGCGGTGAGCTGGCGGCCATGATCCTGTGGCCGCTCTTTCTTGCCAGCGTCACCACGCTCGGCATTCCCAGCTCGCTCATCTACTTCATCCGCAAGCGCAATAGCGAACGCACCTCGCTGATCATGCATGGCTTTGCCATATCCGTCGGCTTTGGCTGCGTCGCCGCCGGCATCAGTGCGCTTCTGCTGCCGCGCTGGCTGCACCAGTACTCGCCTGCAGTGGTGCACAGCGCACAGCTCTTTCTGCTCACCATCCCGCTCTGCTCCATCATGCTGGCCGGCCAGGCATCGCTGGAGGCGCTCGGCAGATTCTCTGCCTCGAATGCCACTCAGATCCTTGTGCCCGCCGCCACGCTCGCCGGTCTGCTCGGCTTCTACTTCACGCACCGGCTTACGCCTTTCACCGCGGCGATCGCCTACGTCGCATCGGCATTTCCCGTGGCAGCGCTTATTCTCTTCTATCTCTGGCGCGAGCGAAGCTCCGGTTCACACTGGCTCTGGAGCATGGCCGAATGCCGCCTGCTGCTGAGCTACGGCGTCCGCTCCTATGGGATCGATCTGCTGAATGCGCTTGCGGAGCGCGTCGACATCGTACTCGTCATCAGCATGCTGGAGCCGGGCGCGATGGGCGTCTATGCAGTGATGCTCAGTCTTTCGCGCACGCTGAACGTCTTTCCCAGCTCCGTCGCCATGGTGCTCTTTCCCAAGGCGGCGGGTCAGCCGCTGGATGCCATCGTGGAACTCACCGAAGTCGCCGTACGCATCAGCGCGATGATCACTGCATTCTGTGCCGCGGCTCTCTGCCTTATCGGACCCCTTCTTGTCCGCATGCTGTATGGCAGCTCCTTTGCCGGCGCAATCGGAGCGCTGCGCATTCTGCTGATAGAAGCTACGCTCGCCTGCACGGTGACGGTGATGGCGCAGGCCTTTAAAGCCGTCGGGCGGCCGGGTGTGGTGACCATCCTGCAGGGCGTCGGCCTTGCTCTCTGCATTCCCATGATGCTCTGGCTCATCCCGAAGTGGGGTCTGACCGGGGCAGCCGCTGCGCTGCTTATCTCCACCGCGGCACGCTTCCTCTTCCTCTACATCAGCTTCCGCGTCTTTTTGCGCTCGCGCATGCCGCGCCTGCTGCCGAGGCTGGAAGACCTCCACTTCGTCGTCTCTGTCGTACACAGCCGCCTGCGCCGCGAACCTGCCCTGCCGGAGGTCGCGCAGTAATGCGAATTCTTCACATCCTGAACGACGTGACCAACCGCGGCAACGGCATCGTGAACGCGACAGTGGATATTGCCATCGAGCAGGTGCGCCAAGGCCACACCGTCGCCATCGCTTCAGCCGGCGGCGAGCATGAAGAGCTTCTCCGCGCGTTCCACGTGGAACATATTCACCTTGATCAATCGCGCACGCTGACGAACCTACCCTTGGCCGCTTTTCAGTTTTCACATATCGCCCGGCGCTTTCGGCCGGATATCGTGCATGCCCACATGCGCACCGGGCTTCTGCTCGCCGCCGCATGGCGCAGACCGCTTGGCTTTACGCTGGTCTCGCATGTGCACAACGTACACGAGCGCGAGTCAAGGCTGATGGGACTGGCCCAGCGCGTGATTGTCGTCAGCAACTCTGTCGGCGATACCATGCAGAGCCATGGCATTCCGCGCGAGAAGATTCGCGTGGTGCTCAACCGCACGCTCGGCTCGCCGCGCATGCAGCAGCCGATGGAGCCGGTGCATCTGCAACATCCCGCTATCGTCACCGTTTGCGGTTTGTATGTGCGTAAGGGCGTGGCAGAGCTCATCACTGCATTCACCGCTGTGGCAGCTGAGTTCCCCGCCGCCCATCTCTATATCGTGGGCGATGGCCCCGATGCCGCTGCATTTCACGCGCAGGCCGCGGCGGCCGCATGCGCAGAGCGCATTCACTTTGAAGGCTTTCAGAGCAATGCGCAGTCGTACCTTCGCGCCGCCGACGTCTTTGTCCTCGCATCGCGCCGCGAATCCTTCGCGCTTGTTCTGATCGAGGCCCGCAGCGCAGGGTGCGCGATCATCGCCACTGCCGCTGACGGCAGCCCTCAGGCGCTGGAGGATGGCCGCGCCGGCCTGCTGGTGCCGACGGAAAATCCTCCCGCGCTCGCCGCTGCGCTGCACGCCATGCTCTCTGACGATTCCAGCAGACGCGCCTGGGGCCAGCGCGCGCAGGAAGGCATCGACGCCTTCACCATCCCGCGCATGGTCGCGGAGCTGCAGGCCGTTTACAACGAGCTCCGCGACAGTAAAGCTGGGTGAATGGTTATGCCTTGCCAAAATGGCGGATAGCACACCCATTCAAAACTCTGAATAGACGAATACCCCGTTAATCGCGTTCTGGATGTACAGACCACACCCGCTGCGAAGGAACCTATGACTCTGGTAGACTTATACCTGCTGGAGCGGCTGTGCGCCTCTTGTTCCTGGCCTGAGTTTCGGCGGAAAAGACGGCGGCGCGGACGGTCTACCATCCAGCATTCCGCACACATGTTCGGGGAGTGGCTCAGCCTGGTAGAGCACCTGCTTCGGGAGCAGGGGGTCGGAGGTTCGAATCCTCTCTCCCCGACCATTATTTATCAATGTTTTGCAGTCGCTTAGCGAGTTCAAGATAGAGCATCTGCTTTTGAAGCAGGTGCTCTAGTGCCGAAGGCCGCGTCTTTATTGGGTAGTTGTGGGGGAGAAGGATGCAACAACTACTACAAAATCTACTACGGTCGAATCATTAGAAAAGCAGGTGCTCTAGGCGTAGATCTCACGGCCCGCTGCTAGATCTTCTCTTCCTTTCACCCTCCGAGGCACTCCTGCGCCGCCATGAGCAATACGGCTCAGTCTTGCGGCTCGCGTAGGCCTACTATCAAGACGGACGCCGGCATAGTGCATGGTGTTCCCTCGGTGAGTTCCTTGAGACGTTGGCTCTATGTAGTTGCGAGCCTTGTAGTCCTGTTTTCGCTCTCTCAGTCTCTGCTCGCGCAGACCGCTGGAGACGCGAAGACTCCCACCAGCGCGCCGGTAAAGGCAGAGACAGCTCATACAACCGACTTTGTCGGCAATGATACCTGTGCATTGTGCCATGGCGACCTTGCGACCCAATTTGCGGGAGATCCACACTCCAAGCTTGCGCTGATGCATGGCGACAATGGCGCGACCTGCGAGAGTTGCCACGGGCCGGGCAGGGCGCATGTGGAGTCCGGGGGCGACAAGACCAAGATATTTGATTTCGCGAAGGCCACCTCGAAAGAAGTCGATAAGCAGTGTATCGGCTGCCATCTCGATACACATGCGAACTCCGAACGAACATCCCACGCCGCCGCAGGCGTGAGCTGCACCACTTGCCACGTCGTGCATGCCTTCCCAGAAGAGACACATCTACTGAAGGCTCCGGAGACGAAGCTTTGCACGAGCTGCCATACCGATGTGAAGGCGTCTTTCGCCGAGCCATTCCATCACAAGGTGAATGAAGGCGTTCTGAAGTGCAGTGACTGCCATGATCCGCATGGGACGTTTAATGACAGCCTGCTGCAGAAGAGTGCGACGCAGGATGCGGTCTGCACGAAGTGCCATACGGAGACAGCAGGACCGTTCGTCTACGAACATCCGCCGGTGAAGCTTGAGGGCTGCTTGTCGTGCCACTATCCGCATGGTTCGCCGAATCCGCGGCTGCTGATCCGCAACAACGTGAACTCGATGTGCCTGCAGTGCCATTCGGCATCCTTAGACTTCACCGCTCCGGGCACGCCTTCGTTCCATAACCAGGCGAACCAGTATCAGTCCTGCACCAGTTGCCACGTACAGATCCACGGCTCCAACGCCGATGTGGATTTCTTCAAGTAAGGATGGCCAGCATGAGGAACGCAATGCTTCCGGTATCGGGCGGTTTGACGATCAGGAAGTGCGCGTTCGCGATTGTGACCATGATGTGTTTGGTTGCGACGGCGGCTGTCGCGCAAGTCGCTCCCGCAGCGGCGCAAACTGTTCCTGCTCCTGCCGCTGTTGCGCAGCCTGCCGTTGTCGCTGCCTCTGTGCCGGCTCCGAAGGACAAGATTCTACATGGCTATATTGTTCATCAGACCATCGATCTCGGCGGTCATATCGTCCAGCGCTCCGGCAGCGGAGCGGTCTATGACACGATGGTCAATCTTCAGTCGGGACCGCGCATTCTCTCCTATACGCTCGATCTGCGCGCGGTCGATCCATCGCATGCGATCCTCTTCGACCGCCTCTCTACAAACAGCTTCGGCTACGGCGGCGACCCCAACAGCGTCACCACGCTGAACATGTCGAAGGGAAAGATCTACGATCTGCGGTCGAGCTTCAGACGAGATCGTCAATACTTCGACTACGATCTGTTCTCCAATCCTCTGATCCCGCCGACATCTGCTCCCTACGTTCCCATTCTGGATTCACCGCACCTCTACAACACGGTGCGGCGCATGCTGGATATCAATCTGACGTTAGCGCCCTTGTCGGTTATCAGCGGACGGCTTAGCTTCAGCCACAACGTGATGGAAGGACCGTCGAACAGCACGATCCACGTTGGCGCGGAGGCACTGCTGACGCAATTTACGCGCAACTCTACCGATAGCTGGGACATCGGGCTCGACTGGAAGCCGGTCGCGCGCACAAGTTTTAGCTACGACGAGTTCATCTCGCATTACAAGGGAGACACCAGCTGGCAGCTCACGGGGTTGAACTACCAGCTCTCGAACGGCACGCCGGTCAGCCTGGGCATTGATATCTCTTCCCTATGGGCCGCGCCGTGCGCCGCACCGTTCATCACCCCGGGCATTGTGAACCCAACTTGCAATGCCTTCCTGAGTTACACGCGCACCGCGCCGACGCGGACGCTCTTCCCTACTGAGCAGATACTCTTTCAATCGGCGACGCTTCCCAAGCTCACGATGAATGGGCGGTTTCTTTACAGCGCTGCTACCAGCAATCTTAACAACTTCAATGAGCTGTTCAATGGTTTTGAATCTCGGGGTACGCTGCGACAAACCCTCGTGACAGGTTCCGCTCGTATCCGTCGCATCAATGTGAACGGCGATGCCAGCGCGACGTGGCAGATCGCCCCAAAGATCGCGGTCACGGACACCTTCAACTTCTGGGACTTCCGCATGCCGGGAACCAACACCTTCACCACCACGAACTACGCCGGCGCGTCGCTGCTGGTGCCGCCCGGCCCCGCCACTGCACCGGTAACGACGCTGGACTCCCAGTTCATCAACCAGAAGACCAAGACCAACACCTTAATCGCAGAGTGGGATGTGACGCCGCGAGTGCGTGCGTCGCTAGGCTACCGGTACCGGAGCCGCATCATTACCGATGCGGGAGGCGACTTCATTCCCATCCATGAGCATTGGGGCCTCTTCGCCTCCACGCTGCGACCAACGCCGCAGTGGCGCGTCAACTTCAATGTGGATGCGATGTACGCGGATAACGCCTTCACGCGCATCAGTCCACGGCAGCTGCAGCACTACATCGTACGCACCACCTACAGGCCGCATCCGTGGCTGACGTTTGATGGAACGATCAACATCCGCGAGAGCCGCAACAACGTGCAGACCGTGAATCACCTGGAGCATAATCGCGACTTCTCCTTCGGGACGTCGATTTCGCCAAGTGAGCGCTGGTCGCTTGATGTGAACTACTCCTACGACAGCGTGTATTCGAGCACGATAGAGTGCTACGCCTCCACGCCGGCGCCGCCGACGGCGACAGCAGCTCCGCCCGTCTGCGTGACGGCGGCAACACCGTTTCAGAGCACCGGCTACTACAACGCGCCGACGCAGTTTTTCTCCGCAGGATTCATGTGGAATCCCGTCAAGCGGTTGCACATGAACGGCGGCTACCGCGTGAGCGCAGTAAACGGCACGTCAGACATGATCAACGTGCGCCAGGTGAACGGCTCGCTGCAGTCGCATTTTCAATCGCCCTATGCTGCTGTTGATTTCGACCTGATGCCGGAGTGGACATGGAAGGCAGAGTTCACCCACTACGGTTACGGCGAAGGATCGCCTGTCGGTCCCACATTGCCGCGCAACTTTCGCGGAAACGTCTCCACCATTGCAGTGCATTACGCTTTTTAGCCCCTCAACCGCACCAAGGAGAACTTCCGATGAAGAATCGATCCACAAAAAACACCATTGTTCTGTTGACGCTTTTCTCTGCAAGTATTCCGTGCCTCGCTCAAAGCGCAGCTGACCTTTATACGTCGAAGTGCCAGATGTGCCACAGCGCGGACGGGTCCGCCACCACACCTGCGGGCAAGATGCTGAAGGCGCGGGCATTCAACTCAGCCGAGGCGATGAAGGAGTCGGACGTTGACCTTCTCGCGGTTATCAACAATGGCAAAAACAAGATGCCGGCATTTGCCGGCAAGCTGACACCTGCTCAGATGACCGATCTGGTGGCATACGTTCACACCCTGCAGAAGAAGTAGCCGCCAGATGAAAGGAGTGCATGAATGGAATTGAATAATCAAATAAACGTCACGCCCAAAGCACCGGAGCGCCGCTCTTTTGTCCTCGCTCTGTTTGCCATAAGCGGAGCCACGGTGGGCGCCCTGCTGGCAATCCCGCTCATTCGCTTCGTCACATATCCGCTGCGGAAGTCCGCGACGGACGAGTCATGGTCGGATGTAGGACCAATCGGAGACTTTACGACTCTTACTGCGCCCGTTGCAAAGACGATCACTCTGGAGCGCCGCGATGCGTGGCAGACGACATCCTCGCAGACGGCGGTGTATGTATTGCCGTCGAAGGATGGCCAGCTCCGCATCCTGTCACCCATCTGTCCGCATCTAGGTTGCTCCGTACGCTGGGACGAGAGCCAGACCAAGTTCATCTGCCCGTGTCATGCAGGATCGTTCACGGCGGACGGAGATCGCATCTCCGGGCCGCCGCCGCGTTCGATGGACACGCTGGAGGCCAAAGTGGAAGACGGCACGCTGAAGGTGCGCTACCAGTACTTCCGTCAGCTGGTCGCAACCAAAGAAGAGATGGCGTGAGGTATCTATGACAAATGACCCCACCCCGAAGCCGAAGAGCGACAGCGTTATTGAGCGCATGGATAGCTGGCTCGATGAACGCACCGGCGTAGACGCGATATTGCACGAGTCGCTTGACGAGCCGATCCACGGCGGCGCGAGCTGGGCCTACATCTTCGGCTCCGGCCTGCTCTTTCTCTTTGTCTCGCAGGTCATCACCGGCATCTGCCTTGCGCTCTACTACGTGCCATCCGCCGATCATGCGCACACCGTCGTCTCGTACATCGTAAAAGAGGTGACTGCCGGCTCCTTCATTCGCAGCATTCATGCTTATGGATCGAGCGGCATCATTATCCTTCTTCTGCTGCACATCGGGCAGACGATCCTCTACGGCTCCTACAAGGGACGCCGCGAACTGCTGTGGCTCTCAGGCTGCATCCTGATGGCGTTGATGCTCGGCATGGCTTTCACCGGCTATCTGCTGCCGTGGGACGAGAAAGCTTACTTCGCCACGGCGGTCGGAACGAACCTGATGGCGGAGGTGCCATGGATCGGACCCATCCTGCAGAAGCTGGTGCGGGGCGGCGACCAGATGGGAACACTCACGCTCTCACGCTTCTTCGTGCTGCACGTCTTCGTGCTGCCGGGTCTGCTGATCGCCTTCATCTGCGCGCATGTCTTCTTCTTCCGCAAGGCGGGGGCTGCGGGGCCGATCAAGGAGGACCCGGTTCATCCAAAGCTGCCGTCTGTTCCTTTTTACCCTCGTCAGGTGGCGATGGATGCGATCTTCGCTGTGGTTTTGATCGGTATCCTCGCCGTGATCGCAAAGACGATCCCGATGGATCTCGGCCCCGCCGCCAATCCGGCAGATACACACTTTCTGCCGCGGCCGGAGTGGTACTACAGGCCTGCATTCCAATGGCTGAAGTACCTAAGCGGACGATGGTCTCTGGTGGGCGGCATCATGCTTCCGGCGCTCCTTGCATTGATCTTTGCCGCCGCGCCATTTCTGGATAGAAAGCTAGAGCGGCGTCCGTGGAGACGGCCTATCTCTGTCGGCGCATTCTTTCTTTTTCTTATTGCGTACACATCGCTCGGCATCGCCAGCTATCGCGACGACTACAAAGACCCAAGTATGGCGGCGCAGATGCACCAGCAGGATGCGGATGCGAAGGCCTTTATGAACGCACCCTTCGTTCCGGAGATGGCCGCTGGAAGTCTGCCGTCTGCGCTCACTGCCGCCGATCCAAAGGTGGCGAAGGGGCTAGTCCTCTTTCAGGCTGGATCGTGCAACGTATGCCACGGAGAGGCCGGTATCGGCACAGCCATTGCAGGGCCGCTCACAGGCGTAGCCCACAAGTACACCGACCCGCAACTGCTTGCGCTGCTCCATGCGCCCAACGACAAGATGGTGCACGGCGGCATGACGCCCACAACTTTGAGTCCAGACGACCTAGAAGCGCTCTCCGCTTATCTCAATCAACTGCACTGATTCTTATCAAAGGCTGTCCGTGAGCATCTCGCTGCAGGTTTTAACTCTTTTTATTCTCGCGCTTCCGATTGCGTCCGTTGCGTGGACGATCACGCATGAAGAGGTCGTGCGCGAGTTCCGCGATCTCTGCCTCGCAAAGAGTAAGACCTGCCGCCGCATCTACGAGCGCAAGTTCTTCTACCTCTTTACCTGCGAGTACTGTTTCAGTCACTATGTCACAGCCATCTTCCTCCTCATCACGCGCTACAAGCTCCTCTATCCTGACTGGCGCGGCTACCTGATCGCAGGCTTCTCGCTGGTATGGGTGGCAAACGTCTACATGGGTCTCTTCGCGCGTATCCGGCTCGACATCCGCAAGGAGCGCGCCGAGATCACGGTAGAAGAGTGTGCCGTCGCCGAGAGCCTTGCCGGGGCAAAACCCGCTCCGTCCACCAAATAACGCTTGTCCAACAAGGCCGTAAACGAGGTATCAACCATGACGATCTCCACTCTTGAGCCGAAGATTGAAACAACTCCCAATGCATCTCCTTCCACCATGAAGGCGCTGGTCTACCGGACATCGGGCCACGGCCCTGGTAAAGCTTCGTGGGAGGACCAGCCGCATCCTGTGATCCAGGATGCGGAAGACGCCATCGTGCGCATCACCACGACTACGATCTGCGGAACCGATCTCCATATCCTCAAGGGCGATCTTCCGGCTGTGACAGATGGCCGCATCCTGGGGCACGAAGGCATCGGCATCATCGAGAAGGTCGGAGCGGCCGTCACTGGATTCAAAGCCGGCGACAAGGTCATCATCTCCTGCGTCACGGCGTGCATGAAGTGCGACTTCTGCAGAAAGGGAATGCTCTCGCATTGCAGGCAGGGCGGCTGGATCCTGGGCAACCTCATCAACGGCACGCAGGCGGAGTATGTCCGCATTCCCTATGCCGATGGGAGCCTGTACCACTTTCCAGAGGGCGCGGATGAAGAGGCCATGGTGATGCTGAGCGACGCACTGCCGACAGGATTCGAGTGCGGTGTGCTGAATGGACAGGTCAAACCCGGTGACACGATTGCTATCGTCGGCGCGGGGCCGGTCGGACTTGCCGTCCTGTTAACCTCCCAGTTCTATTCGCCGGCAGTGATCTACGTGATCGATCTGGATGACAACCGCCTGGCCATCGCAAAAAAGTTTGGCGCAACCACGCTCATTAATAGCTCGGACGGAAAAGCAGCCGAGACCATTATGAAGCTGACGGGAGGTGGAGGCGTGGATGTTGCGATCGAAGCGGTTGGCACGCCCGCTACCTTCGACATCTGCCAGGCCATTGTTGGGGCTGGCGGCCGGCTGGCAAACGTCGGGGTTCACGGAAAGCCAGTCTCTCTGCACATGGAAAAGCTATGGGACCGGAACATGGCGCTGACGACGCGTCTCGTCGATACTGTAACGCTGCCCATGCTGCTGAAGGTTGTGCTCTCCGGCAAAGTGGAACCGGCAAAGCTCATCACACATCGCTTTGAGCTAAAGGATATATTGAAGGCGTATGACACCTTCGGCAATGCTGCGAAAGAACATGCGCTGAAGGTCATACTCACGAACAAATAGATTTCTGTTACTTAGCGTTGCCTATCTACTGTAGTAGATTTTGGAATCATCAAAGCCTCACAGATGTAGACGTTTCAATAGAGTTCATCAAATCTCAACAAGCAAAGCTGAATCCAAATGAGTTGTAAACGCCTACTTATCAGCGGTTTGTCGAAAAAGCCGTGACCTGCTTCGGGAGCAGGGGGTCGGAGGTTCGAATCCTCTCTCCCCGACCATTAAAAATCAAAGACATCCAGCCGATTTTGCGCCAGCAAAATCGCCGCCGCTCAAAAATCTGTGTCGACTTTGTGGGCGGGTAAAATTTCCGACTCCGCTGCGCCGTCGATTGCTGGTATTGTCGATCTGGTTCTGCTCTTGTTCACTCACTTGCAGTCGCCCTCGCTCACTTGCTGTCTCCGGCATAGGTTGCGCCGGCAGGGACCAGGACATTGCTTGCGGTGCGGCCGCTGTTTGAACCCGTACCCAGCTCAATGCGGGCGTCGTCGATTCCCTTTTCATCCGTCAGATACTTGCGTACATTTTTGCCGCGGTCAGCACCATCCTCTGGCTTCTCACCCTCTGCATAGTTGCCGACAATGACAAGACGCGCTGTTGAGTCATGCTGCAGAGTGAGCGCAATGTCATCGAGACATCCCTTGGCCTCGTTGTCGACGCGCGTGGGGCGCTTGCGATCGCGATCGAAGGAGATCGAGCACAGGTCGCTCGTCTGCGGAGCGGCAACGGGCAGCGGCACCATGACCGTCACAGCGGTTGTAGATGCAGCTGACTTGCCCAGGTCATCGACTACATTGCAGGTCACGGTGATCGTGCCCGGCGGGGCACCGCTCGTGGCCAGCGTGGCCGTCGCCGTGGTGCCGGTCACCGTTCCTGCGGTAGCCGAATACGAATAGGTAAGCGTGTGGTTCTGCGGGCTATTGGCCTGCGACGTGATAGTGGCGCTATCGCCAGAGTTCACCGCCGCGGGATTCGCCGAACACGCGATCGTGGGCGGAGCCGGCTCCTGGATCGTGAAGCCCACCGTGCAGTTCGCCTGCTGCGCGGCATGAGAACCCTGCGATACCTGGGCGTTGACCGCGTAGTTGCCGGGCGCAAGGCCTGTAGTGCTTACGATTGTGGTCGCGTTCTCGCTGCTTACCGAGCCGCCGTTGGTGCCCCAGTTATAGACGGCTTTGCGCTTGGGATTAAGATTCGTGGCTGTTGCAGTCACCGTTAAAGGATCGCCGGCAAACGCAATGGCCGGCTGGATGCTGCAGGCAAGCACCAGCGGAGCAGGCGGCGTGATGTCGCCGAAGCGGAAGACGAGACCGGTAGAGAGTCGCAGATCGTTCTGGGTCGTGCCCGGCCCGGTCGCGGGAAGCGCGGCAAAGCGGGTCATCATGTACTCAGCCTGCACGGCGCGGAGCGAGATGTGGCGAGTCAAACCAATGTCGAGACCAGCACCGGCCGTCATGGCGAACGCGTCCTGCGCGGGCAGCGGCGTGCAGGCAGAGCCTGTGCAGTTGGAGATGGTGACCGCGGTAGCATGCACGTCGCCGAAGAGAGCCTGGGCGAAGGGCGTGAAACGCGTGGAGTTGCGATAGGAGAGGCGCGGCCCGCCCATATAGGTGTAAGCCGTACCACTTGCGCCGACGACGAGAGGCTGATTGGCGCCGGTTCCGTTGAGCTGCAGCTGGCTGTCGTCATAGCCGCCGAAGTCGGCGACCAGGCCAAGATAACGATTGAAGTTGAACGCGAGCGATGTGCTGCCGCCATTCAGGCCGACCATGCGGTTCCCCGTGGCCGCGTTCGTGGACCATGTGCCGAAGTGCGTATAGCCGAGAAAGAGTTCAACGCGCGGCGTGTAGTTGTAGTTACGCTGCGGCGCGCCTTGCGCATGGAGCATCGGAACAGTGAGAGCAACAGTTGCAATGGTAGCGAGCATCCGCGTACAAAATTTCATTTCATTCTCCTGGATTGCTCGCCGCGATTAGGGCGCTGGTACGTTGATAACTGTATTGACCATTGTTTCCCCGGCAGTCAAAGACAGAAGTCTGCCGTCGATAGTTGTGATCGCGGCAACTCCGGCAGAGGAGACGGTGATTGCCGCCGTGTTGGCGATGACGGTTCCTACGAACGTTCCGCCGCCTCCATAGTTGATCGTCGCGGCAGAACTGACCTGCCAGAAGACATTCTTGGCCTGCGCGCCATTCATCAGAATGACACTTTCAGAGGATCCCGCCGATGCTCCGCCTACCGTCAGCGACGAGCTCATCTGGAAGACCCAGAAGGCGTTGGGATTGCCCTGGGCGTCGAGCGTAAGCGGCCCCAGCAACATGGTGTAAGAGCCAGGCGCCGACTTATAGATGCCGGGAGCAAGCGTTCGACCGCCCAACTCGCCCGCGCCGCCGCCTAAACTGGATACATCGATGCCGTTGGGGAAGGCAACCAGGGCGTTGTAAGCAGAAAGAGCATCCGTTGCAGCCTGGGTTGCGATGGCCTGTGTCGTGCCGGCCCCGGGACCGGTTCCTTCAGGGGGAGTGCAGTTAAGCGTAGGCGCAGGGGGAGCTGTGTCAATGGTTCCATTGACGAATCCTCCTGTATCAACTGGCGTTTCTGTATACGAACAACCTGCGGCATCGTGGAAATCGACTATCTTGGTCGAGACCCCTGTAGTGCCGAGATCTCCATTGATGACTGTGAGGTTCCCCGAGTTGGTCACCGTTACTGCGCTAAAGCCGCCGAAGAGCGCGGCCGTTCCCAGGTTGACTGGCGGTGTGACCACAGCAGTACCAACCATAAAACTCCAGGGATTCGGCGCGCCGGTGTTCCCGAGTGAGTTGCCTTCCAGATCGGTTGCACCGGTTGCGATGGTGGCCGTATAGGTTCCGGCAGCCAGATTGGCTGTGGGCGTGAAGGTCGCGATGAAGTTGATGGGATCGTAAGAGACCGTTCCGGCGACCTGCGAGGTGCTGGGGCCGACGAGTGTGAAGGTCGTAGTGGTAATCGTCAGCGGATTCATCGCCTCGGAGAAGGTGGCGCTGACGGCCTGGTTGACGGGCACGTTCGTGGCTCCGTTGGCAGGAATCGTCGACACGATCAGCGGCTTGGTGGTGTCTATGGCCGAACCGACAGTAAACATCCACACATAGTTGGCAGCAAGCGCATTGCCGGAGAGGTCTGTGGCGCCGGTTGTGATCGTGGCCGTATAGATCCCGGCAGCCAGATTGGCTGTGGGCGTAAAGGTGGCTGTGTTACTGACGCTCGCATACGCAACCTGTCCAGCGACGGCTGCCGTGCCAGGACCGGTAAGCGTAAACGTCGCCGCGTTGATAGTTGCGGCGTTCATCGCCTTGCTGAAGGTGGCGCTGAGAACCTGGTTGACAGGAACGTTCGTAGCCCCGTTGAGCGGTATGGTCGCGATCACCGTCGGCCTGGTGGTGTTCGGTGCCGACGCCGTAGTGAAGGTCCAGACGTAATTCGCAGCCAACGCATTGCCTGCAAGATCCATCGCGCCGGTAGTGATGGTCGCGGTGTAGAGAGTACTTGCGGTCAGGGCGACGGCCGGCGTGAATGTCGCGACGGAGCCAGCGGCAACGTAAGTGACGGCTCCAAGTACGGGAACTCCGCCGGGAAACTGCAGTGTGGCGGGTGCCTTTAGTGTGAAGGTTGTGGTGTTGATCGTCACCGGATTCATCGCTTCATTGAAGGTCGCCGTAACCGCTTGATTGGTAGGAACGCTGGTAGCGGCGTTGGCGGGCGAAGTGGAGATGACCATGGGCACCGCGATGGCAGTCAGGGTAGTTCTGAAGGTCGATACGAGCGTACCCGCGGGTTCCACGCCGAGGGTGTTGGCGACTCCGGTGGTTACGTGGATCGTATAGAGCGTGTTGAAGGCGAGATTAGCGCTGGGCGTGAACGTGGCGGTGGAGTTCACAGACGAATAGGCAACAACTCCGCTCACGGCAGCGCCGCCGGGACCGGTCAAGGTAAATGTTGCCGCGTTGATCGTAGCCGGGTTCATGGGTTCGCTGAAGGCAACCGTGAGCACCTGGTTGACGGGTATGCCGGTCGCGCCATTCGCTGGAGTTGTAGCGCTTGCGAGCGGCGGCGTCGAGTTGACCGTCTCCTTGCCGCATCCGGTCACACAGAGAAGAAGTACTGCTGTCAGAAGTCCCGATATACCAAAGCTGCGTGTGCGCATTGTGTCCTCTTGTAGAGCAACGAAGCGCCCGATGCTCTTTCAAGGGGACACTGTTCTGAAACACCGGAATCTACGGCTATACGGATACCAGCCAAGACTTTAAAAGTCTGAGCAAAAGCGCTCATGCAGCAGGAACCCTGCCGGACTCTGCGTTGTAAGAAGTGAATGCAAGAGACAGATGTTTCTCTCGCGAAAGACGGGGAAGTTCAATATGTAAGAGCCGTTATCGGCATGTGAGGTTGCCTGTTGATGCGCAGAACAGATGCCAATCAGGGCCAGCGGCCGCTTCCACACACCTTCATCCGCTGAAAGCGAAGTGTGCGGGCATGCATCGTTCCCTTGTGCCCGCGCCATCTACTTAATCAACCTCTACTGGCACTACACCACGTACTTCTCCGGGAATAGCTGTATGCGTCTATTTGACGACTCTGCTCCAGAAAAACCTCTCCCACCCCGCAGACGGCGAACGATGTCCGCAGGCTCCAGGCAGGCCCGCCGATTTGCGCTGGTCTCCATCACGGTGGCCATAGTTGTGATTACCCTGGCCAGTTCGCGTTCACACTACAAGCCTGCGGCGCACCCGCCCAATGACATGCCCGCCAACTCCCGCTGGCTTACCACCGGGCGGGATCCCGATACCAACGCAAAGATCGGTCTCTGGGCAGCCTGCTGGATGAGCCCAGGCCATACAGCCGACCACTGCCGCATTACCGACCAGACCGGCTCTGCACAGTTTGATGGAGACATGCTTCCACTCAAAGCTCGCCAGCCTGCCGTTGCGCAAGACCTGCGCCTTGCTGCGATCGATCCTGCCACGCTATGGGTGCGCGGCGTTCACAGCGATCTTCCCGTACCTATGCTGCTGCTGGCCGACGGCACGCGGCTGGTTCCTGCCTCGGACCTTGAGGGCCTGCAGAACCGCATGGCCCGCGGCGAATGGCAGGATGGCTTGCGCGGCTCATTCCACAGCCTTCCACCGCAGTAGCGCGTGTCCACTCTGGAATCGAAGCAATAAAAGCTGCGTGAGCAATATGGAACAGACTGCCTCGGGATCCAGTGCAATGCTTTGGCCAGACGTCCAGCACGAGTCGCTGGATCTGAAGCGATGTGTAGACCACACTGGCATACGCATCGCACTTCCGACGAGCAGTGATGTACTCGCTCGGTGATTGTGCGTGGCCGGCTTTTCTCTCCCCGGGAAGGGCCAGTCACGCACACACTTTTCCTTTGCTGGATTCACAATAGTCAGGCGATTACGCTGGGTTGAATCCGATGGACAATCGCAGCAAAACGCTCTGAACTCATGGCGATTTCGGAGCTCTTGCAGTGAGTATCCGCCCCGGAATGCCAGAAATCTGTTCATAATTGCATATCTTGCAGCCAAAGTGAGCAATTCAGGACAGATTTCAGCTTCAATTCCTGCAACGCTAATGTATTCTTCCGAACATAAGCCATCTGCGCGGTGTTTGGGTCTATGGCGCGCTCCGCTAGCAGGACATTAATTAAATGGCCGCACCGAAAAAGTCCGCGTTTGACCCGCTCACCTACCTGGCAAACTCCGGCGTTGGACGAAGAATCGTCGAACTGAAGCCAAAGCGAACTCTTTTTGTGCAGGGAAACGACTGCGACTCCATCTTCTATATCCAAAAAGGCAGGGTAAAACTCACCGTTGTTTCCACGCAGGGCAAAGAGGCGACCATTACCCTGCTCTGCGCCGGCGACTTTGTGGGCGAGGAGGCCATCGCCGCCGTCTCCGGGCTGCGGCTGGCAAGCGCCACGGCTATCACTGCATGCACCGTGCTCAAGATCGGCCGCGACGAGATGCTGCGCGTGATGCACAAGGAGCACGCCTTCTCCGACCTCTTTCTCGCCTTTCTGCTGGCCCGCTCCATGCGGACACAGGCCGACCTGGTGGATCAGCTCTTCAACTCCAGCGAGAAGCGGCTGGCAAGGATACTGCTGCTGATGGCCGAGTTCGGCCAGCCGGGTAAGCCGGAGATGCTGATTCCGCAGGTCACGCAGGAGACGCTGGCGGAGATGATCGGCACCACGCGCTCGCGCGTCAGCTTCTTCATGAACCGCTTCCGCAAACTCGGATTCATTGAGTACAACGGCCGCATCCGCGTGCATAAGTCCTTGCTGAACGTGGTCTTGCATGATCAGCTGATGGAGCCCAACTCGAAATGCCCGGCGATCGAAGAGCCGCCTCACGTTCATCCCATCAAAAAAACTCGCCGCCTTTCTGCCAAAAAAGAGAGCGTGAGCAAGATTGACCAGACGGATTAATCTTCTGAGTGCGACTCTGGGTCATTCCTCATTTTCCTGATTCCTGATTTAAAGGAGGATCCAATGCCGGACTCACAAGCAGCCGTTCTTATCGTCGAAGATGATTCTGCACTTCGCCAGCTTTTGACCGCGATCCTGACACAACTGGGATTCAGTGTGCGCTCCGCGGAGGATGGCTTCTCCGCGCTTAGCGAAATGCGCGGAGAGATTCCCGATGTGATTCTCTCCGACCTCTATATGCCAGGCATGGGTGGCTTCGAGTTTCTCTCGGTCGTGCGGCGGCGCTTTCCTACGGTGCGCGCCGTTGCCATGAGCAGCGCATTCTCCGGGGGCGACGTGCCGCCCGGTATCTCTGCCGATGCCTATTACGAGAAGGCCACAAACTTCAATACGTTGCTGGAGATCGTGAAGGGCATGATCCGCGTGGAAAGACCTGCGGCCTTTCAGGAGTCCAGCACGGCATCGCCGATCTGGCTTACGAAGGCGGGGCTTGCTCTATCCGGAGAAGAGTACGTGGTCATCGCATGCCCCCAGTGCCTGCGAACCTTTCCCCAGGTCTTCGGCGAGACCGCCATCCTCTCCCACGAGACGGGCTGCATCCACTGCAGCAGCGAGATCCACTATGCCATCGTGGACACGCTGGATCCAACACCGCTTCGCGCAGTCTGATGCTGTAGCAGATTCTGTAGACGTCAAAGCCTGCCAGAGGGAGACGTTTCAACGGACTTCAGCAAATCCGCTGACTTTAAAGTGCCTAGCCACCGGGATTTATCGATAGTTTGCCCTAAAAGACATGGCCTGCCCCGGGGAGAGGAGCCGGAGGTTCGAATCCTCTCTTCCCTGGCCATTTTCTTGTCCTGCCAGGCGCAAAAGCGGCCCGCAAAGCCCTCTCTCCTTCCACATCCTTCATCGTGTAACAATGGAAGCAGAGCAGCTATTCGGAGCCATGCAGAAAGCCAACTCTTCTCTGGTTAACATACCAACTCCAGCAGTGGTCACCGCGGCACTTCTCGCGCAGCATAGCGTGACGCCGGAGGAGTACGACCGCATTGTTTCTGCGCTCGGGCGTACTCCATCGCTCACCGAGCTGGGCATCTTCTCGGTGATGTGGAGCGAGCACTGCTCCTACAAATCCTCGCGCGTGCATCTCAAGCGCCTGCCCACCGAGTCGCCGCTCGTCGTACAGGGTCCGGGCGAGAACGCCGGCATCATCGACGTGGGCAACGGCTGGGCCTGCGCCTTCAAGATCGAATCGCACAACCACCCCAGCTATATTGAACCGCACCAGGGCGCGGCCACCGGCGTCGGCGGCATCCTGCGCGATATCTTCACCATGGGCGCGCGGCCCTTTGCCGTGATGGACTCGCTCCGCTTCGGGCCTTTGGACGGAACCGAGCCCGACGACGCCATGCGCCGCCGCAACCGCCAGATCGTGGAAGGCGTGGTCGATGGCGTGGCCAGCTACGGCAACTGCTTCGGCGTTCCTAACCTCGGCGGCGAGACGCGCTTCGAGCCCTGCTACAGCGGCAATCCGCTGGTGAATGCCTTTGCGCTCGGCCTCGTCCGTATGGATGAGATCTTTTATGCCAAGGCAACCGGCGTCGGCAACCCGGTCATATACGTCGGCGCAAAGACCGGCCGCGACGGCATCCACGGCGCGACGATGGCGTCTGAAGAGTTCACCGAAGGTTCAGAACAGAAGCGTCCGAACGTGCAGATGGGTGATCCGTTCATGGAGAAGCTGCTGCTGGAAGCCTGCCTGGAAGCGATGAAGACCGGCGCCGTCGTCGGCATACAGGACATGGGTGCCGCCGGACTGACCTGCTCCACCTGCGAGATGGGCGCGCGCGGCGATCTTGGCCTCACCGTCGAATTGAACCTGGTTCCCCAGCGCGAGACCGGCATGACCAGCTACGAGATCATGCTCTCCGAATCGCAGGAACGCATGCTGCTCGTCGCCGACAAACCCCGCGCGCAGGAAGTATTGGACGTCTTCAGTAAGTGGGGGCTCGATGCGTCGATCGTCGGCACGGTGACCGCCGATCCCATCATGCGCATCACGCACAACGGCGAACTCGTCGCCGAGATCCCGAACAAGTCGCTCACCGACGATGCTCCTGTCTATAGACGCCCCGTCGGCACGTGGAAGGCACCGGTTCCGCTTGATCCTCCTGCGCACATTCTGGAAGAGCTCAAGAAGCCGCGCGACTATACCGCCGACCTGAAAAAACTTCTCGCCAGCGCGAACATCTGCAGCAAGCGCTGGGTCTATGAGCAGTACGACAGCATGGTGCAGACCAACACCGTGCAGGGGCCGGGCGGCGAGGCCGGCGTCATCCGCATCAAGGGAACAAATACGGGCCTCGCGATGGCGCTCGCCGGTAACGGCCGCTGGACGTATCTCGACCCGAAGCTGGGCGCGATGCACGCCGTGGCCGAGGCCGCGCGCAAGGTCGCCTGCACCGGCGCAAAGCCCGTCGCCGCCACCAACTGCCTGAACTTCGGCAATCCGATGAAGCCGGAGATCATGGCGCAGCTGTCGGAGGCCATCGACGGTATCGCCGAGGCCTGCACTGCGCTTGGTACGCCCATCACCGGCGGCAATGTCTCCTTGTATAACGAAACGCGCGGCGAAGGGATCTATCCCACGCCCGTGCTTGGCGTGGTGGGAATTCTGGACGATGTGACGAAGGCTGTACCAGCGAGCTTTCAGGGAGCAGGCCGTGCCATCGTGCTGCTAAGCGGCGCATCCGCACTCACTGAAAAACCGGCAAACATAGTGGCATCACAGATGGGCTCAAGCGATTTCGGCAAAAGCGTTTTGCAGTCGCTCTGGGGGACCCCACCCGCACTCAACATTCAGGATGAGGCTGCACTGCATCGCGTTCTGCAGAGGTGCGCAGCGGAAGAGCTGCTTGATTCCGCATCGGACATTGGAGACGGCGGCTTAGCTGTTGCATTGGCTAAGAGCTGCATGGAGCACGACGTCGGCGCGACGCTTCTCTCCTCCCCTGTAGCCGGAGAACTTCGCATCCTTGCCGATCTTTTTAACGAGACCGCGTCGGTAGCCATTATTACCTGCAGTGAAAATGCGCTGTCTCGCATCGAGCGAATCGCGGAAGAAGAGGGCACAATCTTCGTACAGCATATTGGCAGCACAGGCGGTCAGAGGCTGACCATCTCTTACGATGGCGCGCTCTTGGACGTCGCCGTAAAAGAACTCTCCGATCCCTACTCCACCGCTCTTGAATCCCAACTGAACATCGAGGCGTACGCATGACGCATCTCAACGGTATCGACCCACGCGACCTCGAGATCGAGATGGAAGGCGATGCCCACTTCGACAAGCTGCGCGAAGAGTGCGGCATCATGGCCATCCACAACCATCCCGAGGCCGCGCGCTACACCTACATGGGCCTCTACGCGCTGCAGCATCGCGGGCAGGAGTCGGCCGGCATCGCCACTGCGGACGGCACCACCATCACCGACACCAAGGGCATGGGCCTCGTGTCTGAAATTTTTACGGATGACGTGCTCAGCAAGCTGCCCGGCGAGCTCGCCATCGGCCACACACGCTATTCCACTACCGGGGATTCAGCATTGTTAAATGCCCAGCCCATCTCGGTCGAGAGTACAAAAGGTTTAATCGCCATCGCGCACAACGGCAACCTGGTGAACCTGGGAACGGCGCGCGAACGGCTGGAACGCGACGGCGCGCTCTTCCAGACCACATCCGACTCAGAGATCATCGTCCAGCTCATCGCGCACTCGCAGGAGACCACGCTCGTCGATGCCATCGCCGACTCCCTCTCGCAGATCGAAGGCGCCTTCTCCATCGTAATGATGACGCGCAACCGCATCTTCGCCGCGCGCGATCCGCATGGCTTCCGCCCGCTCTCCATGGGCCGTATCTCTGGCGAGAATGGCGAGCCGGACACCTTCGTTTTCGCCTCTGAAACCTGCGCCTTCGACCTGCTGCACGCGAAATAC
>DATMLK010000160.1:0-9886 GCA_035570215.1 Acidobacteriaceae bacterium
ACAGCTGCAACCGCCGCAAGGGCAACCAGATGCTGCACGAACTCCGCGACATGAAGCTCATCCGCGAACCGCGCCCCTTCACGCTGCATACCTCACGCCACATCATGAGGATGATCGGCGGGGGCGACGAGCAGTGGCGGAAGTACCTCTACTACTAAGGCTTCGGCGGAGATGTTCCGGCCGGCTGTGAACCATCCGGCGCGTTCTGGTCTTTCACTTCCTGCCCGTTGAAGAGGACGCGTGACTTCGAGCGGAAGCGGCGGTAGTCCGTATACGTCACGATCTGCCGGATGTGAACGGACTGGCTCATATAGCCGCTACCGCCGGAGAAGTTCAGCATCCCCTCGCCCTTGGTGTACGTCGGGAACCAGTAGTCGCCGTCGACCTGCTCGTAGTAGGTGGTGAACGGCGGCGACAGGTCTTCATTGCCGTGCTTGATCTCGTCGGGTACGCTGCGGCCATCGATCAGCACGATCTGGTAGTCCTGCTGGTCTACCCAGACCTTGCCCTGGAAGTAGCGCTGTCCCTTCTCCATCACCTTCGGTCCGGCCTGGAAGACGTATGTATCCACCTCGTCCACCCTCTGCCGCCCGAGATAGGTGATGTCATAGCCGGGCAGGTCGGCCGTGGTCAGCACGAAGGGCAGGCGATGCTCAATATCGGAGAAGTCCTGCGCCGTCATGATGAGCTTCGTCAGCGTGTTGGCCGGGGCATAGACCACGTCCTCCACCCGCTTGCCGTCGCTGTCATAGCTGATATCGGTGGTTTGCTGGTACTCGCCGTCGACCTTGCCGTTGTCATCCAGCGTCTGCACGCGGACGTTCTGCCGGAACCCATAGTCATGCCGCGCCTCGTCAAAGACGCTCTCCCGCGCGCCGAACTTCTCGATCACCTGGTCCACCGTCAGCCCGGTGGGTGGTGCCGGGTCCAGCGGCCCAAACCCGGAGTCGTCCGGCTGCGCCGGCAAAGGCACCAGCGCTCCCGCGAACAAAAGGGCCGCCAGCAGGGCGAGGACGAATCTACGGGTCTTCATGGCCGGAACTCCTGCATCCTTTTGGTTATGGATACTGCATGGGTATCCAACTAGACTCTGCCTATAAGCTTAGACGCTTCCACCAGTCAGCGCGTTAGACTTAACGCGTTGTACCGGCTGCGCGGGCAAGAGGATTCTCTCCATTGATCTTCAAGAACCTATCCTTCGGCTTCATCCTTCTGGCCATGATCGTCGCGGCTGTATGCGCGTTCTACATGCCCTATAGGCGCAGCCGCAGCCGCATGACCATGCTCTGGCTGATCGCATGGATGATTGCGGACTTCCGCACCATGCTGCCGCACCTGCACTCCATCGGCATCCATCTGCCGAAGCTTCTGCTCGGCACCCTCGGGGACATCCTGCTTGGGGTAGCGGCGATCACCTTCCTTTGGTCCTTCGCCTCCTCGCCCAGCAACTACAAGCGCCTGCAGGTGCCGTGGGCCGAGCTTCTGATGGTAGAAGTCTCCGGGTACTGCGTTATAGCCCATCTCTGGGAGCAACCCGCGCCCCTGCATGCCTTCATTCTGCTGATATCGATTGCCGTCATCACGCTCACGTCGATACGCTGGTTCAGAACCTCCACCAGCCTGCCGGGCGTACTCTATCTGCCCCTGCTGCTCTGGACCGCATTCTTCTCGGCGTTCATGATCCTGCGGGGCAGCTACATCACCCCCATCTACCTGCTGCAGGCCGCCTGCAACCTTTGCACCGCTGTCTTTCTGCTGCGGCGATATCGCGTCGTACCGGGCGCGGCCATCCTGACCGCCTTGAGCTTTACACTATGGGCCGGCATACCTTATGCCCATCTGATCACCTTCGGACCGCCTTTCCTGCTTGGCCTCGCCCGCGGATTTACAGATTCGATTGGCCTGGTCTCCCTGATGGCCGCTATCGGCATGCTGAGCCTGCTGCTCGAAGAAGAGATTCAGGTCAACGTGCTCGGGCGCGAGCGCGAGCGGCGTGTGCGCCAGGAGCTGGAGGCCTATGCCCAGCTCGATCTGCACATGATGCCGGGCAGCGATCCGCGCCTCTCCGCGGAGCGCGTATGCCGCCTGGCCATCGAACACAGCATCTTCAAGCAAGCCGTGATCTTTCTCCGTGACGTGAAGCAGACCTTCTACGTCGCCGCTTCCGAGGGCATGAGCCCTGAACTGCTGCTGGCTCTGACGGCGCTGGGCCAGCGCATGACCGATGCCCGCCTGAGCGATTTCCAGCGCGACCTGAGCCGCCAGCGCGTGAGCCCGCACTCGTCACGCGTCAACCTGCGCGCTCTTTTTCTGCCCGGCGATCCGTTGGAGCGGCTGAACTTCGTCTCCGCCATCTCCATCAATCTGCGCTCGCAGAACGGCGTGGTGATCGGCTCGGTCCTTCTGGGCGAACCCGACCTGAAGTGGCGCAAGGAGGAGCTGCGCGCCGACGATCTGCTGCCGCTGGAGACGCTCGTCGCTAAGCTCGCCATCGCCATTGAGAACACCATGCTCACTCAGCGCCTGTTGCGTTCGGAAAAGCTTGCCGGCCTGGGCCAGCTCGCCGGCGGCGTGGCGCATGAGCTCAACAATCCGCTGACCGTGGTGATGGGCTACTCCGAACTGATGAGCGACGCGACCGATGTCGACGAGATGCGCTCTCAGGCCGGCATCATCCACAAAGAGGCGCTGCGCATGAAGGAGATCGTGGAGAGCCTGGTGCGCTTCTGGCGGCCCGCGGCCAACAACTCCCAGCGCACCAACCTCACCCAGACCCTGCGCGACATCTTCCGGCTGCGCACCGCGGAGCTGGAGCGGCGCGGCATCCGCTTTGAGATGGTGCTGCCGCCCAACCTGCCCGAGATCGCCGGCAACACCGACCAGCTCAAGCAGGTATTCCTGCAGCTGCTTAATAACGCCGTGGAGGCCTTCTCCAGCGCGGCCGCGACCGAACGCGCCAAGGCAGCGACAGACGCCGGCATGCAGCCGCCGGAGCAGAAGATCCTGATCGACGTCAGCTTTGACGACGCCAGGATGCACATCCTCTTCTCCGATACCGGTCCGGGATTCCGCGATCCGCACCGCGTCTTCGATCCCTTCTTCACCACCAAGCAGCCCGGCGAAGGCACAGGGCTCGGCCTCAGCATCTGTTACGGCATCGTGCGCGAGCACCAGGGTGAGATCAACGCCTTCAATCTGCATCCCTACGGCGCCGCCGTGGTGGTGGATCTGCCGCTGCGCGCCAGCCTGGATCCGGAGCCTTCGCGCGGCCCGGAAGGCCGTGCCCCCGACCGCCGCGGCAAAGAACTCCGCGCTCACGAGCCGCAAAGCACAGCACAAGGCGGCGAGCAGCCCGTGCCCGAACTGCCGTAGCGCCTGCCCCGTGCGCACAGAAGATGTACGCTTTTCTGAAGAGGTGTGTGCCGTGGCCTTTGCCTCCAAAACGAAAAAGCCGAAGAACACCTTGGATGCACCAGCTCTCTACGAGTACGCCGTGCGCCAGCTCGCCAGCAAGATGCGCACCGTCGCCGTGTTGAAACGGCTGATGCGCCGCCACGTAGAGCCGGGCGAGGCCGGCGAGGCGATGATCGATGCCGTCGTGCTCAAGCTGAAGCAGCAGAACTACCTGAACGACACCCGCTTCGCGCAGGACTACACCCGCATGCGCCAGGAGAACGAGAAGTTCGGCCGCCGCCGCGTACAGCAGGACCTGGCGCAGAAGGGCGTCCACTCCGAGCTTATCGCCACCACGCTCAGCACCGCGTACGACGATCTCGATGAAGCTGCTCTGTGCCGCGCCTACATCGCGCGCAAACGCATGAAGCCGCCGGTCGATCAGAAGGAGACCGCGCGCGCACTGGGCCGCCTCGCCCGCGCAGGATTCTCGACCGGAACCATCTTCAAGGTGCTCAAGAGCTGGAACGTCACCGAAGAGGCACTCGACGGCCTTGAAGGCATTGAAGACGATGATGCCGCAACGCGCGGCGAGTAATACCACTGAAGCGGGTGCCCCATCTTTGCGACGGCTTCATCGTCGCTAAGGTGGGTTATCGAGCGAAGCTCGACCGTTTTCTTTCGTGAGCATCGAATCCCTATGCGCAGCGCACGCAAGCCCGACAAGATCATAGCCATCGACTGGTCCGGCCGCGTCGACGCCGCAGGCCAGCGCCGCCACATCGTCGCTGCTATCATCTCTCACGATAAAGCCACGCGCGATGGCGTGAGCATCGAATCCGGCCGCACGCGCGAAGAGTGGGTCACCTGGCTCATCGCGCAGGCCAAAGTGACTCCGCGTCTTGTGGTGGGCCTCGACTGTTGCTTCAGCTATCCCGCCTGGTTTCTCGCCGAGCTAGGCTGCAAGACCGTCTTTGACTTCTGGGAGTTCGTCGCCGCAGGCCATGGCGAACGCTGGCTCGCGCAGGAAAATGTTCCACGTGAAACACTCTTCTGGGGCAAGCCGCACAAGAAACCCGCCGAGTTCTGCGGCTCCGGCATGCCGCGCATGATGCGGCTCAGCGACATGGAGAACAAGATCGTCGCAGGCATGAGCGCGGCCCGCGCTGCCAAGGTCCGCGGCATCGCGCCCAAGTCACCCTTCCAGATCGGCGGCGCGGGTTCGACCGGCACCGGCTCGCTACGGGCGATTCCCTTCCTGCTGCAACTGCACCGGGCAGGCTTCCGCATCTGGCCGTTTGAAAGCGCGGCTTTAGACAATAAAAAGCCGCAGCCGCTCGTCATCGAGATGTACGCCCGCCTGCTCACCGGCGCGGTGAAGAAATCCAGTGCCGAAGCACGCCGCACCTATCTGCGTGCCAAGATGCGTGACTACAAGTTCTACGCGAAGCTCCAACGCGGCATCATCGCAAAGGCCGTCGCCTCGGAGGATGCCTTCGACGCGCTCATCTCCGCGATGGAAATGGCACGGCACGCGAAAGAGTTCGCGAAGCTGAAGAAGACGGGCAATGCCGTACGGAAGCTGGAAGGGATTACCTGGGTACCATCCTTATAGCTTCTGCCTCTTGTCCTAAGATCACTGAAATCCCAGAATCACTGTTAAGTCTTTGGACTCGGCACGGAACTAAATCCGTGTGCCTTTAAAAATCCGTGGTAAGCCGTTGCCTTTTGCCGAACAAGCCCCGCGGCACCAGCGGCTGGTAAACTTTCCACATCATGCAATTCCGCACCGGCAGCCAGATTCGCGAAGATTTCCTGCGCTTTTTTGAGAGCAAGCAGCACCGCCGCGTGCACTCCAGTTCGCTCGTGCCCGCGAACGACCCCACCCTGCTCTTCACCAACGCCGGCATGAACCAGTTCAAGGATGTCTTCCTCGGCCAGGAGCAGCGCGAGTACCGCCGCGCCACCACATCGCAGAAGTGCGTCCGCGCCGGCGGCAAGCATAACGATCTGGAGAACGTCGGCTTCACCCGCCGCCATCACACCTTCTTCGAGATGCTCGGCAACTTCAGCTTCGGCGACTATTTCAAGAAGGACGCCATCGCCTTCGCGTGGGAGCTGCTCACCTCGCCCGAGTGGTATGCGATTCCTAAAGAAAAACTCTACGTCACCATCTTCGAAGGCGACGCGAGCGTGCCTCGCGACGCCGAGGCCTACCAGCTCTGGCTCGATGTGGGTGTGCCTGCCGGGCGCATCTTCGAACTCGGCATCAAGGACAACTTCTGGCAGATGGGCGACACCGGACCCTGCGGTCCCTGCTCCGAGATCTACTTCGATCTCGGCGTCGCCGCCTCTGAACACGGAAAAGATCTCCCGTTCGGCGAGGACGACCAGCGCTACGTCGAGATTTGGAACCTCGTCTTCATGCAGTTCGACCGCGCGCAGGATGGCACACTGACCCCGCTGCCCAAGCCCTCCATCGACACCGGCATGGGCCTGGAGCGCATCGCCGCCGTGCTGCAGGGCAAACTCTCGAACTACGAGACCGACCTCTTCACGCCGCTCATCGCCCGCGCTGCCGAACTCACCGGCAAAGAGCTCAGCGCAGAGGAGGTCGCAGCAGCAGCCGTCAACGACGAGCGCTCCGCCGCCTCGCTGCGCATCATCAGCGACCACGCCCGCGCCGCCACCTTTCTCATCAACGACGGCGTGCTGCCCGCGAACGACGGGCGCGGCTACGTGCTGCGCAAGATCATGCGCCGCGGCATCCGCCACGGACGCCTGCTCGGGCAGGAGAAGCCTTTCCTGCATGAGATGGTCTTCGCCGTCCGCGATGAGATGGGTGTCGCCTATCCCGAGTTGAACGATAACGCCGAGCGCATCGCAAAAGTAGTTTTAGCCGAGGAACAGCAATTTGCCCGAGTCTTGGAAATTGGTGACAAGGAACTCGACCAGGTGCTCCGTTGGTCGTTCAGCCCAACGGATCCGAATTTCTATCGCTACCACGGCCTCAGTGATCCAGAGTCAAATTCACTCTCGGACACGTATCGACGGCTTTCGACTGTTGATTCTGCAACGATTTTTGCGGCTTTTAAGGAAGCAGTTCCAAGCCTTGGCGATGGAATATGGCTAGATGTTCTTCTCCACCGCGACAGGTTATCGGCCGATCCATCGATCGATGCAGCAAGATCCCTTCTATTAGGTAGGGATGCCTTTCGCCTCTACGAGACCTTCGGTATGCCGCTCGACTTCATGGTCGACGCCGCGCGTGACGCCGGTCTCGCCTTCGACATGGCCGGCTTCGACGCCGCCAAAGAAGCCGAACAACAGCGCGCCCGCGCATCGTGGAAGGGCGGCTCGCAGAAGTCCGCCGCGCCCTTCTACCGCGAGCTGCCGAAGACCGATTTTGAAGGCTACTCGACCCTTCGCGTCGACGGTGCAAAGGTGCTCGCTCTGGTGAAGGACGGGCAGGGCGTGCAATCGCTCGCGCCGGGCGACGAAGGCGAGGTGGTGCTGAACGCCACCAGCTTCTACGCCGACTCCGGCGGCCAGGTGGGCGACACTGGCTGGCTCTACTCTGGCAACCACAATACAGTTGTAGCCGAAGTCCTCAGCTGCACCAAGCCGGTGCAGGGCGTCTTCGCGCATCGCGTCATCGCGCGCCAGACGATCGGCCTCGGCGACGCGGTCGACACCGTCGTCAACGGCGACGTACGCCGCGCCACCATCCGCAACCACACCGGCACGCACCTGCTGCACGCTGCTTTGAGAGAAGTTTTGGGTAAGCATGTGAAGCAGGCAGGCTCGCTGGTGAATCCGCAACGTCTGCGTTTTGATTTTGCGCACTTTGCATCGGTCGCCGAAGAAGAACTGCACGAGATCGAGCAAATCGTGAACACGCAGGTGCTGGCGAACACTCCTGTGCAGACTTTCGTGGACGTGCCGATCGACGAGGCCATCAACGACTACGGTGCGATGGCGCTCTTCGGCGAAAAGTACGGCGAAAAAGTGCGCGTGGTCAAGATCGGTGACTTCTCCACCGAGCTCTGCGGCGGCATCCACACGGGCGCAACCGGCGAGATCGGGTTGATCAAATTATTGGGTGAAAACTCCGTCTCCTCCGGCGTGCGCAGGGTCGAAGCCGTGACCGGTACAGGCTCGCTCGCCGAGTTCCGCCGCGACTTCGACGTTGCCAGGATGGCCGCGCGAATTACCGGAGGCGGCGAAGGTAATCCTGCCGAGGCGCTGCAGCAGAAGATCTCCGCGCAGGAAGATGAACTGAAGAAGCTCCGCCGCGAGCTGGACGACGCGCGCATGAAGTCCGCGGCGTCATCCATGGAAAACGCTGGCGATGCCGCCGTCACGGTCAAGGGCGTTAAAGTCCTCGCCCAGCGCGTCGACGGGCTGGACAAGAACCAGATGCGCGCTTTAGTCGATTCCCTCCGCGGCAAGCTCGGCGAAGGCGTGGTAGTGCTCGGCGCTGCGATCGACGGCAAGGTCACGCTGATCGCCGGCGTCACCAAGGAGCTGACCGGCAAGGTGCAGGCGGGCAAGATCGTGGGTCTGCTGGCGGCAAAGGTCGGCGGCAAAGGCGGCGGCCGCCCCGACCTGGCCGAGGCCGGCGGCTCGGACGCCAGCGCGCTCGACGCCACGCTGGCGAGCGCGGCCGAGGTCGTCAGCTCGCTGCTCTCTTAATGCTGCGCACGGCTCCTTTTTTGCTTTTAGGATTAAGCGTGGGGCTTCAGCCCCACGAAAATACTCATCACAATCTGGCCTTTAGGCCCGGGCCATCGAATGCCCGGGGCTAAAGCCCTCTTTCTTATCGCCGCTTTTCATGGGCCTAAAGGCTCCTGCTTAATCCGAAAGAAAAAAGCGGATTCCTCCCGCTTCGACTTCTCTTCACTTCGCTCAGAGCCGCTCAGCGTACGGAATGACAAAAATGGGAATCTGCGAAGGTTCCGCCTGCGCGCATTGCGCGGGAAACCACAGCCTGCTCGCCTACACTGAGGGCAGTCTGGACGGACTACGCTCGCATGGCAACGCACACTACAAAACGGCTCCTCGTTACATTGCTTCTCGTGAGCACTGCCCTGCCCTGCGCCGCGAAGAATACGAAGAAAAAAATACTCGCGCCTTACGATGCGGCCGTCGCCACGCGCACAGCACTGCCGGCACAACCCACGCGCGCGCAGTACAACGCCGTGATGGACCAGTTCCGCGCTATCTATCACAAGAATCCTGCTGACCTGCACGCGCCCGACAGCATCATCGCCGTCGCCGAGCTGCTCACCCAGGCAGGCGAGCAACTGAACGACAAGAAGCTCTCGCAGAATGCCGTCGGCCAGTACGAGTTCCTGCGCAAGAACTACCCCGCCAGTCACTACCGCGCCGACGCCCTGATGGCCGAAGCCGCCATCGAAGCCAACGACCTCAACGATCGTCCCGCCGCGAAGGCGAAGTATGCCGAGCTGATCAAGACCTATCCGCACAGCGATAAGGCTCCTGAGGCACAGGCCGATCTCATCGTGTTGAAGCATGGCCAGCGCATTCCCTCGGCAACCACTGCAGCCAATGCGCCTGCGCCGCCCGCCGTAGCACTCCCTCCCAGCGAGACCGCTTCCTCTCCGCCGGTCGACACCGTGCTGCCCGCATTCGACAGCGGAGTGAAAACGACCGGGCCGCCCGCGCTCATCACCGGCATCCGCCACTGGTCCACCGCGAGCTACACTCGCGTCGCCATCGATCTCAGCGACGAGGTGCAGTATGAGGCCGCGCGCGTGCCGCATCCGGACCGCATCTACTTTGACCTGCACGGGGCAAAATTATCCCCCGAGCTCGCCGGCAAGACTTTCGATGTGACCGACGACGGCTTCCTCAAAAAGATCCGCGCCGCGCAGTTCTCCGACGGCGTCATCCGCATCGTGCTCGATGTGAACGATGTCACCGACTACTCGGCCTTCCTGCTGCCGAATCCCTATCGCCTCATCATCGACATCCATGGTGGATCCGCCGCCGCGAACGCGCCTGCGGCGCCTGCCGGAACGGCGAGCAACGTCGCCGCTGCCGCCGCCCTGCAGACCAATCCCGAGCTGGCGCAGGAGCGCACCGGCACCTCCCATCCCTCGGGAGACGTCGCGCTCGACGCAGCCACCGGCTCCGCGCCCGCATCCTCCACCAGCGTGCCCAACACCACCTCGCACCGCACCCACAACACCGGCGACGTGGCCTCGCTCAGCGCGCAGCCGGGTAAGGTGCAGGCCACCGCCGCGCCCACCAGCAAGCCCATCGCCGCCACCGTGCCGCAGAGCGAACTGGTCACCGAGATGAGCGGCAACCAGAACGGCGATGCTGACAACGTGAACGTCGCGCCGGTACCGGACGACACAACCCCGCCGCTTACCACGCGTCATGGTAAACACTCGAAGACCGCGGCAGCGGCGAACATGGCCCCCGCCGAGCCTGCGCATGAGGCCGACCCCACGGCAGACGGCGA